>CAYRFI010000188.1:0-2407 GCA_964423595.1 uncultured Thermoanaerobaculia bacterium | reverse complement strand
CCCGCACGATTCCACTGCCTTCAACGATGTGCGGCCGAGACGGCCGCACCACAAAGGTTTCACGTCTATCCCCTCTCGGTGAGAGCAACGCCGGAGATGACCAGGACCGCGCCGAGGACCAGGTTCATCGTGATGACCTCCCCGAGGTAAAACGCAGCCACCACCGCGGTCATCGGTGGGATGGTGTAGAGGTAGACACCGACCTTTTGCGACTCCGAGAGGCCGAGCGCCACGAAGTACAGCAGGGTCGCAAAGAACGAGCAGGCGACCCCGAGGAAGGCGATCGCCGCCCAACCCTCCAGCGACAGCGCAGAGAGGGTGAATCCCGTGGATCGCGCCTCATACCATCCGGCGGGGACCATCGTCACGGCGCCCAGGATCGTGACCCATGCGGTGACGCGAAGGGCGCCGAGCTTGTCGGTGGCGCGTTTTCCGAAGACGGTGAAGAGCCCCCACATCACGATGCTGATGAGCACCAACAGATCGCCCTTGACGTTGCCGAACTCGAACGAGGTCAAGGTCTCGGCGCCCATCACGACCAACACGCCGGCGACCGCCAGGAGAACTCCAAACGCCTTGCGGGCGGTGATGCGCTCGCCGAGCACGAGGGCCGACAGCAGGAGGATCGTGATCGGTCCGGTCGTCGTGTAGAGCGAGGCGTTGGAGGCCGTCGTGAACTGCAGGCCCGCAGTCTGCGTCGAGTAGTGGAGGCTGGTGCCGAAGAGGCTCAAGACGAACAGACGCCCCATGCCGCGAAGACCGATACCCCTTGTGCCGCCGGTGGCGATGACCCACGGCAAAAAACAGATGGCGGAGATCCACAACCGCAGCGTCACGACCACCAGCGGCGGCGCCTCCCGAAGCGCCACCACGGTGGCGACAAAGGACACCGCCCACAAAAAGGCGGCGGTCATCAGGGCGATGCGGGCGCGGCCTGGCATGGCAAGGCAGTGTAGCTGAATTGGGAATGAGGAATGAGGAATGAGGAATGAGGAATTCTCGCCCACCCGAGCCAGATTTCGGATTTCGGATTTTCCGTCCCCCACCCGGCACGCGAGATGCGCGCCCCACCAGAAGAAACAGTCAGCGAGGATTTGTGGTGCAGGCGTCTCGCCTGCACATCCTCGGCGACTGTGGGATCGTGCGGGCGGGACGCCCGCACCACAATATCGTTCTAGCCTTCCGCGTCGCCGTACATCTGGTCCGGCGTGAGAATGTCTGGGAACTTCTCGCGCAGTGCGCGCCGCGCCTCGTAACACAGGTGGCACGCATCGGCGTAGGAGGGACCGTGCGGCAGATCGTAACGCCGCACCAGCTCCGTCGGGCCTCCGGCCAACAGCGGTCCGATCACCGGATGACCCTCGGGTTCATAGGCCTCGCAGATCGCCTTCAGCGTCGATGTGAAGACGTTGCCGATCGAGATTCCCTGGCAGATGTGGACGTTGCCGAGCGGGTCGAGGTGGATCCGACCGGGATCCCTGAAGTCCTCGCACGGACACTCGCTGAAACCCTCCCAGGGAAGAAGCGGCATCCCGCTGACGAGTTTTTCCGCTGCCCGGCCGCGAAACTGTACCCCGGACTCCCCCAGGGGCAGCTGACCGACCACCGAACCGGTGCCGGCATCCGGCTGTGCGATGGAGATGATGCCGACCGGGATGCCGAGCTGATTGGCAGCTTCTTCCGCGTTGCGCGCGGTCCGGTCCATCTCATCGGAGCGGTGGAAGAGGTCGCTCGAGACCGACAGGTCCTGGACCAGACCGGCCAGAGGGCGCAGCCACTCGACGGCGTCCCGGACCTCGGTCGCCCAGTAGGCGTTGCTGACCAGGCCGACCTTGAAGCCGGCGCCGGCCGCCGTCTCCACCGCCTTGACCAGCACCGGCTGGTAGAGAAACGGCTCTCCGCCTTCGAAGTAGATCCACTCCACCGTCCGCAGCTCGGATGCCTGCGTGAGGATCTCGTCGAGCTGGTCGAGGGTGAGTGTCCCCTCTTTGAATGGACCGCCCCACACGAAGCAGTGGTCGCACTCGTAGTTGCAGGTGTAGGTGAGGAGGATGTGGATGCCGTTGAGCTGGATGGTCATGGCTCACCCCCGCCCGCCATCATACGTTGTCTTTTTCCGAAAACGATTTCGGGTTTCGAATTCCGGATTTCGAATTTCGGATTTGCGCGCGGCCTACGGCCGCGGCGTCTACCCGCCGTCAGCGGGTGGCCGATGGCCAGTGCCGGATTTCCACCCACCCACCCGGCAGGCGGGACGCCCGCACCACAACCCATATCCAATTCATCGCCCTTGTGGTGCAGGCGTCTCGCCTGCACGATTCCACCACCGTCGATGAAGTGCGGGCGGGACGCCCGCACCACAACCCATATCCAATTCATCGCTCTTGTGGTGCAGGCGTCTCGCCTG
>CAYRFI010000187.1:2622-2867 GCA_964423595.1 uncultured Thermoanaerobaculia bacterium | reverse complement strand
TGGTGTCGTACCATTGATCTTTCCACTTGCCGTCGACGAGAAGACCCATATTGCCTCCGCGATACTGTTGACTGTTTTTCGCTGGGCGACCCGAGGTTAGTCGGTCGTGAAGCCCGCAGCCTTGTGAGACCCGTCGCAAAAGGGCTTGTTCTGCGAGTGGCCGCAGCGGCAGAGCGCGCCCTTGGTCATGCGGTTGAGGGTGCGTCCGGAGCCGGCACAGATCTCGACGTTGCCGGCGAAGCCCA
>CAYRFI010000187.1:0-2612 GCA_964423595.1 uncultured Thermoanaerobaculia bacterium | reverse complement strand
ATCTCGAGCCGACTGTTGCGCGCCTCGAGCGCTACCGACTCCTTGGTTGCCGGCTCGCCCGTGGCGGTGAAGCCGGCCTCTTTGTGGGAGCCGTCGCAGAAGGGCTTGCTCTTGGACTCGCCGCAGCGGCAAAGAGTGGCCCGCGTTCGAGGTTCCTGCCCCTCGATGTGGAGATCGGCGTGGACCGCAAGGGGTCCGTTTTCATGCACGCGAATGACGTTGACGTGAGGGGCGCGCTCGGCGTCGCCGCCGTCATTCCGCTCGTAGGTGATTGCTCCAGACGGGCAACTCCGCGCGACCGCGATCAGCTCTTCGACGGTGCCGTTGTCGGGCTTGATCCATTCTCCCGACACGTTGGCCTGAAAAACCTTTGGTAGACCCAACACGCAGTTGCGCGAGTGGATGCACCTGCCGCCGTCGAAGCGGATCGTGATTTTCTCTCCTGGGTACTCGTCGGTCATGGTCGACTCCAACTACAGGTTTCGTTACAGCAGGGACAACGGATCAGGGGCAGAGGATCATTCCATCGGGCGCCGGCCCGAGTTCGGCGGGCGCAAGAATTCTGAATTCCGAATTCCGAGTTCGGGAAGCTACGCTTCCCGATACATTTCGTCGATCACGTCCGCAAACCGCTCCATCGCGATGTTGCGCTTGACCTTGAGGGTCGGGGTCAGGAGGCCATTCTCGATCGAGAACTCGTCGAGGAGCCGGAAATCTTTGATGGTCTCGAAGGATGCGAGCTCCGCGTTCTTCTCGTCGACTACCGAGCGGATGAGGTCGTTGACCTCCCGACTCTTCAGCAGTTCTTCGAGACTTTCGGCCGCAACGCCTTTTTCCTTGGCGAAGGCCTTGACGTTGTCTGCGTCGACCGTGATCAGAGCCGTCAGGTACTTCTGTCGGTCGCCGATGACACAGACCTGAGAGATGAACTTCGAGGTAGCGATCAGACCCTCGATGGCCGACGGTGCGACGTTCTTGCCGCCTGCGGTGACGATGAGATCTTTTTTGCGGCCGGTGATCCTGAGGAAGCCCTCGTCGTCGATCTCGCCCAGATCACCGGTGTGCTGCCAACCGTCAGAGGTCAGGGCCTCGGCGGTCTCGGCCGGCATCTTGTAGTACTCGCGCATCACGTTGCGGCCGCGGTAGAGGACCTCGCCGTCGTCCAGGGTCTTTTGTTCGATCCCCGGTCCGGTCGGCCCGACCCAGCCGAAGCGGTAGTTGTCGTAACGGTTGAGGTTGGTGAAGGAGGTGTTCTCGGTCATGCCGATGCCTTCGAGGATCAGTACCCCGGCGGCGTGGAAAAACATGGCGATTTCGGGGTTGATCGGCGCGGCGCCGCTGATGCACCAGCGGACCCGTCCGCCGAGAGCCTCCTGAACCGTGGAGAAGACGAGCTTGGTGGCGAGGGAGTACTTCAGTCCGAGCAGCGGAGGAATCGGTTTCTTGGCGACCTTGAGATCGCTGACCTGAGAGCCCACCTTGACCGCCCAGTTGAAGATCTTGAGCGCCAGCCCGCCCTTGGCCTGGGCGCCGGAGATGATCCTGGTGTGGACCTTCTCGTAGACCCGCGGCACGCTCGCGAACCAGTGCGGACGAGCGATCCGGAAATCTTCGGCGATGGTATCGATACTGCGCGCGAAGACGGTCGTGGCGCCGGTGAAAAGGGCGGTGAACACGCAGGCGCGGGCGAAGACGTGGGCGAGCGGCAGGAAGAGCAGCGTCAAATCGCCGTCCTGCGAATCGGAAGAGTGAAACACGGACTGCGCGGTGAAGGTGATGTTGTCGTGGGTGAGGACGGCGCCCTTCGGCACGCCGGTGGTGCCCGAGGTGTAGACGATGGTGGCGGCGTCGCTGGCCTCGACATCGGCAATCCGCTCTTCGAGCGCTTCCTCCGCGATATCCGCTCCGAGCTCGAGGAATTCCTCGTAGGTCATGACCCAGTCATCCGCGGGTGCGGTTCCCGAGAACAGGATCACCTTGCGGACCTCGGGGATTTGGTCGCGAATCTCCCTCAGCTTTGCGAGCTGACTCAGGTCCTCTGCAAACACCAGCAACGCGTCGGAGTGTCTGACGATGTGGGCGACGTCCTTGGCGAGCAGCGAATGGTAGATGCCTACCGCGCACGAGCCGATGCTCGCCAGCGCGAGGTCGGTGAGCACCCAGCGATAGTTGGAGTAGCTCAGGATGTTCGCCTTGTCGTTCTTGCCGACACCGAGGGCGATAAGGCTCTTGGCCGCCCGTCGCACGTCGTAGTAGAACTCGTTCCAACTTACGGCGTCCATTTCCCCGTCGTCGAAGATGGACCGATAGGCGGTGCGATCGCCAAAACTATTGACCGTTTCTTTGAGCATTTCGTGGACGTTTCGGAAATCCCTGAACTCCATTGATTGCCCCTCCCCAAATCGACGTCCGTTGGATGCGCGTCCGTGTTCTTGAGACCCTGAGTTGCGGCGAAGAGTGTAGCTTAACCTACATATTCCACCAGATTTCTGCTGCGGCCGGCGATGCACTGTACCCAGCGACGCTTGCTCGCCTCGGGGTGCTCCACGTACTCTTCAGTACGAGTCCGCGCCCCTCAGGTCGCAAACCCCACCGGGCACGGCACCTCGCCG
>CAYRFI010000186.1:0-3122 GCA_964423595.1 uncultured Thermoanaerobaculia bacterium | reverse complement strand
GGGCTCCTGGAGCACCCGCGCCTACGAGTTTGCCCGGCGGTGGGTGGCCTCGGGTGATCAGGTAATAGTCGTCACCAGTGTGTACGATAAATCCGACCTCGCGCCGAGTGGGCTGATCGACCGTTTTGTGGTTGAGGGTATCGACGTTCGTGTCATCAATGTGAGGCTTTCGAACAAACATGGTGTCCTTGCCAGGCTTTTCACTTTCACCTGGTATGCCTTGTTTTCGTGCTGGTACGCGCTGACATTCTCGGTGGATGTTGTGGTGGCTTCGTCTGGTCCGATCTCGGTTGGTCTGCCCGGTCTTGTTGCGCGCTGGACCCGGTCGCGACCGTTGGTTTTCGAGGTCAGAGATCTGTGGCCCGAAGGGGCGATACAGCTGGGTAAGCTCCGCGGCAGCCTGCTTGTGCGTGCGGCTCGTTGGTTCGAGCGGGTCTGTTATCTAAGTGCCAGCAGGGTTGTCGCATTGTCCGACGGAATGGCTGACGATATTCGACGCAGATATCCGCAGGTGTCCGTTGACGTGGTTCCGAACTCCTGTGATATCTCGCTCTTTGGAGCCGCCTCCGCGGTAGCTGCCGAAGGGCGAGAGGGCTCCAGAGATCGAGAAAACCTGGTTGTCTATACCGGGTCCCTTGGAGCAATGGACGACTGCGCCCAGATTCTCGACGCCGCGTCCGTGTTGAAGAAACGGGGTCGGGATGATATCAAGCTCACGTTGATCGGAGATGGCTCAGAACGGGAAGCACTTGAACTCCGGGCACGCAGTTCCGAGCTGGAGCAGGTTTCGTTTGTCGGCCTGCTGCCCAAGGTGGATGTCGTGGGTTGGCTATGGAGGGCCACCAGCGCCCTCGTTGTTTTCAAGAATGTCCCGGTTCTTGCCACCTCCTCACCCAACAAGCTTTTCGACGCACTGGCGGCCGGGGTCCCCGTTATTCAAAACACACAAGGATGGATCAGGGATCTTTTGGCCGAGCATGAGTGCGGACTGACTGTGCCGGCTGGGGATTCGAACGAGCTTGCTGACGCTATTGAAAGATTGTGTAGCGATGAAATGCTTCGGGATCAGATGTCCGTCAACGCAGGCCGGGTGGCCGAGGAGCTCTTTGATCGAGACCTGTTGGCCGAGAGGATGCGGCGGATCTTGCTCGAGACAGTCCGCGGATGAGTAGTGCGGCTCCGGTTCTCGTTACTGGCGGCTGCGGCTTTCTCGGACGATGGGTTGTAGCAATCCTTCGGGAGGCAGGCCGCCAGGTGGTCTGCCTCGATGTTGAGGTCGGAGAGGCAGCCGCCGAATGTATCGTCGCGGATCTCACCAAAGGCCCACCGAATCTCCCTGCAACAGCGCTGTCCACCGTCTTCCATCTCGCCGGACTGGCGCATGTTGTGCCACGCGATGCCAACACGCGGCAACAGTTTTTCGAAGTCAATGTCCAGGGAACCAGAAATCTGCTTCAGGGGCTCGAGGCTACCGGCAGCCTACCGGATTCGCTGGTTCTGGTGAGCACCGTGGCGGTGTACGGCTTGGAACAGGGTGAAGACTATGTTGAGGATGCGCGCCGTCGTGCCACCGACCCCTACGGCGACAGCAAGCGGCAGGCCGAGGATTTGGTCGTTGAATGGGGTGACCGAACTGGCGTACGAATCGGCATTGTGCGGCTGCCGTTGGTCGCCGGGGCGGGAGCGCCGGGGAATCTCGGCGCCATGGTGTCAGCTTTGCGTCGGAATCTGTACATCGGGGTAGGTCAGGGCGACGCGAGGCGGTCAATGGTGCTGGCGAAGGACGTTGCACGGATCCTGCCTCGGGTGGCCGAGGTGGGCGGCGTGTACCACCTGACGGATGGGCACCACCCGTGCTTCCGCGAGCTCGAGGGCGCCTTGTGTGGGGCGATGCGACGGCGCGAACCGAGGCGGCTACCGTTGCCTGCGGCGAGAGCGCTGGGCCAAGCAGGTGATGCGTTGTCAACGATAGGAGTGCCATTTCCTTTTACATCGCGCTCATTTCGGAAGATGACGTCAACACTGACCTTCTCCGACGAGAAAGCACGGCGGGATCTGGGCTGGCAGCCGACCCGAGTAGTCGACGCTGCTGCGGAGTTGGTGGAGTGACCGCAGCGCAAGTCTCGGCGATCGCTTTGACAAGCCTGGCGGTGAGTTGGGCTGCGGTGGCTGTGTTGGCACCCGTGCTGCGGCGGAGAGGTGTGCTCGACATCCCGAACAGTCGCTCCTCGCACGAGGTGCCGGTGGCGCGCGGCGGTGGCCTCGGGCTCTTGGTCGGGTGTGCGGCCGGGTTGGCGGTAGCGGCAGCATTCGGGCTGCCGATGCCAGGGTGGCGCGTGTTTTTCGGCGCCGCGTTGATGGCTGGGCTTGGTGTATACGAGGATTTCCGTGGTGGGCTCCCGGTAGCGGGGCGACTCTTTTTGCAGGCGGCTGTGGCCGGGTTCGTTATCCAGGGTCTCGGGCCATTGCAGCGGCTGCCGCTGCCGCCTCCGTTCAACGTGGAGTTGGGCGTGATCGGATGGCCTCTTTCGGTGCTGTGGGTGGTCGGTGTCGTCAATATCTTCAATTTCCTTGATGGCATCGATGGTTTCGCCGGCCTGCAGGGCATCGTTGGTGGCCTCGGGTTGGCGGTGGTGGGGTGGGGGAGCTGCCTGGGCCCCGTCGCATTGGCAGTTGCTGGAGCGTGTCTCGGTTTCCTGTTCCACAACTGGCAGCCGGCAAAGGTGTTCATGGGTGACGTCGGCTCATTGACCCTGGGATTCCTCTTCACAGTGATGCCGTTCGGCGAGGGGCGGGGCCGGGCGCCGATGTTGGTGCTTGTCGCGGCCCTCTGCATGTGGTTCTTTCTTTCGGATGGGACATTCACCATTTTGCGGCGGATGCTACGGCGCGAGAAGATTTGGCAGGCCCACCGGTCGCATTTGTATCAACGGCTCGTGATTGCGGGCTGGTCGCACGCCAAGGTGGTGCGATGGGTAGGCGTTGGGATGTTGGCGGTCGCTGGAACCGGGGTTGGCGCAGCGATCTGCGGGAGGCCCGGCGCGATGTGGTTTGCCCTTACGTTTGCCATCATGGCTTTTGTGTTTTACTGGGGAGGGGTGGTTGCGGTCGAGCGTCACTCC
>CAYRFI010000185.1:1336-3421 GCA_964423595.1 uncultured Thermoanaerobaculia bacterium | reverse complement strand
AACTCGTTGTTGGTTCCGTAGGTGATGTCCGCTCCGTAGGCCTCCTTGCGTTCGGAATCGTTCATCGGATTCTGGATGCACCCGACCGTCAGGCCGAGGAAACTGTAGATCTCGCCCATCCACTCCGCATCGCGGCGCGCCAGATAATCATTGACCGTCACCACGTGGACTCCGCGGCCGGTGAGCGCGTTGAGCGCCACCGCCAGGGTCGCCACCAACGTTTTGCCCTCGCCGGTCCGCATCTCGGCGATGCGGCCCTCGTGAAGGACGACGCCACCCATCAATTGAACATCGAAGTGACGCATGCCGGTGGTTCTTTTGCTTGCCTCGCGGACCAGGGCGAAGACCTCCTCGAGCTCCCGGTCGAGAACACTCTGGACCAGGACGCTGCGTTCGCGCCGTTCATCCGGCAGCTCGATGATGGCGGATCGCACCCGTTCCTTGATGGTGTCGAATCGACCCCGCAGGGTCCCGTCATCGAGGCCTTCGAGCTCGGCCTCATACCCATTGATGGCCTCGACGATCGGCCTCATTCGCTTGGCGTCACGTTCGTGCTTCGTCCCGAAGACGAGATTGATTCCTTTCTCGATCAGATTCATTCAGCTTACCCCTCTGATTGCAAAATGCCGGGGCGACCCCCCGGCGCGACCTTTACTCTCCGATTTCTGCATCCCGACCGTCACCGGTCTTCGGCAGACTAAATCAGCCGGCCGGCGATTGCAACGTGAAGGAGATGCAAGCTACACGATCCAAGATGCAAGATCCGCCCAAGCCCCCGGGATCACTCCAGGTTTGGGTGGGCGGGACTTGTACCCTGCATCTGGGTGGTTGGGTGGGCGGGTGCATCCTGAACCTCAAACGAACAACGCGCCCGAGCTGGGCGCGTTGTGAGACTTCGCAGAAGGGGTGCCTAAAAAGCGTCGAGAATGTAGTACAAGGGATTTTTGGCGACGCCGTCTTCGTGGACCTCGTAGTGCAGATGAGGACCAGTCGAGCGGCCGGAGTTGCCGAGGAGGCCGATCTCCTGACCGCGATGCACGACGTCACCAGGCTCGACGGTGATCTTGTCGAGGTGGCCATAGACCGTCGTGAAACCAAAGTCATGCGAGAGGCGCACCGTTCTGCCGAGCCCACCGTTGTTTCCCGCAAACACGACGATTCCGTCTGCCGGCGCCTTGATTGGGGTCCCCCTTCGCGCTGACACATCGAGTCCACGGTGAAACGCGAGCCGGCCCGTGAACGGATCCTTGCGACGACCAAAGCCGTCGGTGATCAGACCGAGAACCGGCGCGATGGTAGGCGTCGACGAAAGGACCCGTTCCTGCTCCGTCAGTCGGCCCTCGACCAGATCGAGCTGCCGCTGCACCCAACGTCCTTGTGCCGTCAGGGACTCCGGCGATTCAGGCAGCCGGTCATACGGGCCTCCGCTTCCGACCCGGGTCTGGGAACTCCCGCCACCGGAGAAACCGACAGCTTCAGACTCCATCCCCGCCGCTAGGGCAAGTCTCGCAGTTCGTTCTTCGAACTCATCGAGTCGTCCCTGGACCTCAGCGACGGTGGTCTCGAGTTCGTGGTTGACCCTGGCGAGCTCCACGTTTTCATTCTTCAGGCGCTGCACCTCGAGTCGCCGGTTGACGGCACTGCCGGTGAAGGCGATCGCGATGACGGAAAAGACCAGCGCAACAATCGCCGCGCAGGTCACCGTCACCAAAACTCTCGTGGAGAACGAGAACTTGAAGAACCGTGCCTTGCTGTGGGGCACGATAATAATTGTGTTCAAACGCCTGGGCATGCCCCCCCCTCCTCTACACGAGACATAGATGCGACTGTCTCGCACCGCCGGCGCCCACTGATTATTCTACCCACAAACCGCGTTGTCAAATCAAGGTGACCCGCGTCACACTGTAGATTTCGTATCAATCTCATTTGCGTTCTCATTCTTGGAACCCGCGTTCTTGTCGCCGTCCTTCGACGCTTTTTTCATCAGCCGTACCATTTCGTCCAGACGCTCCTGACAGGCCGCGAAGATGCTGCCATCACTCCATCCATCTTCTCCTTCACCGCAACCAGGGCCACATACTGTTC
>CAYRFI010000185.1:0-1326 GCA_964423595.1 uncultured Thermoanaerobaculia bacterium | reverse complement strand
ACTCCATCCATCTTTCTCTCTCCATACGCCGGCCGGTCGTCCGGTGAGCAGCTCGATGCCGTCAGAGACATTGTCGACGGCCCAAACGTGGAAAACCCCGTCGTTGACGGCGGTCACCACCTCCTCCGAGAGGTGCAGATCTTTGACGTTTGATTTGGGAATCATGACCCCTTGGCTGCCCGTCAGCTTGCCCTCGCTACAGACCCGAAAAAAACCCTCGATCTTCTCGTTGACGCCGCCGATCGCCTGGACATGGCCGTACTGATCAACCGAACCCGTGACCGCGATGGCCTGACTCAAACCCTGCCCAGAAAGCGCTGACAGAATTGCATAGACTTCGGTGGAGGACGCCGAGTCACCGTCGATGCCGCCGTATGATTGTTCGAACGTGACTGAACAGGACATCGTCAGGGGAGACTGGCGGGCAAATGTGCCACGCAGGAATCCCGTTAGAATGCTGACGCCCTTGTCGTAGGTCGGACCCGAAAGACCGGCTTGCCGCTCGACGTTGATCACCCCGTCACGGCCG
Organism: uncultured Thermoanaerobaculia bacterium; assembly: GCA_964423595.1. Lineage (GTDB taxonomy): Bacteria > Acidobacteriota > Thermoanaerobaculia > Thermoanaerobaculales > Sulfomarinibacteraceae > Sulfomarinibacter. The sequence continues at coordinate 797 of CAYRFI010000185.1, read as the reverse complement.
AGTCCCACCTGGGCGGTGATTCGCGACGGCCTGCCGAATCGGTGATGGCCGAGATCGTAGACCGCGAGCCCGTTGACCTGCCCGACCACCGAACCCTTGGTTTCGACCCGGATCACACCTTCGCTGATCAGGTCGTGGGAACGATCCTCGGTCAGCGAGTGCCGTCGGCGTCGCGCCCTGCGCGCCTCCGCTACATGCTTGCCGGAGACCCTTTCAGATTTTTCGAGACCAGCCCGGTAGGAGGCCTCCCTGAGGAGATCCGCGAGGTCCGAGAACCGGCTCGAGAACCGCCGCCGCCATCCACCGATCCGCACCGCCTCCTCGAGGATCGCGGCCATGCCGGTGCGATCGAGCTCGCGCAGGTTTTCCTCCAAGGTGACCTTGCGCAACACCGAGAGTACGTCCTTCGCGTGGCCCTTCGAAGCGGCCAGGATCGTGTCGAAATCCGCAAGGACCTTGAAGATCGTCGGGAAATCCGAGTCATACCGATAGAGAAGATCGTAGATGGCGCGGCTACCGATGATCATCACCTTGACGTCAATCGGCACCGGCTCCGGCTTGAGCAGAGCCGCTCCGAGGACCAGGCTCTCGAGCGACTGGATCTGCACACGCCGGTACTTCAGGGCACGTTTGAGACCCGGCCACACCCGCGGCTCCATCAACACGGCGTCGGCGTTGAGGACGAGGAAGCCGCCGTTGGCGCGCATCAGCGATCCGGCACGGATGCGCATGAACGAGGTCGCAGCTTCTCCCGACTGGGTAAGGGTACGTTCGATCGTGCCGAAGAGGTTGGTATA
>CAYRFI010000184.1:0-3487 GCA_964423595.1 uncultured Thermoanaerobaculia bacterium | reverse complement strand
ACGGTGACTTTCCGGCAACCGGTGCCGGGTGGGTCGAAGGTCGTGGTGGTGGGGGAGGTCACGGGTCGCAAAAGCCGCTTCCACCTCGCACGGTCGGAAATGCGGAATGTCGAGGGCACGCTCGTGGCCACCGCCGAGGGTCGTTTTATGGCGATGTCGGAAGAAGTTCATCGGGAGGTTGTGCCGATGCTCAAGATGCCGGGGCGTGCGGCCGTCCAAGAGGACATCTGATCGCGGCCGAACGAGGCGGGAATAGACCCGGCTGTCCGACACATCTTTTCCTTAGACACAACCAGGAGGAATCAATGGGCTGTCCAGTGGTGCATTGGGAGCTGTGGTCGGAGGATCCCGACAAGGCAGCGGAGTTTTACGGGAAGGTCTTCGACTGGGAGATGCGGCACATTCCGGAGATGAACTACCACCTCGCCGAGACCGGTGGCGAGGGGGGGATCAACGGTGGCATCATGAAACCCCAGCAGGGGCCGTGGCCGGGCAACCTGACCTTCTACATCGATGTTGATGATCTCGCGGCGTACCGGCAGAAGATCGTCGATGCCGGCGGCAAGATCGTCGTCGAGGAGATGGCGGTGCCGGGGGTCGGTTCGTTTTCGCTCTTCGAGGACCCGGACGGCCGGGTGCTGGGGATGTGGAAGCAGATTCCTCAAGAGGCGGCCGGCTGAATCCGTGCGGCCGAGACGGCCGCACCACAACATCGCACCAGGTACTGTGGTGCAGGCGTCTCGCCTGCACGGCTTCGCTCAGAATGATGAGGGACACGGGAGTCAATCATGCCGACAGTAGTCATTACCGGAGCCAACCGTGGGATCGGTCTCGAGCTGGCGCGGCAGTTCAAGCAGCGCGGGGATGAGGTTGTTGCTGTGTGCAGGAAGTCGTCGGTCGAGCTGGCGAAGCTCGATGTCGAGGTGGTCGAGGAATTCGATGTGACAGACGACGCCGCCGTCAGACGGCTGGCGAAGAGCCTGAAGGGACGAAAGGTCGACGTGCTGGTCAACTGCGCCGGCATCCTCAGCGACGAGAGCCTCGGCGACCTCGATTTCGACCGCATTCGTGCGCAGTATGAGGTCAACAGCCTGGGCCCCCTGCGGGTGACCGCGGCCCTTAAAGGCAACCTCGGTGAGGGATCAAAGGTCGCGATCATCACCAGCCGCATGGGCTCGATCGACGACAACACCTCGGGTGGCCGCTACGGCTACCGGATGTCGAAAGCCGCGGTCAACATGGCGGGGCGCTCGCTGGCAAACGATTTCAAGGGTGATGGAGTCGCGGTGGCAATCCTCCACCCGGGATTCGTGCGCACCGATATGACCGGTCATCAGGGTTTGGTCGATCCGCCCGAGTCGGCGGCTGGGCTGATCGCTCGCATCGACGAGGTGACCCTCGAAACAACCGGCACGTTCTGGCACGCCAACGGTGAAGTCATCCCCTGGTAGGGGAGTGGAGATGCCGCCCGCCCATCGTGGTTGTACATGACCCGGCGTCTCCAAACCTTGCAATTTTGCAGTTAGAATGCAAGAATGCACATGAATGACACCGCAATACATCCCTCGGAGCATCGAGCCCGTGCTGCAGAACGCAGCGTCGGAGTTTCCCGCCGTCGTGCTCACAGGGCCTCGGCAATCCGGCAAGACGACGACGCTGAAAAAGGTGTTCGGAGACTCCCATCGCTACCTCTCGCTCGAGCCGCCGGACGTCCGCGCAGCGGCGCTCGAGGACCCGCGAGGTCTCCTCGCAATGAATCCACCACCGGTCATCCTCGACGAGGCGCAGTACGCTCCGGAGCTGCTGCCGTATGTGAAGGAGATTATCGACGACAAACGCTCTGCCGCAGGGCAGTTCATCATTACCGGATCTCAGAACCTGCTGCTGATGGAGCGAACCACCGAGTCCCTAGCCGGCAGAGCCGCGGTGCTTCGCATGCTTCCGATGACCAACCGCGAGATCGCGAGGGAACCAGGCAGAGCTCTTCGATGGGAGCGCGGGCCGTCAGACACCAAAACTCTGCGGGCACTGACCCCCCCCGAGCTTTGGGATGGTTTGATCCGCGGTTACTTTCCTGAACTTATCGCGAGCCCGCGGCGGGACCACCGTCTCTGGCACTCGAGTTACGTGCAGACTTATCTTGAGAGAGACGTTCGGAACCTCCGCCAAATCGGCGACCTCACTCTCTTCCAGGCGTTTCTCAGAGCGGTCGCCGTGCGCAGCGCGCAGCTTCTCAGCCTCACGGATCTCGCACGCGATCTCGGTATCGCCGTCAACACGGCCAAGGCATGGATCGCGGTGCTCGAGGCCACCCATCAGATCCTCATCCTTCGCCCGTATTTCGCTAACGTCGGCAAGCGCCTGGTGAAGCGGCCCAAGGTGTACTTCACGGATGTCGGTACGCTCTGTTACCTCACCGGCGTCCGCGATCTCGAGCACGCCGCCTCCGGACCGATGGCGGGACCGATTTTCGAGACCGCCGTGGTCATGGAGGTTTATAAAACGCTCCTCCATCGCGGCGCGGAACCCAGACTTTCCTTTTGGAGAACATCGACGGGATCCGAGGTCGATCTCATCGTCGAAGAGGGGCATGGTCTCATCCCGATCGAGATCAAGCTCTCCTCGACACCGCGGCCGGAGATGGCCGCCCGCATCCGCTCTTTCCGCGATGCGGTCGGCGATAAGGTATCGCCAGGCTATGTTATTCATCCGGGCGACACCACACTTCCGCTCGGGGAGGGCGTGACGGCCCTGCCATTTTCAGCGCTCTAAAAGTGCTGAGCCGGCTGGTGGCCGTTCCGCCTGCTAGTGAATCTCTTCGACGCCTGATTTGAATCGCTCGATCTGGGCGGCGAGCTGGCTTCCGGTCCAGCTCATGGGTCCTCTGGCCTGGTAGGCGAGGAGGCCGAACGGGTCGTAGATCAGGGTCTCGGGCAGGCGGCGGACGCCGAAGAGGTCGCCAGTCTTGCCCTTGGGGTCGAGGTAGACCAGATCCATGGGAACGCCGGTGTTGGCGGCCCAGGCCTCGATGCCCTCCCACGAGGGTGCGTCGGCGATGAAGAGGATTTCAACCATCGGGTCGTTGGCTACGCTCGCGGCGAAGCGTGCGGCGGCGGTCTCTTCCGACGAGTCGGCGGCGGTCGGGTCGAACCAGTGGAGGACGAGCACCTTGCCGGGTTTGCCGACGAGGTTGCGGCGGGGCCCCTTGCTCGGCTCGACCATCAGGAAACCGCCGGCGTCGATCTTGGCGATCGCGTGGTCGTGGCCGGCGTGCCGCGCCGGGGTCTGGCTGTAGTACATCTGGACGCCGAGGAAAATGGCTGCGGCCGCGATGGCGGCGCCGATGATCAGACGGTTTCGTACGGCGGGTTTCATCATTGGCGGATGATAGCAAAAAAGAAAAACTATGTGCCCGGCAAATGGATTGGGATTGTGGTGCGGGCGTCTCGCCCGCAAGGATCGCGCTTACTGCCATATGTGCGGCCGG
>CAYRFI010000183.1:0-3563 GCA_964423595.1 uncultured Thermoanaerobaculia bacterium | reverse complement strand
GGTGTGGTGGTGGTGGTTGGGGGTGGGTTTGCGTGGGTGGGGGCCGCCGCCGCGCGGGCCCCCCCCCCCCCCCCCCCCGTCAGGCCAGAATCTTCTTCCTCATGATCAGAATCTCGAATGCGAGACCCGCCTTCTGCACGGCATCGACAAGCCTCTTTCGATCGGGCCCGGACACGATCCTGCCGGGGGCATCACCGACCAGGTATGCGATGACCCGGTTTTTGACCAACACCGGGAAGGCGCCGAGCTCAACGGCCTCCGGATCGCCGAGGATCTTTTTCAACGCGTCGTTGATCTCTCCCGGTGGGGCCGGTCCCCAGAAACCATCCAATGTGTTGGCCTTGGAGAGCACCGACGGCGCATCCTGCTGAAACGCGAATGACTGTACATCGTCGACAACGACGCCGGCACCCTTCGCCAGCCACCCAACGACCTTGCCGGAGTGCACAGCCAGCAAATAGCAGCGATCGAGGAAGGCAGTGGATCGCCGCAGCAGCAGATCTCCGACCTCGTCCCTGTGCGTGACCTCACGCAGGAGCTCGCGGTAGACCTTATCATCGAGCGGGCCGCCGGCAATCGGCCGGCTGCTCTCGGGCACGGGTGCAAGGCCCGGGTAGGTCGAAGCCAGCGGTGCTCTGCCGCCATCCTTTTCCCGCCGCGGCCTCAGGAGATCGGTTGATCGCAGCTTTGGCGGAGTCCACAGTCGGTCCCAGTCGTTTTTGGCACCGACAAAACCAACCATGGGGGTCTTCGGCGTCGCGGTGGTCGGTTCTTCTTCCTTGATCTCGGCGAGGGCGGTCAGGATCCCGATCTCGGTCGCGACATGGGGTTTGATGTCAAGCCCGAGATAGCTGACGACCTCTTCAATCGCGGCCGGACTCCTCGGCGTCGTCATGGCCACGCCCAGGTTGCCCTCTTTTTTCTCAAAGACCACCACTTGGAGACGCCGGGCGACGTGCAACGGAATCATTCGTCGCAGGCTGTCAGGGGCCCGCCGCAAAATGGCGGACGATACCGACGGCACACCCAGCTGTTCCGAAAGCGCATCGAGGAGAGCGTGTTCGTCGACAAATCCGAACTTGAGAAGTTGAGTGCCGAGCCGGCCACCGCTGTAGTGGCACGCCTCGAGACCGGTGTGGAGCTCAGCGATTGCGATCGCTCCACGTTCGAGCAGAATCTCGCCCAGTCGTTTCATTCTCACCATATTAACGCGAACCCGTTCTGGATCCGCCCACCCATTAAAGCGCAAAACAGCGTCGACAACACCGGTGTCACTCCTCGCATTGTCATCATCGCCTTGCCATCCGCATCACGCAGGTGACAATGCGAAGGGTGGCACCTGACCCACCAAAGCGAGAAACGCTTTCCGGGTTTCGGCTGTGTCAGTTCCGGCCGCGAAGGATCCCCGTCAGCGCTTCGCCGCTCGCCCGAGCGGCGGCCACCAACTCGTCCACTACCGCATCCGGCACTTTTCGGCCCGGGATGTCGCCCAACAGAAATCCCTTGGTCCGACCCTTCATCTTGAGAGGCAACACCAAGGCTTCATTCGGCGGCGGCGCGCCAAGCACTCTCAGCAGATCGTCATCTACCGGACCGCCCGGGATCGGACCGATGTACTGATCGTTCTCCTCGAGCTCCCAGAAAATCGACGGAATCTCCGCGAAGACCGAGAAAGATCGAAGGTCCGCAGCATCGAGCGGCAGCCCACGGCCCATCCAGCCCGACACCTTACCGTGATGAACGGCAAAAAGACACAGGCGGTCGAGCCGTTGGGCGGCGTAGTGAACCAGCATCTCTCCGATCTCGCCGGCGGTTGCAGCTGAGCTCAGCTGGCGGAGCAGCTCAGTGTTATCGATTCTGGCTCCCCGCATTCTGCCCTCGCCCGATCCCACAGGTACCAGCCCGGGGAAGCTGGCCACCAGAACCATGCCGGCCGCCCGCGGCCGGCTGTGCATTTTCAGGAGGACCTCGGGTCTGATTCGTGGTTGCCACAAGTCATCCCACTCGTAGCCGTTCTGCTCCACCACAACGTCGGTCAGGAGATCTTCCGCCGACTCGACAGGGACCGGGACGACATCCTTGACCAGCTCGAGCGCCCGGGCGACGGTGCGATCCGAGGCCACAAAGGGTTCGACGTGGAGCTGGGTGTAGTTGGCGATGCGATCAATGACCCGGGCATCTGCCGGGTTGCTCATCGCCACCTGTATTCGGTCCATCACCTTGCGAAACGGAACCACACGCAAATCCTTCAACATCGAACGCGGCATCACGCCGTAATCTAGGGTTTTCAGGAAATCGACGAGAGTGGGCTCCGAAATGAACGGCACGCCGTGCTGTTCCGCGAGCGCCTCGAGCAGAGATCGTTCATCGATGAAACCGTAATCCACGAGATACGTCCCGAGCCGCGCACCGCCTTTACGGCACGCCGCGAGGCCGGTGTGGAGTTGTTCCACCGAAATTGCCCCGCGCTCGACGAGCATTTCTCCCAACAGTCCCATGCCAGTATCTTACAACTTTTGCACAATTCGTTCCATAATTCATTCAATTCAGGAAGGTTTTGGTCCGTAGACGCTATTATTCATCAGCGGAGGTACGACGATGGCGACTCGAATCGAAGAGGACAGTCTCGGAGAGGTGGAGGTTCCGGCCGACCGGTATTGGGGGGCGCAAACGGCCCGTTCCCTGGCAAATTTCAAGATTGGCGAAGAGCGCATGCCTCGCGAGCTCATCCGTGCGTTCGGCGTGCTCAAGCAGGCCGCCGCAATGACCAACGCCGAACTCGGAGTTCTCAGCCAGGAAAACGGCGAATTGATCGCTCGGGCGGCCCAAGAGGTCATCGATGGCCGGCTCGACGACCATTTCCCTCTCGTGGTCTGGCAAACCGGCAGCGGTACCCACACGAACATGAACGCAAACGAGGTCATCGCCAATCGCGCGATCGAAGCGGCAGGAGGCCAGGTCGGTTCCAAAGACCCAATCCACCCCAACGACCACGTGAATCGTGGCCAGTCGTCCAACGACACCTTTCCGACCGCGATGCACATCGCGGCCGCCGAACGCATCGTCCACCACCTGCTGCCGGCAATGGCCCATCTTCGAGATGCGCTGGCCGCCAAGGCGGCCGAGTTCGACAACATCGTCAAAATCGGCCGCACCCACCTCATGGACGCGGTGCCGTTGACCCTCGGCGACGAGTTCTCGGCCTGGGTCCACCAGCTCGACAAAGACATCGAAAGGGTTCGCGGAACGCTTCCGGATCTCTATGAGCTGGCATTGGGCGGCACCGCCGTCGGCACCGGCCTCAACACCCATCCCCAGTTCGCCGGGCGTACCGCCGCCAGAATCTCGGCAATCACCGATCTTCCCTTCAAACCTGCACCGAACTTCTTCGAGGCTCTTTCCGCCCATGACGCCATCGTCCAGGCGAGCGGCACCCTGAAAACGGTCGCGGTCTCGCTGATGAAGATTGCCGACGACATCAGGATTCTCGGCTCCGGCCCCCGTACGGGACTCGCCGAGATCATCCTGCCGGCCAACGAGCCCGGCTCGTCGATCATGCCGGG
>CAYRFI010000182.1:0-3710 GCA_964423595.1 uncultured Thermoanaerobaculia bacterium | reverse complement strand
GCACGCCGTGAACGCCCCACATCTCGAGACGCTTCGCCAGCTCGACGGCGTCGTCGATACCCAACCCTCCGTCGACCTTTTCGTCGGCTGACAGCCGCGCGGTGAGTGCCATCCCGGCGCCGATGGCGCTGCCGACGGCGGCGACCATCTCGCGGATGATACGCCAGCGGTTCTCACCTGCTGATCCGTAGTCATCGCTGCGGAGGTTCGTTCTGCGTGACAGGAACTGAGCCGGAAGGTAGCCAAGTCCGAGCTGTAGCTCCACGCCGTCGAATCCCGCCTCTCGAACCCGGTGTGCGGCATTACGGTACGCTTCGAGGACCATGCCGATTCTCTCCCTGGACATGGGCTCCGGCGTGGCGCCGCTGGAGGGGCAGGTCACCGCCGAGGGCGCTTCGGGCGCTCCGTCGATCACCTTGGGGTTGGCGGCGCGCCCGGCGTGGTTCAGGTGGGCGAAGGCCAGCGAGCCACCCTCCTGAATCGCTGTGACAAGGCGGCCCAGACCTTCGATCGCGGCATCAGCATGGGCGCTGAGTTGGCGCGGGTGTTCCCGGCCTGTGGGATCCACGAAGAGCGGCTCGACGATGATCATCCCCGCCCCGCCCTCGGCCCTTCGCCGATAGTAGGCAACGTGGCGCGAACAGACCAGTCCGTCCGCTTCGCCAAGCGCTGTCTTGACCGGCGCCATCGCGAGGCGCGAACGCATCGTGACAGGGCCCATCTGAATCGGCGTAAACGGTGTGACGGTCATCGGTGCCCCCCTGGAGTCGTTGCCCGGGCCTGGCCCTCGGCCGGCACATCGATGGCGAGGATTGGTTCGATGGCTCTCGCGAATGCCTCTGCCGTTGGGCTGGTGGCCGGCTCGGCCGCGAAGGGCCTCCCGGAATCACCGCAGTCCACGATCTCCGGGTCGATGGGAATGCTGCCGAGGAAACGCAGGCCAGCCTCCCGAGCCAGTCTTTCTCCGCCTCCGGATTTGAAGAGCTCGATCCGGTGACCGCAGGCCGGGCACACCAGGCCGCTCATGTTCTCCAGGATCCCGATCACCGGGAGTTGTACCTCATTGCAGAATCTCACCGATCTCCGGACGTCAGCCACCGCAAGTTCTTGGGGCGTCGTGACCAACACGGCTGAGACCCTCGGTCGGACCAGCTCTGCTACGGCCAGTGGCTCGTCACCGGTGCCGGGCGGAGCATCAATGACGAGGAAGTCGAGCTTTCCCCAGTCAACCTGCTGCAGGAACTGTCGAATCAGGTGGTATTTCCGGGGTCCTCTCCAGACGACCGGGGTGTCCTCCCGCGGCAGAAGGAAACCGATCGACATCACTTTAACGCCCCTTGATGACCTGACGGGATGGAGGACTTCGTCGTCGCCCACGGCCGGTAGCCCCTCCAGGCCCATGAGCTTGGGGATGCTCGGTCCGTGGATGTCAACGTCCAGCAACCCCACGGTTTTGCCGGCGCGCGCGAGAGCCGTCGCGAGATTGGCGGCCACGGTGCTCTTGCCGACCCCTCCTTTGCCGGAAAGAACGAGGAGCTTGTGGGCGATCTGTTCCATCCGATTGTGGAGAATCTGGTCTGCGAGGTCCCGCTCGGTATGCTGTTTGACGGGGAGCGCGGTACTTGGTTCTTTTCCCATCCGTTCATGCCTCCGAAACGTAGAGTTCCTTTTCGTCGACGGCCCTCTGTAGGTTTTCCCAGACCTCGGAGATGTCCGCGGCCGCGCCGTTGCTCGAGTGCTCGACGACGGAAAGACCCTGGATCTGTGCCTGGGTGACAGCGGGGTCGAAGCGGACGCGGCCGAGGAGGCCCGCCCCCAGCTTCTGCGCATGCTTTTCAGCTTGCATGGCGATCTTTTCGTTGATGTCGTATCTGTTGACGACGATCATTGCGGGGATTCTGAAGTGATTGGTCAGGCGTATGACCCGTTCCAGATCGTGCAGACCGCTGAGGGTCGGCTCGGTGACAACGAGCACGAGATCCGCTCCGGTGATCGACGAGATGACGGGGCAGCCGATACCCGGAGCACCGTCGATGATCACGAGATCGATGTCCCGGGTTTTGGCGACCTTGCGCGCCTCGGTCCGAAGGAGGCTCACCAACTTACCCGAGTTCTCGCCGGCCGCTTTGAGTCGCGCGTGGACCATCGGCCCAAGACGGGTTTCCGAGAGGTACCATTCGCCGTCGATCGTGTTGACGAGATCGATTGCATCTTCTGCACAGAACCACGCACACACCCCACACCCCTCGCAGGCAATGGGATCGACTGAAAAGCTTGAAGAGTCCGAGGAAATGGCATCGAAGCGACAGAGATCTTTACAGGTGCCACAATCTGTGCAGCGGTCGCTGTCGATCGACGCACATTTGCCGCCCCAGAAATCGTTGCGCGACACCAGCGATGACTGCACGACCAGGTGCAGGTCGGCAGCGTCCACGTCGCAATCGGCCAGGACCGCCCTCTTGGCAAGCGCCGCAAAAGAGGCCACGAGAGATGTCTTGCCCGTTCCTCCTTTGCCGCTGATGACCACGAGCTGTTTCATGTCGAATCCTCGAGATGTGTCAGCAGGGAACGGAACAGATCATGAATCTCCGGGTCCTTCTCCGATGCCAGCTCGCCTCGCGAGTAGGCCTCGGCAACGCGACGGCTATCGGGGAACTCGGCAACAATCTCAATGCCCTTCTGGCGGCAAAAATCCTCTGTCGCGGAGCCGTTCAAGCCGGCTCGATTGATCACGACCTCGCACGGGATCTCGAGACTCTGCACGGTCTCCAGGGCGAGCTCGAGATCATGCAGGCCGAAGGGTGTCGGCTCCGTCACGAGAAGCACGTGGTCGCACCCCCTGACGGCCTCGACGACTGGACATGCCGTTCCCGGCGGGGCATCGACGATCACCAGCTCGGCCTCGGGCGCTTCCTCCTTGACCGCACGGATGACCGGCGGGCTCATCGCTTCACCGATGTTGAGCAGGCCCTGGATGTACCGCAGCGACCCTTTGTGGCCCGCCATCAAGGTGGCGATACCACGGGGGACCTCGGCGATGGCCGAGAGCGGACACACCAGATCGCAGCCGCCGCAGGAATGGCAGAGCTCCGGGAAGACCAGTACTTTCTTCCCGACACAGACGATGGCGCTGAACTGGCAGATTTCGCCGCACAGCCCACAGAGATCGCAGACGCCCGGATCCACCCTGGGCACGGCCACGGTGACCGGTTTGCGCCAATCCGCGATCGGTTTCAGAAAGATCTGGCCGTTCGGTTCCTCGACATCGCAGTCGAGATAGACAACCGACTTTTCAGCCTGCGCGGCCACCCAGGCCAGGTTCGTAGCCACGGTGGTCTTGCCGGTCCCGCCCTTGCCGCTCGCTATTGCAACTCTCACAGAAGTCCTCTTTCGAAGCAATCAGTTTCTCGGTGTTTTCGCCCCGCCCATTCCCGAACCGCGCCCCCTTCCCGATCCGCCGCCCATGCCACGACCCCCTCCCCGACCCATTCCCCTTCCTCCTCCCCGCGCGAAGCTGCGGGTCGCAGGGGCGGGGTTGTCGTTCGCGGGAGGTTCACCACCGGCGGCATATCTCTCCACCGCTTGCCGGACTGTGCCGCTGTAACCGGTGACGATGCCGATTCCGGCCGCAGCCAGGGTTTCAGAGGCATTCGGGCCGCATCGGCCGGTGAGAACAACCGAGACATCCCGCTCAATCAACAAGCGCGCCG
>CAYRFI010000181.1:0-3853 GCA_964423595.1 uncultured Thermoanaerobaculia bacterium | reverse complement strand
CAAGCTAGAATGTGCCACACGGGCCCAGGGAAACGAGGCCGACGACGGGGGACGGATGAAGCCGAGCGACTACCGCGTGCTGATCCGAGGCGCCGGAGAGCTGGCGTCGGGCACCGCCCACCATCTCTACACCCAGGGTTTCCAGAACATCCTGATGCTCGAACGGCGGTACCCGAAAGCCGTACGGCGACAGGTATGTTTCTCTGAGGCAATTCTTGACGGCTCGACCAAGGTGCAGGGCGTCGTGGGCCGTTATGTCCGAAACATAGATGAGGCTGAGGCGGCCAACGAGGCGGGTGCGATCGCGATCGCGGCGCTCGATCTCGATGAGGTGCTCCATGCGTGGCAGCCGAAGATTTTTATTGAGGCAGCGATGCTGCGCAAGAATTGGGGTCTGAAGCGGGAGATCGCGCCGGTAGTGATTGCACTCGGTCCCGGCTATGTCGCGCGCAAGGATTGTGACGCGGTGGTCGACACTGTGCGCGGACCACAGGTAGGTGCCGTGCTGGAAGACACCGGCGAGCGCCTTCGCGACGAACCGCCGGCGGAGATTCTGGGCTACGGTGGCGAGCGCGCTGTCAAAGCCGTTCGAGACGGGATCTTTTTCACCCAACAGCGCATAGGCGGCCAGGTCGACCGCGGTGAGCGGATCGGCACAGTGGTGTCGGTCTACGGTGTAGAGGACTTTCGCCAGGGTGTCCCGGTCGACGCGTCGTACCCGGTGACGGCGCGGATATCAGGTGTTCTGCGGGGCCTTCTACGCGACGGTGTTCCAGTCAAGCAGGGAGACCGCATCGCCGACATCGATCCACGCGGCAACACGGACGATCTCGATCACATTTCGGACAAGAGCCGCCGGGTCGCTGAAGGTGTTCACGAAGCTCTGCTCGGATTGATCGCCGAGATGGAACGTCGGCGTCCCAAGACCCACAAAAAGCCAGCCGCCAAGGCAACGAAGAAGCGCGTCAAACCTGCTCCATCGGGGCGCACGAAGGTGACCGCGAAGAAGGGGGCGGTGGCCAAGAAAACGACGGCGAAGTCGAAACCGAAGCCGACAGCGAAATCGGCGGCGAAGACCAAACCGCGAAGCGCGAGGCGCTCGACCAAAAGCTGAGACAGCGGCGGGGTGCCGTGGCGAAAATCAGAGAACGAATCACTCGCGCGATATGGCGAATCCGGCCGCCGGTGCTGGCGCTCGGCGGCGGTGGTGCGCGTGGTTTTGCGCACCTGGGTGTCCTCCGGGCTCTCGATGAAGCGGGTTTGTCCGTCCGCGGCATCGTCGGCACCAGCATGGGCGCGGTGGTGGGTGGGATGTATCTCGCTTATGGCTCCGCGGCGCGCGCCACGGATCTTTGGCGCGAAGCGCTCGAAAAAGGTCTGATTCCGTCAGTGCGTCCGATCGGAAGGGTCCCGGACGCGGATGACAAAGAGCACCCTCTCATCCAGATAGCACGACGCATCCGCAATCGGGTTGTCATTTCGTTCGCCATGAATCGAAGCGCGGTTCTTGAAGAAACGGCCCTGGTGGAGGCACTCGAGTTCCTCATCCCGGACCTCAGGTTTTCCGATTTGCCAAAGCCGTTCGTGATGGTCGCCACAAACCTCGAGAACGGGCAGGAGGAACGGTTACGATCTGGCCCGATCCGGCCCGCCATGGTGGCGACGAGCGCGATCCCGGGCATGGTCCCGGCGGTAAGAATCGATGGTCGGCTGATGGTGGACGGGGGCGTGGTGGCGGAGGTGCCGGTCGCCGCCGCGCGGGATGAGGGGTGGCCGGTGGTCGCGGTGGACGTGTCGCTCGACGTGCCGCCGGTGAGATCCGACGATCTCGTCCTCGACACCATGATGCGGACCCAGATGATGACCGCCCGTCTCCTACGCCAGCAACAACTCCGGTCGGCAACTCATGTCATCCGTCCGGGAGTGGGTGATGCGCGATGGGCCGAGTGGAACCGCTTCGATGATTTCGTCGATGCCGGCCACAAGGCGACTCTCGAGTTCCTCGGCCTGCAGCCGACCGAAAAACCACAGAGACACAGAGGGCACAGAGAGCCAGCCAAAGATCACACAGATCCACCCACCCACCCGAAATAACGCAGAGCCACCCGCCCTCCCACCCATGCAAAGACGCAGAGACGCAGAGGTTGGACGCCGAATTTGATTGGCGCTTCCACTCTGACGGTAGAACGACGGGCGATCGAACGATCGCCTGTCGCCGGTGAGAAGTCCCTCGGTTCCGGATGCAAGCATCCGTCGCTTTCGGACTTCTCACCGGCCGACGTGCCGATGGCACGTCGATTCTGCCTCTCTTCTATGTTGTGATGGATTCAAAAGAACCTCTGTGATTCCTCTGTGTCCCTGTGGTTTCGCTGGTGACCCGCTGGCCTCAATCGCCGTTCACCCCGCGGTGCCGTTCTTCCGCGCGGCGGAGCCACGTGCGCCAGGTCGGGGAAGCCTCGAGCAGGCTGGTCACGGTAGTCGGCTGGAGCCCTCGTTGCTCGAGAGCTTCGAGGAAGGCCGGCAACTCCTGCCAGGGTGGTTCCTCCCTTTCGGTCGCCATGTGCATGAGAATGATGCCGCCCTCGAGCTTCGGAAACTGGATCAGGCGTTCCATGATTCTCTTGGAGCTCTTGTAGAGCGATGAATGCTCATCCGCGACCCAGTCGTGTGAGTCGAGCGACGCCCCCTCGAGAGAGCTCCATCGTACGTGAAGGTAGCCCATCTCGAGGGCCCATCCGCGCAAGGTACGGTTTTCCTCTCCGTACGGTGCCCGCCATAGCGGTTGCATGGGGCGGCCGGTTGTCTTGACATACGCCTCCTCGGTCCGCCGGAGTTCTTCTTGGAAGCTTTTTTTCGTGATCTCCGGAAGAAGCCTGTGACGCTGGTTTTTGGCGTAGGTGGTGAGGTGGGGATGCGAGTACGTATGGTTGCCGATCTCATGGCCGGAGAGGACTGCGCGACGGACAATTGACGGGTAACGCTCGATGAAGCGTCCGGTGACGAAGATCGTGACCTTGAGGTCGTACTGCTGCAGGAGGTCGAGGAGTTCGGCGGTGCGGTTGGTGGACGCGTTGCCGTCAAAGGTGATGGCGATCCTGGGACCAGCATCCTGCACCAGCTGAAGGACCGGCGGCGCCACCAGGGGAGTTGGCACCATCCTCGGATCGATGGAGGAAGCGTCGGCTCGCGAGGCGGGGGTCGTTTGAGGCGTCGCCGTTGGCAACGGTTCCGGTGTGGCGGTCGGAGTCGGTGTTGCGGTCGGCGTCGGGACAACGAGTTCGATGCCCGTGCTCGTTAACGGGACGATCCGAAGCGACCCCTCGCCCGAACTCAGGTCGAGGTCTTCTGATGAAGCGTGCCCTTCGACATCAAGAGTGACAACTCGCAAGGGCACGCCATCGCGAAACAACAGAACCCTGGTCCCTGGCGGACCCTGCAATTCGATGCGAATACCGTCTTCAGAGGCGATGATCTCGGCTGAGATTTCGACCTGTTTCTCGCTGACGGGCCGGGGACTCTCAATGCCGCGGCTGACCTCGACCAACTCCGCAAGCTTGATGCCGATAGCTGAGATCAGCAGGGCCGAAGCGCCGGCCACGACCGCGATGACCCACGCGGAGTGGAGAGGTCGGCGCGCGAATATGATCGTTCGATCGAAGGCGTCGCGCACGGCGCCTATAATCTGGCACTTGCGGCTGCAATAGACGCGGCCTCGGTATCTCTTGAAACACGTATCGCACAACCACTTCCGGCAACTGCGGCAGCGTTGTCCGGCCTCCCTGGACGGATGATTGACGCAGTGAGAGGTTACCCGCATGTCCGGCCGGATTCTTCGAAAAGCGGTGAGAATCGA
>CAYRFI010000180.1:0-3944 GCA_964423595.1 uncultured Thermoanaerobaculia bacterium | reverse complement strand
CGTCTTCATCGTTGCCGCTCCTCGGCGATGGAGGGACATCGCCATCGTCGCGGCGCCTCGAATCCGGGCCCATGGCGCACGCAACGGACGACGCTGGGGACCCGGGCCGAGCCTCTTGGTCGCAAACTCCACATCTCACAACATCTCTCCGGCCTCGCGACGAAAGGTGGTGAGATATGCGGGTTGAGTCGAAAGAACAATTCGAGTCGCTGCGGGCGCAGTCCCTCGAGAACGAAGCCAACCGCAGACATCAGGTGCTGGTGTGCTGTGGCACCGGCTGCCTCGCCTCGGGTTCGAAAAAGGTGGCGGAAGCTTTCGCGGACGAGATCGCCAAACGGAGCATTGATGCAACGGTCGATCTCTTCGTCAAGTCCACGGGCTGCCACGGATTTTGCGAACGTGGACCGCTGGTCGTCCTCAATCCACAGGGCATTCTCTACACCAAGGTCAAACCGGGCCGGGTCGAGGAGATCGTCGAAAAGACGCTGGTCGGCGGTGAGGTCATCCCTGGGTTGCTCTACAAGGATCCGGTGTCCGGCGAACGCGTCGAGAAGTACGAGGAGGTGCCCTTTTACAAGCACCAGGTGCGGGTGGCGATGCGCAATATCGGCCGCATCGATCCCACGGACATTCTCGACGCGATCGCACACGGCGCCTACTCGGGCGTCGCCAAGGCGCTCTTCGATATGACACCCCACGAGGTCATCGGCGAGGTGGCGACCTCGGGGCAGCGCGGCCGCGGCGGCGCCGGTTTCAACACCGCCCGCAAGTGGCAATCATGCAAGGACGCGCCGGGCGAAAAGTGTTTCGTGCTGTGCAACGGTGACGAGGGCGATCCCGGCGCGTTCAAAGACCGCTCGATCATGGAGGGCGACCCACACTCGGTCCTCGAAGGCATGATCATCGGCGCATACGCTGTTCGCGCCCACGAGGGGTGGATTTACGTCCGCGATGAGTATCCGCTGGCTGTCGTCAACTTGACGATCGCCATCCGCGAGGCCCGCAAGTACGGCCTGCTCGGCGACAACATCATGGGCTCGGGCTTCGATTTCGATATCAAGATCTCGCGCGGCGGCGGCGCCTTCGTCTGCGGCGAGTCGTCCGCCCTCATGCGCTCGCTCGAGGGCAAGACCGGCGAACCGCGCGCGAAGTATGTGCACTCGACTGAAAAGGGCCTTTTCGATCTGCCGACGGTGCTCAACAACGTCGAGACCTGGGCCGGGATTGGCGCCATCATCGAACGTGGTGGCGCGTGGTTCGCGTCCATGGGGACCGAACGGTCGAAGGGCACCAAGGCCTTCTCACTTGTCGGCAAGGTCAAAAATACCGGCCTCGTCGAGCTCCCGATGGGCACCAACCTGCGCCACATCATCTACGACATCGGCGGCGGCATCCTCAAGGACCGGCCGTTCAAGGCGGTGCAGACCGGCGGCCCGTCGGGAGGCTGCGTACCGGAGGAGCTGCTCGACCTGCCGGTCGACTACGAGGAGCTGACCAAGGCGGGCTCGATGATGGGTTCGGGCGGCATGATCGTGATGGACGACCGAACCTGCATGGTCGATGTATCGCGCTTCTTCCTCGCATTCCTCGAAGAGGAGAGCTGTGGCAAGTGCACGCCCTGTCGTGAGGGCCTCAAGCAGATGCTCCACCTCTACGACCGGATCATTGCCGGTAAGGGCGTGGACGGCGATATCGCGCTGATCGAAAGGCTGGCGGCGGGCATGCAGCTCGGCAGCCTGTGCGAGCTCGGCAAATCGGCGCCCAACCCGGTGCTGTCGACCCTGCGCTACTTCCGCTCGGAGTACGAGGCCCACATCTCGGACCATGCCTGCCCGGCCGGCGTCTGCCGCGAGCTGACCGCCTTCGAGATCATCGAGGACAAATGCGACGGCTGCCATCTGTGTTTCAAGGCCTGCCCGGTGGACGCTATCACCGGAGTGGTGAAAGAGCTGCACGTGATCGACCACGATGCCTGCATCTCCTGCGGTGCTTGCCTCGATGTCTGCCCGACGAACGCGGTCCGGACCTTTCCCAAGGTGGAGCTGAAAAAGGCGGAGGTGGTGTGATGCCGACGCTGACGGTCAACGGACGACGGGTGACTGTGGACTCCGACGCCACTCTTCTCGATGCGGCACGCGCGGCCGGGGTCGAGGTGCCGACCCTCTGTCAATTTGACGGTCTCGAGCCGTGGGGGGGGTGCCGTCTGTGCGTGGTCGATATGTCGCGGGCCAACTGGGACGACGATTGGTTCAAGGTCGTTACCGCGTGCAACCATCCCGTAGAAGAGGGGATGATGGTGGTCACCGACTCCGAGCGGATCATCGAAACCCGCCGGGTGGTCCTCGACCTCCTGCTCGCTCGCTGCCCGGAAACCCCGCTGGTTCGACGATGGGCGCTCGAGTACGGCATCGAGCGGACCTCCTACACCCCCAACCCCGAACCCGATGACTGCATTCTCTGTGGTCTCTGCACCAGGGTCTGCGACCACATCGGTGTTTCTGCCATCTCCTCGGTCAACCGCGGCTGGGGCCGCGAGATCGCACCGCCCTTCCACCAGCCGCCGCCAGACTGCATCGGCTGTCTGGCCTGCGCCGAGATCTGCCCAACCGACTGCATCCCGTACGAGACCTCGAATTTCCGGCGCAAGATCTGGGGCAAGGAGTTCGAGATGCTCCGTGATCCCAAGACCGGGGAAGCTGTGATTACCAGAGAGCAGGCGGAGCATTTCGCCGAGCGGAGCGGAGTGCCGATGACCTACTTCGAGACATCCGACCGGAGCAAAAGGCGCGAGATGGCAAAGACCTTCGAGAAGCTGCAGGTGGTGAAATGATGATCGTCGACGGAAGCGGTGCCTGGCTTCAGCCTGGCACCGTCGAGGGAGCCTCCGAATGCGAATGATCTACAAGGTTTCGGTGGAACGCTGCATTGCCTGCGGCAAGTGTGAGCTGGCCTGCGCCTTCGCGCACGGCTCGGAGGGACGGCCAGCCAAGACCCGGATCAACATCCACCGCCGCGGCCCCGAGTTGGGCACGCCCATCGTCTGCTTCCAGTGCGACGACGCGGCCTGCGTGGCGGTCTGCCCGACCGAGGCGCTGGTCCGCAACAACGAAACCGGCGCCATCGAGATGGTGCGATCGCGTTGCATCTCCTGTCGGATGTGCGTCGCCGGCTGCCCGTTCGGCAACATGCTGTGGGACGACGCCTACCACTGCGTTCAGAAGTGCGACCTCTGCGGCGGCGATCCGCGCTGTGTGCCCTTCTGCCCAACCGGAGCGATTGCCTGGGTCCCAATCGAGGAGGCGGCGATTCCGCCGGAGCCGCTGGATCGGGAGACTTTGGTATTCGAAGGTGGCATTTGATTCGGACGCGGACTCGGACGTGGGAGGAGATCAGTGACACAGCCAAACGATGATATCCGCGAGATACTGAAGAAGGCCTATCAGATCGAGGTCGATGGTTACACCTTTTACTCGATGGCTGCCGATCGGGCCTCGAAACCGGCTGTCCAGGAGCTCTTTGACAAGCTCGCCCGTGACGAGGTCCAACACAAGGCCTATCTGCAGTCGGTCATCGGTTCGTACGAGGAAAAGGGCATCGCCGCGTTCAACGTCCATCGCCGCGATCCGGACCTCAAGGCCTTCACCGGCACCATCTTCACCGACCAATTCAAACAGCAGGCCCACGGCGCCGACTTCGAGCTCGGGGTCCTGTCGATCGGCATGACGTTGGAGACCAACGCCATCAAATACTTCTCGGGCGCGGCCGAGAACACCTCCGAGAAGGAAGTGCGCGAGTTCTACCAGTTCCTCGCCGACTGGGAGAAGGAACACCTCGAGACCCTGCAGTCGCTCTACAACGGCGTCCGCCAGGACTTCTGGTCCGACGGCGGCTTTGCTCCGTTTTAGCCCTCACTTCAATGAAGAGCGCGCAGGGGCATCGGCGAC
>CAYRFI010000179.1:0-4241 GCA_964423595.1 uncultured Thermoanaerobaculia bacterium | reverse complement strand
CGCTCGCAGAAGTTCTCTCTCCTCCTCACGACCCGGATAGCCCATTGAGAGTCGCATCAGGAAGCGGTCGAGCTGCGATTCGGGAAGAGGATAGGTTCCCGTTGATTCAACCGGGTTCTGTGTGGCGACGACGAAAAAGGGCTCGATCAAGAGGTGCCGGGTCTTTTCAACCGTTACCGCGTGCTCGCTCATCGCCTCGAGCAGCGCCGACTGGGTTCGCGGCGCCGCGCGATTGATCTCGTCGGCGAGGACCACATTTGAAAACAGAGGCCCCTGCAAGAACTCGAACTCGCCCCTGTCCTGGCGGTAGACCGAGATGCCGATAATGTCCGACGGAAGTGTGTCAGAGGTGAATTGGATGCGGTGGAAGTCGAGGTCGAGGGAGCGAGCGAGGGCCTGGGCGAGGGTCGTTTTTCCGACCCCTGGCACATCCTCGAGAAGAACGTGGCCGCGGGCGAGCAGGGCTGCGATCAATGCATCGACGATCTCGGCCTTGCCGCGGATGACGCGCACCACCGATTCGTGCAGACGTTCGAGCCGCCCGAGGACTGTGTCTGAAACGGGATTCATCAGGACTCCTACGAATTGGGGCGGCAGCGCCGCCCCGCATACCAGTATACGGAAGTGGGGCCTCAACGTTCCCGTGCCCGAGCCCGTACCCGACGGTCCGGGCAGAATCGCTCTGAATTCGGGACGGGAACGGCTTGGAAAGCGCTACGATACAGACATGCCCCGGTCCGCCGAGCATCACTTGTACGACTACCTCGCCCACCTGGCGGTGGAGCGCAACCTCAGTCCGCGCACGATTGAATCGTACCGTCGTGACCTGTTGCAGTTCATCGCGTGGCTCGACGAGCAGTCGATCGCGCTGCGCGAGGTGGAGCGGGCAACCCTGCGCAACTACCTCGGCCATCGCCGCGATCAGGGGCTTTCAGCGCGTTCCACAGCACGTGCGCTCTCAGCCCTACGCGGATTCTTCCGCTTCCTGGTCAACACGCGGGTGCGGACGGTCGATCCGACCGCCAACCTCCGCTCACCGAGCCTCTGGCAGACAGTGCCCCACGTCCTCACAGCCGACCAGATCGACGCGCTTCTGGCGTCCCCCGATACCTCGACCACTCTCGGTCTGCGCGATCGGGCGATGCTCGAGACGCTGTACGCGACCGGACTCCGGGTCTCAGAGCTGGTCGGCCTGACGACGGAACGCGTGCGGCTCGACCCCGGCTACGTGCGGGTGATCGGCAAGGGGCGCAAGGAACGCCTGGTTCCGCTCGGTGAAAGTGCCGTCTCCTGGATCGACGATTACCTCGGACGCGCCCGTCCCGAGCTCAACAAGCAACGCGTCTCCGTGCTCTTCCTCAACCACCGCGGCGGCGCCCTCACCCGCCAGGGTTTCTGGAAAATCCTCCGTGGCCACGCCGTGAGGGCCGAGATCAGCTCGCCGCTCAGCCCCCACATCGTGCGCCACTCCTTCGCCACCCACCTGGTCGAGAACGGTGCCGACCTGCGCGCCGTACAAATGATGCTCGGCCACGCCTCGCTGACCACCACCGAGATCTATACCCACGTCGCCCGCGAGCGATTGCGACGCCTGTATGATGAGAAACACCCGAGAGCATGAATTTGCGAATTTCGAATTTCGAATTGCGGATTTTCCCCCCACCCACCCGAGAACGGGAGGAGGGTCGGAAATCCGAAATCCGAAATCCGAAATCCGAAATCTTTGTCGTTGCTGTTTTTCTGTTGGGAGTTCTGTTCTGCTCGGGACCGGCGGCCGCAAAGCTGGCAGTATTCGTTGACGGTCGCGTCCTCAAAGTCGACGACGCCCGGCTCGAAGGATCCGAAATCGTTCTTGAACTCAAAGGGGGCGGAACCCTGAGGGTGTCTGCAGTTCGAGTCGACCGGGTCATCGGAGACGAGGTTGTTGAGTCTCTAACAGACCCGATATTTGGCGGCCTCGATTGCCCGATTACCTGGAGTGACCTTGCACTCCCTGAGGACCTTCCCTATCGCGAGAATATTGCTTCCGCGGCGCGCGCCACCAATCTCGATCCGTGGTTGGTGGCTTCAGTCGTGGAGACCGAGTCCGCATTCGACCCGGCGGCGGTATCGCGGGCGGGTGCGGCCGGGCTCATGCAGCTGATGCCGTCGGCCGCCGCGGAACACCAGGTGGACGACGTCTTCGACCCGGCAGAGAACCTCCGCGGCGGCGCAGAGCACCTGCGACTCATGCTCGACCGCTTCGAGTCACTCCCCCTCGCTCTCGCCGCCTATAATTCCGGCGCGACCACCGTTATGCGTTCCAACGGCATCCCGCCGTACAAAGAAACGAGAAACTACGTTCGCAAGGTGCTGGCGCTCTTCTGCCCCGCAGAGTAACGCTTCTAAGCACACCGAGGCGCTGTGCCTGGCTTCAGCCTGGGACCGCCACGTCCGCGGCGAACTCAGTGGGAGCGAGTGATACACTTCGCCGGGGGAGTACACCAATGATGAAAAGACACGCGATCGCCGCATGCTGTGCGCTGTTCGTGGCAGTCCTCATCCTACCGGGCTGTGGTGAGAAGGAAACCCCGGAACAGCGTCTCGAGCGACTGCGTTACAACCACGAGATCTATCCGGTGGGGGCCAAGACCATGTACGACGCAGAGGGCCGACCCACTCTCCTGGTCGATCTTCAGGTGGCAAATCAGGGCACCGAGGCGCTCGGCAAGCTGACCGTCCTGGTGCGGGTCCTCGACCGGGCCGGGAGTGAGAAGGACGCCCGGCGCGTGACTCTCGATATGAGTGGGGTGCGGCCCGGGGTCGGCGCGCGGGTGTCCGCGACCCTGCCCGGCGTCGAGCTCCTCGAAGAGGACGAGGTCACGGTCGAACTCGAGACCAATTTGCCGCCCGAGGTCCTGCACGAGCTACCCGAGTACGCCGAGGTCGCCGGCGTCAGTTGATCGGCCCGTCTGGCAACTCCGAAAGCCCGAAACGCTCCATGAGAATGGACCGCAGGCACGGAAGCTCTTTGTCTTCAAAGGCCTCTATTGCTTCGGGGGCCAGCCTACCCACCGCCTTGCGGGTCGCCTCGATCAGGCGCAGACCCTCGCAGAGGAGCAGATCCGGGTCCTTTTCGAGCGTCTTGCGGGTAACGTCGAGCATCAGCTCGCACCGCGCATCGGCTTTGGAACGAAAATCATCGGTCGTCATGTCAGCTCTGTCAACAACAGTCAACCGGAGAGTCGAGAGTGCTATTTCCAGATCCTGAAGCATTTCTGTCCGAGATAGAGGGGATCGCCGTCCTCGGGGCCGAGCAGCTCATGGTCCACTGGCGAGCCCTCAAACCCGATCAGGTCAATGAAAAGGCGAGAAACGATCTGGTATCGGCCGCCGATCTCGCCTCGGAGGAGACGATCATCGGAGCCATCCGCTCCCGTTTCTCCGATCACAGCATCCTTTCCGAAGAGGCCGGCAGCTCGACGCCGACGGACAGCGGGACGACCTGGATCATCGACCCGCTCGACGGCACCACCAACTTCGTTCACGGAATCCCACAGTTCGCGATTTCGATCGGGGTCGCGGTGCAAGGACGCATCGACTTCGGCGTCATCCTCGACCCCTGCAAGAACGATTTGTTTTCGGCGGCCCGCGGCCGTGGAGCGCGTTGGAACGGTAGGGTGTGCCGCGTCAGCGAACGCGAGGGCCTCGCGGGAGCTCTCCTCGCCACCGGCTTCCCTTTCAAGGCCCACCGCCTGCTCGACCCCTACCTGTCGATCTTTCGCGATGTCTTCCTTCGCTGCAAGGCGATCCGGCGGCCTGGGGCGGCAGCTCTCGATCTCGCTTACACCGCGTGCGGCCTTTTCGACGGCTTTTTCGAGTTTCAGCTATCGGCCTGGGATATCGCGGCCGGCTCGCTGCTGGTCGAGGAGGCCGGGGGGGTCATAACGGGCATGGATGGCGGAACGAACTACCTCTCCTCCGGCAACGTGGTCTGCGGTACGGCGGGAGTTCATCGTGAGCTTCTCGAGGTTGTCTCGGCCCACCAGGAGAGCTGGCAGAAAAACCTCTGTGAGGACGAATAGGTGGCCTGGAGCGCGAAAAGGGCGACAGGTATTTCCCTCTGCATCGAAAATCCGCGCTTGTCACAACGAAGCCAAAGGCGAAGTTGGACAGGGCCGGGAGATATCCGCCCCCCCTGACCTGTATATCTCACCAGCTTTCGTCGCGAGGGCGGAAAGCTGTTGTGAGAAGTGGTGTTT
>CAYRFI010000178.1:0-4250 GCA_964423595.1 uncultured Thermoanaerobaculia bacterium | reverse complement strand
AGGACCGGCGAAGCGACAAAGATGGCGGTCAGCAGCGCCACCTTGATGTACAGCATGAAGGGACCCGGGAGATCGGTGAACGCGAGCTTCTCGCCCTCCGGGACAGCTGCGAGAAATGGTTTCTCAAGCCAGTGGAAGACCTCGGGGGCGAAATACCAGCTTCCGAGAAAGGCGACAAGGAGCGCGATGATGCTGTACAAGATCCGGCGACGCAGCTCATCAAGATGATCGAGCAGCGTCATGCGGGGAAGTTCTTCTTCGGTCCCCTCCTCGCCGTCCCCCACCACCTCGGTTTCGGCGGTGCTCACGACTCCCCTGTTTCCTTTGTCGGCGATTGGTCAGTTTCGTCTGAGGAGAGGTCGAGGACCTTTTTGACGGTACTCTTGATCGGATTCTCGACTGTTTCCTTGAGGTCCCTGAGCTCTTTGCCGACGTCGCGGATCCCCTTGAGGTCCTTCTCGACATCGCGAATCTCGTCCGCTGCGACCTCGTCCTCGATCGTCCGTTTGAACTCATTCGAGGCGCGCCGAAACTCGCCCATCGCGCGGCCGATGGAGCGGCCGATCTGCGGCATCTTGCGCGGGCCGAAGAGCAGCAGCGCGACAACGAAGATCAAGATCAGTTCGGGCATGCCGAGGGTTCCGAACACAGGTCCTCCCGCCGCCAGTATACCGGCTTTCGAATTCGGGAATAGGAATTCGGAATTCGACCCTTCGACGAACCTCTCGCTTCGGAGAGCAAGGTGCCACTCTTCGCGTTGTTTGCCCGACAGACCTGAACAGACTGAAACGCGCTGAATTCAAACAATGCGAAGGGTGGCACCGGTGTCGTCGATGCGGCCACCGCGCTCCCGATGGCAAGCAAGGTTCGCCCGTTACATTTGCCTGTCTCGCGTGCTCCCCTGCTCCCCAGCGAGCCGCGGGATAAACCACGCCCCCGGAGTATTCGTACGAGCAAACGAGTTACACTTGTGTGCGCGGCTGCTGAACAGCTTGTGGTGCGCGAAAAGGAGCTCGATGGCACAGAACAAGAGCCGATTCAACCCGATCATCATCGCCCTCGTTGTCCTGCTCAGTGGAGCTACCGCGGGCGCGCTCTTTGGCGAACGCTCCATGCCCGAGGAGGAGACCGCGCTGATGGTGCGTGCCTCGAGAGTCGTCAATCTCCTTCTCGAGTGGCTCCCGACCGACGAGGACCCGGCCGACATCGTGTACGACGGCATCAGCGGTATGCTTGAGGTGCTCGACCCGCACTCCAATTACCTCGACCCCCGCACCTTTCAGAGGATGCGTTCGCGACAGGAGGGGTCCTTTTTCGGAGTCGGAATCATCATTTCTCGCCGCGACGGCAAGATCACCGTCATCGCGCCAATGGCCGGCACACCGGCCGCGGCGGTCGGCCTCCGCGCCGGCGATGTTATTTCAGCCGTTGGTGGTGAAACGACCGAGGACCTCAGTCTGGATAACGTCGTCGATCTCGTGCGCGGACCTGAGGGCACTTCGGTTCAGCTGACAATTGCCCGGCCCGGACTCAAGGAAGAGTTCACCGTCGACATCATCCGAACCCGGATTCCGCAGACCACGGTCCGATACGCGTTCATGGTCAGACCCGAAGTGGGGTACATCCGGCTGTCGGAATTCAGCTCGTCGAGCGAACACGAAGTCCGCGAAGCGGTAGACCGCCTCGAGACTGAGGGCATGCGGTACCTGATCATGGATCTTCGCAACAACCCCGGCGGATCACTCGATGCCGCAATCGGGGTTTCGGATGAGTTTCTGGCCAAGGGCAACCTTATCGTCACGACTCGCGGAAGGACGCCGTCGAGCCGCTCAACCCTGACCGCACCGGGTCGAGGCGAGCCCTTCAAAGGGCCCGTTATCGTGCTCGTCAACGAGGGCTCGGCTTCAGCCTCCGAGATCGTGGCCGGCGCGATCCAGGACCACGACAGGGGTCTGGTCCTCGGAGAGGTGACATGGGGGAAGGGCCTCGTACAGACAGTGTTCACGGTTCGTGATACCGGACTCGCCCTGACCACAGCCCGCTATTACACACCATCGGGCCGCTCGATTCAGAGAGATTACGATTCCTACATCGACTACATCACGCACAAGAACGGCAACAATGGCGACGAAGTCTATGAGACTGACGCCGGCCGCACCGTGCTGGGCGGCGGCGGCATCACGCCGGATGTCACCGTGGAAGCCCGAACCCTTTCGGAGAACCTCGCCCGACTCTACGGCAATTCGGCGTTTTTCCGCTTCGCCGTTGAACTGCTCAAAGACGTACCCGAGGAGGAGCAGGTTTCAATGGCCCGATCCTTCACCGCCGACGCCGAGGTGCTCTCTAGATTTTGGGCGTGGGTCGTGGATCAGAAGATGCTGCCAGAGGAAAACATCCAGGAGCTCAAAGAATCGCCGCAGGACGTATCAGATGTCATGTTGGGCATCAAGGTTGAAATCATGAACGCGACCCTGGGCCTTGACGATGGCTACCGCGTGGCGCTCGACGCCGATGATCAGTTCCTGGCCGCGCTCGACCACCTCGAAGATGCGATGGACTTCTGGGTCGCGTGGCAGGAAGCCAACCTCGACTGAAGTCGAGGTTGGCTTGCCGGAACGAGACGCGCGGAGCCGCGTCGACGACACAGGTGCCACTCTTCGCATTGTTTGCCCGAGAGGCGCTGCCAAATTGAGATGCGACGAATTCAAACAATGCGAAGGGTGGCACCACGCTCGCCGAAGCGAGAAGCGCTTACCGGGTTAATTACCCCTCGGGGCTGTCTTCCCAGATCAGCGTGACAGGTCCGTCATTGACCAACTCGACGTCCATGAGGGCGCCGAAGACCCCTGTCTCAACGGTCACTCCCTCCTCGCGCAAGAGTTCGAGAAAGCGATCGAAGAGCGGCTCCGCGGCATCTCCCGCCAGGGCACGATCAAAGCTCGGACGACGGCCCTTGCGGACCGACCCCGCGAGGGTGAACTGAGAGACCGCGAGAACAGAGCCAGCCACCTCGTCGAGCCCGCGATTCATGCGCCCCTCGTTGTCTGAAAACACTCGCAGGGTCGCCACACGCCGCACCGCCCGCTGCAGCTGCTTTTCGCCATCACCCCGCTCCAGGCCCACCAACACCGCAAGGCCCACTCCGATGCGCCCGACCGCCTTTCCGTCGACCCGCACCTCGGCGCGGGAGACTCGCTGGATGACCATCTTCATTCCTTCGCTCCACCTCTGAAGGTCGAGAGCAGCAAGCTCAGCTCGCGACCTCCGAGCAAGGTCACCAGACCGACATACAGCGCACTAGCCGGTACCAGCACAGCGGCGAGCCGAACGGCTCCGTCCCACGACGTGTGTTCGATCGAAGCCAGCCACGGCTTTACGGAATAGAGGCCGGCCGCCATAACGACCCCGCCCACGAGCTGCCGACCGGCGGCGGTCAACGCGCCTGCCACCCCGGCATCCCGAAATCCGTAGCGCAGCGCATACAGCACGGTGAGGAAGGTCGCGAAGCAAGCCATGGCGACCGTGTTGGCCCAACCGAGACCGACGGTGCCCCACGGTCCGACCAGGACCGCACAGGTGGCGGTGAAGATGATCAGAGCGACCAGGCTCCCCCACATCGGTGTGCGCGTGTTCTTCTGTGCAAAAAACGCAGTCGCCATGACCTTGACATGGCCGGTGCCGACCAGGGAAAATGCATAGGCCGCCAGGGTCGCGGCGGTGATCGTCACATCGGCTGCACCAAAACGTCCACCCCCGAAGAGCAGTCCGATCACCGGACCTGAGAGCACTGCCATGACCACGGCAGCCGGAAGTGTCACGAACGAAACCAGGGTCACGGTTCCGAGAAGCGTCCTCGGGGCGTGCTCCGGGTCCTCCCGCAGCTCCCGCGACAGCAGCGGCAGGAGCACGGTCGTCAGCTGCACCACCACCGCACCGAAGACGAGCTCGGTGACCCGGTAGGCCCCGTACGTGTAGCTGACACCGGAGTCGATGTAGGAAGCGAAACGGTTAGAGACGAGCTGGTTGATCTGGTTGATGCCGAGGACAGGTATTCCGGGCAGCATCAACCAGAGGACCGCCTTGACATGCGGGTTGGCAAGACGGCTCCACAGCGGGCGTAGAGAAAAGCCGAGGCGCCGCACCGCAGGCGCCTGGACCACGAACTGCAGGAGCCCTCCGACCAGGACCGCCGCCGACAGCACCGGCACCGGGTTGGCAACGCGCGGCAGAAACCACCACGTGGTTCCTGC
>CAYRFI010000177.1:0-4391 GCA_964423595.1 uncultured Thermoanaerobaculia bacterium | reverse complement strand
GGTGGACGCCCCACATTACTGGGGTGATGTTGTGGTGCGGGCGTCCCGCCCGCACCACAAGGACGTCCCACACACGGATGCCACGTTCACATTTGTTTCGTGTGTTCTTGTTTTGGCACCCTTGTTCAGCGCCCGTTGTCGAGAAGCATCTGCGCGAGCATTTTCCGGACCTGGGTCCTGGCCGAGACCTGAACCGTCGTCAGGTGATGGGTTTGCAGCTGAACGTCACCTGTCTGAGTCAGAGGAAACTGCTTGCCAACGATTCCCTCACCGCTGGAGTCGGACTCCTCCTCTCCTTCTTGCTCACTCGCGTCCTCGGTGGATCCGTCATCGGCCTTCTCGCTCTGAGAGGATCCGTCATCGGCCTTCTCGCCCGAGGATGTGTCCTCTTCACTCTCTTTCTGCTTGTCACCGGCCTCCTGCAACGCTGCTGCTCGTTCCTCGTCGTTGTCAAAGTCGCCCCAGCTCTTGCCGGTGGCATCGGCCGCTCCCGATTGCTCCCATGCCAGAGCATCGATCGCGTCCTGTCGTTCCTGGTCGCTACCATAGTCGCCATAATCGCCGAGCTCATCACCCAGACCACTCTGGTCCCAGGTGCCCTCGTCGATACCACCGGGGCCTCCTGTTTCGCCAACGCCCCCGTAGTCGCCGGCGCCACCGACATCGCTGCCTTCACCAGCGTCCCCGTACCCGGTATCCCACGAGATCAAATTCTCGAGCACTCCAGCCAGGGCACCGTCGGTGATGCCTCTCATTCCGGCCAGGTCGGCTTGCGGAGCTACCTGCGTCACAACAAGCTTCTCCTCCTGGATTGGACCCTTCTGCACTGGTTGGACCTTTTCCTGCGCCAGCAATCCGGCAGCGATTCCCATCTGCATGGACGCAAGCACAGCCACGACACGCAAGGTGCTCACTCTCATGATCAACCTCCTTCAGAGCAAGATTCTCCTGGCCACATTTGTGTTGATGGACGATCGTCACGCCATCCTACAGCAAATTGCATGCATGGGCGCTCTTGGAACGGTTTTTGTGGTGCGGGCGTCCCGCCCGCACATCTTCGGATACTGTGGAATCGTGCGGGCGAGACGCCCGCACCACAATCGGGCGGGCGGGCGGCAAATCCGAAATCCGAAATACGAAATCCGAAATGGGCGGGAGGGAGGGCTGCTCCCTGCTATCATCAGCCTGAACCCACCGCGGGAGGGCCAATGACATCACCTGACCGCTATCAGGCCAAAAACAAGGTGCGTTTCGTGACCGCTGCGGCTCTCTTCGACGGTCACGATGTGGCCATCAACATCATGCGCCGCATCCTGCAGGCGCAGGGCGCCGAGGTCATCCATCTCGGCCACAACCGCTCGGTCAAGGAGATCGTCGACGCCGCGGTCCAGGAGGACGCCCAGGGCATTGCGGTCTCCTCCTACCAGGGCGGCCACATCGAGTTCTTCAAGTACATGATCGATCTCCTCAAAGATCGCGGCGCGGAGCACATCAAGGTCTTCGGCGGCGGCGGCGGGGTCATCGTGCCGCGCGAGATCAAAGAGCTCGAGGACTACGGCGTCACCAAAATCTTCTCCCCAGACGACGGTCGCGAGATGGGCCTCGACGGCATGATCTCGTACATGATCGAGGGCGCCGACTTCGACCCCGCCAAGATGGACTCCACCGGCCCCCTCGGACCCACCGCCGACCGCTGGTTGGCGGTCGCGCGCGCCATCACCCGCATCGAGGAGGGACTGCCGGTCGAGACCAAGAAACGCCCGACCCCCGCCCCCGTCCTCGGCATCACCGGCACCGGCGGCGCCGGCAAGTCGTCGCTGACCGACGAGCTGGTGCTGCGCTTCCTCGCCGATTACCCGGACCGCACCATCGCCATCCTCTCGATCGATCCGACCAAAAGAAAGACCGGCGGCGCCCTGCTCGGCGACCGCATCCGCCTCAACGCCCTCGGCTCCGACCGCGTCTTCATGCGCTCGCTGGCCACCCGCCAGGCCCACCGCGCCCTGACCCAGAACATCGATGAGTCGATCTTCGTCTGCCAGTCGGCGGGCTTCGACCTGATCCTCGTCGAGTCCTCGGGCATCGGCCAGGCCGACTCCGAGATCGTCGACATCTCAGACATCTCGCTCTACGTCATGACCCCCGAGTACGGCGCGGCCATGCAGCTCGAGAAGATCGACATGCTCGACTACGCCGACTTCGTGGCGATCAACAAGTTCGACCGGCCGCAGGCGCTCGACGCCCTGCGCGACGTGCGCAAGCAGTACCGCCGCTGCCACGAGCTCTTCAAGGAGCCACCCGACGACGAGCTGCCGGTCTACGGCACTGTCGCGAGCCAGTTCCACGACCACGGCGTCAACGCCCTCTACCAGGGACTGGTGCGTCGCCTCGGCGGCGAATTCGGCAAGCAGTGGAGCCTCGCGGGCACCTCGGCCGAGCCCGCCGGCGAGCCCGAGCGCCACCCGGTGATCCCCGGCGAGCGCGCCGGCTACCTGCGCGACATCTCGCGCACCGTCCGCGGCTACAAGGAATGGGCCGAAGGCCAGATCCAGGTCGCGGCGAAGCTCTACCAATTAGTCGGCGCGCGCGCCATTCTCTGCGCCCGCGAAGGCGCGGGCGACATCGAGGACCTGTGGAACCTCTTCGAGGAGATCACGACCGAGGAGCCCGGCGCCGAGCCCCAGCTCGCCGACCTCGACGCCGAGATCCGCCGCATCGCCCACGAGCTCGAGGACGACTCGCGCAAGCTGATCGCCGCCTGGCCCAGGATCCGCGAGGACTACGCCGGCCGTGACTTCACCTACACCGTCCGCGGCGAGGTCATCAACGTGCCGCTGACCGCGAAATCGCTGGCCGGCACCGAGGTGCCCAAGGTGCAGCTGCCGCTGCGCATCACCTGGCCCGGTATTTTGCGGTACCTCTTTCTGGAGAACGTGCCGGGCGCCTTCCCCTACACTGCCGGCGTCTATCCCCTCAAGCACACCGGCGAGTCACCGACCCGGATGTTCGCCGGCGAGGGCGGCCCCGAGCGCACCAACGAGCGCTTCCACCTCCTGTCCGACGGCCGGCCCGCCAAACGCCTCTCGACCGCCTTCGACTCGGTCACCCTCTACGGCGCGGACCCCGACACCCGCCCCGACATCTGGGGCAAGGTCGGCGAGGCCGGGGTTTCGATCTGCACCGTCGAGGATGCGGAGCGCCTCTACGCCGGCTTCGACCTCTGCGACAAGAAGACCTCGGTGTCGATGACCATCAACGGGCCGGCGCCGATGATCCTGGCCATGTTCTTCAACGCCGCCGCCCGCCAGCAGGCGCGCAAGAAGCTCATCAAGTCGGGCCGCCTGGAGGCCGAACCCGAGGCCGCCTTCCAGCCGGTCGTCGACGGCAAGGACTGGGAAGCGCTGGAGCCTTTGATGGAAGAGGGCGAATGGGACGAGATCCTCGACTCCACCATGAGAATGATCCGCGGCACCGTCCAGGCCGATATTCTCAAGGAGGACCAGGCCCAGAACACCTGCATCTTCTCGACCGAGTTCGCGCTCCGGATGATGGCCGACATCCAGCAGCTCTTCTGCGACCGCGACGTCCGCAACTTCTACTCGGTGTCGATCTCCGGATACCACATCGCCGAGGCCGGCGCGAACCCCATCACCCAGCTCGCCTTCACCCTCTCGAACGGCTTCACCTACGTCGAGACCTATCTCGCCCGCGGCATGCACATCGACGACTTCGCCCACAACCTGAGCTTCTTTTTCAGTAACGGCATGGACCCCGAGTACACGGTCATCGGCCGGGTGGCGCGGCGCATCTGGTCGATCGCCATCCGCAACCGCTACGGTGGCAACGAGCGCTCGCAGAAGCTCAAGTACCACATCCAGACCTCGGGCCGTTCGCTGCACGCCCAGGAGATCGCCTTCAACGACATCCGCACCACCCTGCAGGGCCTGCTCGCGATGGCCGACAACTGCAACTCGCTCCACACCAACGCCTACGACGAGGCCATCACCACCCCGACCGAGGAGTCGGTCCGCCGCGCGGTCGCCATCCAGCTCATCAACGCCCTCGAGTTCGGGCTGCTCAAGAACGAGAACCCCCTCCAGGGCTCGCACATCGTCGAGTGGCTGACCGACACCGTCGAGGAGGCCGTGCTCGAGGAGTTCGAGCGGCTCTCAGAACGCGGCGACGTCCTCGGCGCCATGGAGGCGATGTACCAGCGCGGCAAGATCCAGGACGAGAGCCTCCACTACGAGCGGATGAAGCACACCGGCGAGCACCCGCTGGTCGGCGTCAACACCTTCATCGCCGAGGACGGCGAGGAGCCGCCGGAGCCGCAGCTCACCCGCGCGACCGCGAAGGAGAAGGATGCGCGGTTGAAGCACCTCACTGACTTC
>CAYRFI010000176.1:0-4418 GCA_964423595.1 uncultured Thermoanaerobaculia bacterium | reverse complement strand
GTGCCGACGGCATCAATGCCGTCTCGTCGACAAATGCCACGGCGGGCCTCAGCCTCGGTGAGACCAACCGTACCGACAGCGGGCTGGCTGAAGACCGCCGAAGGGATGTTGGTGTAGTCGACGACGGTGGGATTGTCGTTGAAGAGGGTTTCGGCGATCGCCGTGCCTTCGGCAAGAGCCACCGGTGTGAGCGCGATCCGGTCGATGCAGTCACCGACGGCATACAGGCCGGAGACTGACGATTCGAGGTGTTCGTCGACCGCAACCGCCCCGCGATCGGTGAGCTCGACGCCGACCTCCTCGAGACCGAGCCCGGCGGTATTTGGAACGCGGCCGATTGCGCAGAGCAGCTGGTCGCTTTCGACCTTTTCGCCCGAGCTCAAGGTCACCGCGTACCCGCTGCCAGCACACTCGATCCGGTCGACGAGGCTGTCGAATCGGAGATCGATGCCCCGCTTTCGCATCTCCTCGGCGAGGGTGATGCGGATGTCGTCGTCGAAGCCGCGCAGAAACAGGGGCCCGCGGTAATTCAGCGTGACCTCCGACCCGAGGCCGTTGAAGATCCCTGCGAATTCGACCGCGATGTAGCCGCCTCCCATGATGATGATCTTTTCCGGACGGCTTTCAAGGTGGAAGACCTGGTCGGACGTGATGCCCAATTCTGCGCCCGGGATCGGCGGTATGAACGGCCGGCTGCCGGTGGCGATCAGGATTCGCTCGGCGGTGAAGGTGTCGCCGCCGATCTCCACAGTGTGCCGATCGAGCAGCCGCGCGCGGCCCTCGATGATGCGCACCCCGGAGCCCTCGAGCAATCCCCGGTAGATGCCGTTGAGGCGTTCGATCTCCCGGTCCTTGTTGGCGATCAATGTCGCCCAGTCGAACAATGGCGTCGGCACGGTCCATCCGAAGCCGGCGGCGTCCGCCGCCGCGGCCGAAAAGGATGACGCGTAGACCATGAGCTTTTTTGGCACGCAACCCAGGTTGACGCAGGTGCCGCCGAGGTGCGAGGCCTCGGCTACCGCCACTCGAGCACCGTAGCGGGCCGACATGCGGCTCGCGCGCACCCCCCCGGAGCCCGCACCGATGACGAACAAATCGAAGTCGTGCTGTGTCATGAGGGTCATCCTATACCGTCACTGAGGAGCGCGTGGCCGCTTCGGCGGGTCATGTCTCCGATGAAAAGCGTTGGCGCTTCGAAGACTTCGGTGCCACCGACGCGGGGAAGAGCTCCTCATGGGGGCTGCTACCGCTTGATCAGCTCGAGCGTGATGTTGACCTCGACATCGTCGCCGAGCAAGAATCCTCCGGCCTCGAGGGCGCGGTTCCAAGAGAGGCCGTAGTCCAGGCGGTTGACGGTCGTCGTCAGCTCGTAGCCGGCGCGGGTGCCACCCATAGCGGTCATCTCGCCGAGAAAGTCGACCGTCAGCGTGATTTCCTTGCTCACGCCGTGCATGGTCAAGGTGCCGGCAATCGCGAAGGTGTCTTCATCCACCTTGGTGATCTTCGAGCTTCTGAAGGTGATCTCGGGGTACTTTTCGACATCGAAGAAATCGGGCGAGCGAAGGTGGGCGTCCCGCTTCTCATTCTTGGTGTCGATGCTGGCGGCCTGGATCGTGAGCTCGACGCTGCTCGCATCGAGGTCATTGAAGTCGGCAACGATGGTGCCGTCGAAATCGGTAAACTCCCCGCGAACCTTCGACACCAGGTGGCGGACCGTAAAGCCGACATTGGAGTGAACGGTATCGATGGTGTAGGTTCCCTGGGACGCAACCGTGCCGAAGCCCAGGACGAGCACCAGAATCGTGAGAATTGCTGTCTTACGCATTTCGTTTCTCCATGCGGTTGTTTGATCGTGAATAGCGATCGGTAACAACAGCAAATCGAGGCGTTCGGCAATTCCAGACGCAGAGGGACCTCTCGCAGCACCCGGTTTCGGGCCGATTATTCGGCCTTCTGAAGGATTCTTTACGGACGTGCGTGTACCATCTGCCAATGCGGCATCGACCGTGGCAGGCTCGCGAAGGCGAACCGGCCTCCGGCTGCCCCTCAACAGAGAGAGGAAACACCACACTGTGCGCGAGCGTAAGATCTCACGGTGAACCGAAGATGGCAGGAAACTTGCTAGGGTAGAGGCGTGCGACGGGATCGAAGCACCTTCAGGCGAGCTCTCGAGTTGTCGCTGCTGCTCCATCTGCTGCTGATCTTCCTGGTGGCGCCGCAGGTTGCGGAGCTGTGGCCCACCTCGAAAGCCTCGGCGGTGGAGCTCGCGCCGGAGGTGTCGCCCGATGACCAATCTCCGCTCGAGTTCGAGTTCGTGGATCTGGCCGAGGAGCACGAGGAGAAGCCGGTTTCGGACCAGGTGCCGCTTTCCGATCTCGATCGACGGGCACACGGCGGTGAAGGTCAGGCTGCGGCGCGCCCTGGAGTGCAGGGAACCACTCCGCAGCTCGTCGAGGCTGACGGGGGCCAGACCTTTGGAGCCGGTTCGCCGCCGACCAGGCCGGGCGAACAAGTGCCGCGGGTGCCGCCTCCTGAGCGACGGCAGGAGGAACCGTTCGAGCGCCCGACCGAGGAGCGACGCCCACGACCTGACACGGAGGGCGCCGGCGAAGAGGTCCCGAAGCCGGAACGCCAAGAACCCGCGATCAAGCTGCCGCCTCCCGGCGCCTGGGCGTTGCCGCCAGACGAGGGCGGTTTTGTCGAGAGGCCAGACACTGACGGTGGTCAGGTCGACACGGGCGGGCTCTCGTTTGACACTCAGTGGTATGACTGGGGCCCCTACGCGAAGGCGATGCTGGCCAAGATCCGCCGACATTGGCGGATTCCGGAGATTGCCAGGCTCGGCGTCGATGGGGTGGTCAAGATTCGATTCTTCATCGAGCTCGACGGAACCGTCACCGGTATCCAGATCATCGACGAATCCGGCAAACCGCCGATGGACTTCGCCGCTCGCGACGCGATCGCCCATTCTTCACCCTTCGAACCGTTACCGACGGCCCTTGGCGCCGTTGACCGAGAGGGTGTTACGATCACTTTCTTCTACAACGCCACACCCCCGAGTCGTGGCGGGCAATAAGACATCACGAATAGGAGTACTGCGTGGTCGACATTCTGATTTCCGGCGGACCAGTGATGATCCCCCTCGGCATTCTGTCGATGGTGGCCGTGGCCATCATCATGGAGCGGCTGTGGGTGTTGCGGCGGAGCAACTTCCTTCAGAGCTCGACGGTGCAGACGCTCTCCGGGCTGCTCGCGAGCGACAAGTTCCAGGGCGCGATCGATTTCTGTCACCGTCACCCGGGTCCGTTCACCGACCTCGTGATTGCATTGGTGGAAAATCGGCGTGCTCCGTACGAGGAGCTCAAGGAGATCCTCGAGGACACCGGCCGGCTTCAGCTCACCGGGCTGCAGCGCGGTCTGCCGGCCCTCGCTACTATCGTCGCGGGAGCGCCTCTGTTGGGTCTTCTCGGTACGGTGATCGGCATGATCAAGATCTTCAGCGTCGTGGCGACCTCGGGCTCGGGCATTACCGAGCAGCTTTCTTCGGGCATCTCGCAGGCCCTCATTACCACGGCGACCGGTCTGGTGATCGCCATTCCCGCGCTCTTTGTCCACTCCTATCTCGAGTCTCGCGCGCTCTCGATTTTGTCCGACATCGAGGCGCAGATCCTCGACTACCTGCACCTCGTGCGCGAGCACGAACAGGTCGACGGGGAGGTTGACTGATGCGTCTCGCGCCCCTCCGCGGCGGGCGCAAGCCCGAGGTTCAGATGGCACCGCTGATCGATATCATTTTTCTATTGCTGCTCTTTTATGCGGTAACCACCCAGTTCGTCAGCGACGAGCGGCTCAAGCTGAAGCTTCCCGAGGCCGAGACCGCTGAGAGTGCCGGCACCAACCAGCAGGAGAAGCCGCCCGAGGTCAAGGTGGCGATCGACGGCACAATCTGGATCAACGACAATATCGTCGAGGAAGCTGAACTCGAGTCCCGTATTCGCCAACTCGTGGAGCGAGCCCCCGACGAGGGCATCATTCTCAAGGGCGATCAGGGTGCCGACTATGGAGTGGTCGTTCACGTCCTCGACGTCGCCCGAAAGGTCGGTGCGAAAGGAATTCAGATGAGCGCTGACCGGCCTGTGAAGCAGTAGCGCCCGTTCCCGGGGTGACCGTCAGATTCTGCAATATCCTGCCTCCAGCGTGGCCGTTGAAAACGCAAAAACGCTAACCCGCATATCTCACCAGCTTCCTGCTGCGGCCGGACCTCTAGGTCGAAAACCCCACTGGGCACAGCATCTCGTCGGCCTCGTGACGAAACCCGGTGAGATATGCGGGCTAAGGCCGCAAAGGTATTTCATGAGTTCTTCTTAGCCCGCACTATTCATGAGGTCTCTACTGCGTCCGACGATGCACCGCACCCA
>CAYRFI010000175.1:0-4549 GCA_964423595.1 uncultured Thermoanaerobaculia bacterium | reverse complement strand
GTCGAGACCATCCGGACCGCAACCTCAACGCCGAGCCGCTGTTCCGCGTCGTCGATCCCATGCTCTTCGTGCAGGGAACCCGCGACCGGTACTGTGACCTCGATACGCTGCGCGATACGCTGAAGCGAGTGGTGGCTCCGAAAACCCTCCAACTGGTCCAGGACGCCGACCATCTGTTCAACGTGCCGAAGCGATCGGGACGGAGCGAGGAGAGCGTGATCGAAGAGCTGGTTGAGGGCATCGATCGCTGGTGCACCAAGGTGATCGGGATTTGAGCGGCCGCGAGCTCTATTTCCGGCAGATTCCCGTGGGCGAGATGGCGAACTTCGCCTACCTGGTGGGCAGCCACTCGACCGGTGAGGCGGTCGTTGTCGACCCGGCATGGAACGTCGACGCTCTCCTCGATCGCGCCGAGGCCGACGGCATGCGCGTCGTCGGCGCGCTGGCCACCCACTACCACCAAGACCATGTGGGCGGTGAAATTTTCGGAATGTCGATCGAGGGGGTCGGCCGGCTCCTGGAACGCAATCCGGTGCCGATCCATGTCCAGCAGACCGAGGCGGACGGCCTGCGGAAGGTCACGGGGGTGTCCGAGTCCGATCTCGTGCGGCGCGCGGGGGGCGACGATCTCGCACTCGGCTCGGTGCGAATTCGGTTCCTCCACACGCCGGGGCACACGCCGGGCTCGCAGTGCTTCCTGGTTGAGGAGGCCGGGTACCCGGGAAGCCTCGTATCGGGCGACACCCTCTTCCTCAACAGCTGCGGTCGCGTGGACCTACCGGGGGGAAACGCCGAGGACCTCTACCGCAGCCTGGACGGGGTGCTCAAGCGGCTTCCGGACGAGACGTTGCTCTACCCCGGCCACCTCTACGCCCCGGAGCCGTCGGCGACGCTGGGCGAAACCAAGCGCATGAATCCCTACCTGCGGGTCGCGAGCTTGGAGTCGTTCCTGCTCTTTGTCGGAATCACCTAAGCCCCTGAAAAAACAGGCATTTCTACCGGTTCAAGGTCTTGCGGCAGACGCTTCCCTCGGTTAGCGTTGCGCGCTCGCCGGGCTCGCGCCGCGAGCTCCGGTCCACGCATCCCAACCTCGCTTTCAGCGTTGGAGGCCCTCCCCATGAAGATCATGGTCTGCCTCAAGCAGGTGCCCCACCAGGACGCCCGTCTCGACATCAACGGCTCGGGCGACTGGATCCGGGAAGAGAACATCAAGTTCGAAATCAACCAGTACGACCAACACGCCCTCGAGGCGGCGCTGGCGATCAAGGATGCCGGTGAGGCCGAGGTGGTCGTGGCGTCGGTGGGACCGGACCGGGTGACCCAGGCCCTGCGCACCGCGTTGGGGATGGGCGCCGACCGTGCAGTACACATTAACGACCCCGAGGCTCAGGGTTCCGACTCGCTGGGAATTGCGAAGGTGTTGGCGGCGATCGCGAAAGGCGAGAACCCCGACCTGATTTTTCTCGGCCTGATGGCCGACGACGGCAACGCCGCGGCGGTGGGCCCGATGCTCGCCGAGCTGCTGGGTGTCGCGCACACCACCACCGCGGTGAAACTGGAGAAGGCGAACGGGATCCTGACCGTGGAGCGCGAGCTTGAAGGCGGTGCCCTCGAAGTCGTCGAGATAGCGGCACCGTGCGTGGTGAGTGTCCAGACCGGGATCAACCAGGTCCGTTACGCGTCGCTCAAGGGCATCATGGCCGCCAAGAAGAAGCCGATCGATACCAAGAGCGTGGCCGATCTGGGGCTCAGCGGGCAACTCGCTGCCAAGGCCAAGATTGAGAAGATCTACCAACCGCCCAAGGGTGAGGGCGCCGAAATGTTGAGCGGGTCGACGGACGAGGTCGCAAAAAAGCTGGTGGGCAAGATCAAGGAACTCGGGCTCCTCTAGCCCGCCGGGAGGACATGCGATGGCTTCGGTATTGATCGTCGCCGAAATCCAGAAGGGGTCGCTGCGGGAGGCCACGTACGAGCTGGCGAGCTTCGCGCAGCAACTGGCGGGCGCGACCGGACGCGAAGTGAAAAGCCTGGTGTGGGGATCGGGCGCGCAGGCGCAGGCCGACACGCTGGCGAAGCGCGGGGGCGGAGAAGTCTATCTCGCGGATGCCGAGATCTTCGCCCACTACACCGCCGACGCGGTGCACAAAGCGGTGCGCGCCGCGATCGAGGCATCGGGCGCCGACGTGGTGCTCTTCTCAAACACGCCGAGCGGGTGGGACGTTGCGCCGCGCGTGGCCGCCGCCCTGGATGCTGCCTATGTGAGCGACTGCTTCGCCGTCGAGAACGACGGCGATCAACTGGTGTTCCTCCGCCGCGTGTTCAACGGCAAGCTCGACGCCCGCGTGCTGCCCACGCCTCCCGTGGTAGCGACCATGCAGCCGGGCGCGACCGCGCCCTTCGAAGGATCGAGCGAGGGCGCCGTGACGCCCCTCGACGTCTCGGTCGCGGCCGACGAGTGCGGCACCAAGTTTGTCGAAATCCGCGCCGCGGAGGCGAAGGGGGTCGACCTCACCAAGGCGGAGATCATCGTCTCGGGGGGCCGCTCGCTCGGCGGTCCGGAGAAGTTTGAAGAAGTGATCAAGCCGCTGGCAGCGTCGCTCGGCGGCGCCGTGGGCGCCTCGCGTCCGGTCGTGGACGCCGGCTGGATGCCCCACGAGTACCAGGTGGGATCCTCGGGACAGATTGTTTCGCCGAAGCTCTACTTGGCATGCGGCATCTCGGGCGCGATCCAGCACCTGGTCGGCATGAAGAGCTCGAACTTCATCATCGCCATTAACAAGGATCCCGACGCCCCCATCTTTGAAGTGGCCGATGTCGGCGTCGTCGGCGACCTCTTCGAGATCTGTCCCGCCCTCACCAAGGCGGTGAAGGAGGCGAAGGGATAGAGCAAGGGCCGGCTCGGCGGCCCGCGCAGCGAGGCGCAGCCGAGCGAAGTTCACTCAGCAAGGGCCGGCTCGGCGGCCCGCGCAGCGAGGCGCAGCCGAGCGAAGTTCACTCAGCAGTGGCCGGCTCGGCGGCCCGCTCAGAGTTCCTTCAGGCCGCCGAACGCCGGTTGACTAGCGAATTGCGATGGGATTGATCACCACCTGAACGGCGCCGACGAATTTCGGCTGGCCGAGGACGAACATGAATTCACTCACGCCGTCCGCCGCGAGCTCGGCGGTGTTCATGTTCTCGAGGATATAGATCCCATTTCTGGCCAGAAACTCCTGGTGCACGGGAAATAGGATGTCCTTGTTCTCACCCGGGAGGACCTCGAGCCCCCAGCCGTCCGATCCCACCGCGACGACACTCAGGCCGGCCAGGTACTTGGCGCCCTCATGGGAGAGACCCGGCTCTCCGCTGATGAACTCCGCGGGGTCGGCCGTCGCGAGGGATCCCCAGCCGGTGTGCAGCAGCACCACGTCGCCGCGCTGGATCGTCACCCCCTGGGCTTCGGCTGCGGCCTTCACATCCGCACTGTGGATCGGGGTGCCTTTGGCGAGGCGCGTCTGGCCCTTGAGCTTGGCGATGTTCAGCAATACGCCGCGCGTCACGATCGGCGGCAGGAGATGGGTGCCGTACAAAACGAGACCATTGGGGCGCACGAACTCCGAGGCCTCGACACCGTTGTAAAATTTATAGTCGATGCCCACGTGGCCGAGGCCGTCGATCTGACTTCCCACGCCCAGCCACGTCACCATGAAGTCGTCGTTGCCGGTGATCTTGTTGGTGCCAGCCGAGCCCCCCGCCCCGTCGCCGCCGAGAATCGCGATCTGATAGTTGCGGGGCGGGTAGGCCGGGGTGTCCGGGCCGGTCTCGACACCCAGGGAATACGTCTTGCCGGTCGTGATGAGTTTTGCCGCCTCGAGCACTTTCGAGGAGGAAAGTTCGTTGATGGCGCCCAACCGATCGTCGGCGCCGTACTTGGAGGGGTACCAGTTGTCGGCCGTCGCTGCCGTGGCGGCCCACGCCGCCCCCAGGCTTGCGATGGCGATCCGCGCGATGCGTCCCCGCCGGTCGAGTCGATGCTGGCTTGCCATGGGATCCCCTCCTCGATGATCGAGGCGCAAAGGCTACCAGAACGCACCGCCAGGTGGGTGAATTCCAGAGCGGGATCGCTACGTTCCGGAATCGCGGGGATGACTCGCGCAGCTGGAGACCCCGATGGCAGTCGATACTTCCCAATTCCGCAACGGCCTGAAGATCGTGCTCGACGGTCAACCCTATGTCATGACCTATTTCCAGCACGTGAAACCTGGCAAGGGCGGCGCCTTCGTGCGGACCAAGGTCAAGAATCTGCTGAACGGCAAGACGCTGGAAAAGACGTTCCGCTCCGGTGAGAAGGTGGACGAGGCCGACATCGAGGAGCGCGTCATGCAGTACCTCTACCTCGATGGTGAGAACCTCGTCTTCATGGACCAGGAGAGCTACGACCAGCTCCCCTTCGGCGCTGACGTCGTGGGCGACGCGCGCGACTTCCTGAAGGAGAATATGGAAGTCGAGGCGCTCTTCTGGAACGGCAAGCCCGTCAATATCGAGCTCCCGGCCTTCGTGGAGCTTCAGGTGG
>CAYRFI010000174.1:0-4712 GCA_964423595.1 uncultured Thermoanaerobaculia bacterium | reverse complement strand
GCCGAGAGAACGGTCGGGACCGGCGTCTCGGCCCGGTGACATCCCGACAGCGCAGCGAGGACCGCGAGGGCGAAGACAGCTCGCATCATCGAGGGGCCGCCGCACGAAGGGAGTTTTCGTTCGCACACCGTGAGCGTACCACGGGACGTGATGGGTGCCACGCTCCGCATGGTTGCATTGTGATAACAACCTTCGCGGGATGTGTTGTTGTCAAGCCGCCGTCAGTACCAGATCACTTCGCGCTGGCTTCTTTCAAAGCCGGCCAGAGAAGCCGGGAACACCTTGGCCCCGCCCGTGGCCACACGCCACG
The DNA here is from genome assembly GCA_964423595.1 of uncultured Thermoanaerobaculia bacterium. GTDB lineage: Bacteria > Acidobacteriota > Thermoanaerobaculia > Thermoanaerobaculales > Sulfomarinibacteraceae > Sulfomarinibacter. The sequence goes on along the minus strand of CAYRFI010000174.1, from coordinate 4,402 downwards.
CCGTCCACGAGGCGGCCGCGGCATCGAGGACGTCGTCGGGCGGGACCTTGCCCGGCTCTCCGGGTAGATCCGGAATTTCGATCCGTCGGTCATGAAGAAGTGACCGCCGCTCCATCTGGCCGTTCCAGCTCTTCTTGGGGTGGAGGAGGGGTCTGCCCTTCATGGCGCAAAAGGAGACCTCTGGGTGGACCTCGATGATGCGGTCGTCTCTGACGGCGATGGGGTGGACCTCTAGCCCGCATATCTCACCAACTTCCTGCTGCGGGCGACGATGCACCGCACCCAGCGGTGTTTTCTCGCCTCGGGGTGCTCGACGTACTGCACGTACGCGCTCCGCGCCCCTCAGGTCGAAAACCCCACTGGGCACGGTACCTCGCCGCCCTCGCGACGAAACCGGGTGAGATATGCGGGTCAACTGCTCGGCTTGAACATCGCAGTGAAACCGATGACGTCTGGATCGTCGTCCGAGCGCGCTGTTGTGAACTGAATACTACCGGCCTCCCTGCCGGCTAGTGTCTGCTGCTCGGCCCTGACCTCGCCTCCGTCGTACTCCGCAGTAATGCCCAACCGATCCAAGGCCGTCACCACCTTGTCACCCCAGGTGTCGTCCAGCCGTGTGCCCTCTGGCAGCTCGTAGTCGATCGCGATGACTCGACCCCACATTTTTGTTTCGTCGGACAATATCCGGTCGTTGAGCGGCCCGAACTCCTCTTCCAACTCTGCCTTCAGTAACGTGTTGACTTCTGACGCCAGATCATCGGCTGCCACATATGTGCAAATCGATAGCAGAGGCGCCAGGACGAGAACTGTGGACCACATGATTCTTCTTGGGCTGTTCAAAGATATGGAAAACACTGGCTGAGTCCTCCTTTGGTTCGCTGGGATTTCCCCAACATTTCGGGATCTGGCACCGAAGCTATTCCACGTAGCCCAGCGCCTCCAACATTTCTTGGTCCGCCAGGGACACCTCCGATTCGCTCCGGGTTCCGGCGAGCGAGGGCGGTACCGCCAGCCGTCGCGTGAGAAGCTGGCCGAGCCCGACGAGCGTCGGCAGGTTCTCGAATCCGATGTTGTGGTGCTCGCCGGGATCTGACGCCAGGTCGTAGAGCCGGGCCTGGCCGGAGTTGGTGAGGACCAGCTTCCATCGCGGCGTCCGCACGGCGCGCAAAGGATATTCCTGGGCGGTGCGGGCGACGACGTAGCGCGGGTCGGCCGCGGCGCCGGGCTGCAGGAGATCGACGCCGTCGAGGTTGGGTGGGGGTTGCACCGACGCGGCGGCGAGCAGTGTTGGCGTCAGGTCGGCCAGTGTCGCGAACCGGTCGAGATCGACACCGTCTGGGAGGCGGCCTCTCGGCAGGCGTAGGATGAAGGGCACTCGAAGCATTTCGTCGTACGCCGTGCTGTTGTGCAGCATCCGCCGGTGCTCGTAGAACGCCTCGCCGTGATCGGAGGTCACCAGCACCAATGTGTCCTGCCATCGCTCCCGACTTCTGAGAGCGTCGAGCACTCGTGCCACCGAGTCGTCCACCGCCCGCAGATTGCCGTCGTACAGGGCGGTAATGTGGGCCAGGTCAGCGTTATTGAACCGGCGAATTGCCTTGTCAATCTGGCGCAGGGTGGTTGGAGTGCCGTCGCCCCAGCCGTCGTAGGTCGGATCGGTGAACACATCGAACTCGGGTGCCGGTTCGTAGGGTGCGTGCGGCGGGACGAAATGAAGTTGGAGATGCAGAGGTTTGGCGTCGTCGAAACCGGCGAGCCATTCGAGGGCTCTCTGGGTGAGATACCCGGGCGTCCTCGACACCGTCCTCGGGACTTCTGTCCACATCTCGAAGAACTCGTCATATCCCTGGTCGTCTCCAACCGCCCTCGAGTTGTTTGGATTGGCGCTGAAGCAGGCCGTCGCGTAGCCCGCATCCCGGAGATACTCCGCAAGTGTTTCTGCCTCGTCGGAAAGGACCGAATCAGCTTCGGTCACCTGGTGGTCGAGATAGGAGAGCCCGGTGATCATTGTCGGCACCGAGCGCCTGGTGTTCGGCACCAGCGCGAAGACGTTTGTGAAAACAAGGGATTCTTCGCTCGTGCGGTCGATGTTGGGAGTCGTCGGCCGATCGTAGCCGTAGCACGAAAAGTGATCCTGCCGTGCGGCATCGAGGGTGATGAGAACGATGTCGGGTCGCGGCACCGGCCGTGCCCCGGTCTCTCTGTCGGATGTTCTGGCCGTGACCGGTGCTCGCGACATCGGCCGAGGCCGGCCGATCTCGATCACCGATCCTGCGGGCTCGGGCTGTACCGCAAACGAGAGAACGCAGTCTTCGCCGGCGAATTGGTTGACCGGCACCTCGGTGGTCAAGGCCCTGTCGCCGTTCCCCTCACAGAGCTCGGTGGTTGAGAGGGTTGTCGAGCTGTGTTCGCCGGTTGTCAAACCCTGTACGTCCAGGATGAGCTGGGACTCCCGGCAGGCGAGGCCGGCCGGCGCTGCAACCTCGAGGTCGAGGGTGTGAGCTGTTGCGGGCAGTCGAACCGGCATCACGAGAGTTCCGGCCTCGCGCACGACAAAACGATCACGCGTCTGGTCGAAAACCTGAACCGGATGTTTCAGGGGAGAGGCGAGATCGCCTCTGTCGATCCACCGGTGTGCTTTGGCGGCCAGCCCCTGTGGCGGGGGCGCGGCGGCCAACTCGACCTTCTGGATAGCCACGGCGAAGCGCGGTTGGACCTTCTTCTTGTGTTCTCCCGGCAGCAGCACCCGATATGCGAACGAAAACTCGAAGGTGTTGACCCCGGCCCGAAGCGCACCCGAAGGGATTTCGATGCCGAGAGTCGTCCACCTGTGTGGGATCTCGGCTGATCCGAGCCGCTGGCCGTTGAGCCGCACATGCATCTTCTGAACCCGATCCTTTTCTGGGTCGCGGGCCGCCATGATCCGAAGCACGAGATGGGTCCAGTGGGGGCTGTCGACGAAGAAATCCAGATCGGCTCGCCTGGTGAATACGTCGACGCCACCCTGGGTTGGTTCTCCCCACCCGTACCCGAGGCTGCAGGGCTGCAGCGGGAGAGCCCAGAGGTTGTTCATGTGTGAGCGGTCGAATCCGATGGTGAAATCACAGCGGAGCCGCTCGCGATCGAAGTGGTCGCTGGCGATGAAGTAATGGGCTGGCGCCTGAAGGTCGACTGTGGGGGAGGCCCTGTGGGAGCGAAAATACACCCTGGCCGCCACGGCGATGCAGCAGGCGACGATCAACAGAACTACTACAGACTTTCGATGCATGTTCTCGCGCCCTCAGATGTGCGGGCTCACCCGGAGTATACGATGGGTGCCACGTTCACTTGATGACTCTGGCTCTTGCGTGCTTCATTTCGTGGGTGCCACGTACACATTTACCCATTTGTGCGAACACAATAGGGCTTCAAACCACAACCTGACGGCCGAGTCTGGATGAGCAGGGTCTGAGTATCGTGATCTCGGGGACCATTGAACCGACCGCTACGTCGCCGTCCGCACCTCGTCGAGCGGGATTCGGAACGCATCGCCGAGGATGGTCTCGAGCTGTTTCTGGCTGTCGCCGGCGAAGGAGAGAAACTGTGCTCCGATGCCCTCGATGCCTTCTCGCTCCGGGTCGGCCTTGCGCACGATCTCGGCCTTGGCCGCGACCGGTTCCAGCTGGGGGCCGATGTCGATCGAGATGATGACGTGCTGGCCGGGCTCGAGGTCGGCGTCGGTCTCCAGGAGCAGACCCGCCGCTGAAATGTTGACGACGGCACCGAGCGCTTCCGCGAAACCGTCCTCCAACTCGACCAGCATCCGGGTGGACAGCCGCAACGCGGCGCGCGGGGCAATGTCGAGAAGGTTGGCCACCTGGAGGGCGATGTGTTTCGGGGGGTCAACCGTCAGCATCACCCGATTGACGCCGCGGCCGATGAGCTGGCGGACCTCGTCCTCTTTGCCAGGTGTGGCCAGCACGAGGAGCGACGACTCTTTGGAAGCCGACGATTCTGAACGGATCTTTTGTACCAGATCCTCGAGGCTCATCTCGGCCGGCTCGACTCCGAGGATGGTGAGCTCGACGCGATCCGAGTGCGCAAACATCATCGCGTCTTCGGCTGACGTGACCTGGACGACCGTGAGCTTGTGGCGGCTGAGCACCGGGGTAAGCTCTTCAAAAGAGCTCCGTGCCATCCCAGCTACCAGCACCAAGGGTCGCGTTTCGGTCATCTCACCCCCTTGTTGATTAGATGAACTGCTGGGTTCAATACTAACGGATCACAGAGGTGGACCCCAATCCTTGGACAGGTTCGCGGCGTTTCTAAGGTGGAATCCAGTGGTGGATTCATGCCACGCGGCTCCGACGGGTCATCTCTGGGCAGCTGCCCAGAGATGACCCGAGTTCGAGATTGAAGTACG
>CAYRFI010000173.1:2507-4830 GCA_964423595.1 uncultured Thermoanaerobaculia bacterium | reverse complement strand
GCGAAATCGGCGACGCCTCCGTCGGTGACCACAACATCGGTGACCCGCTGCGTGTCGAAACCGTCTCTGGACACGACCACCGTGTAGCTGCCGGCCGGGACGGTGGTGCGGAAATCGCCGCCGACACCTGCTTTGAAGCTAATGTCGGCGCCCTCGACCGAAAGGGCCGCGCCGCGCACCGGCTCACCGGTGAAACCGTTGATTACCACGCCCGAGATCGTGCCGTCGGCAAACACAGTCGCCGGCACCAGGATGAGGCCGACGCAGAGCAGGGCCAGGGGCCCAAAGCGCTTCGTATTCATGATTCTTCTCTCCTCCGTCCGTCCGTTGGTTGGGGGCGACACCGATCCCATCCGGTGCCCGAGGACATTGCAGCCCTCAGGTGTGAAGAGAAGCTGTGGAGGGAGTTAAATCGATGTGAAGACGGGGCGAATATCGAAATCTATTCGAGGCCCAGCCAGCGAGCGATCATCGGCGCCACCGAGGTCGCCTCGACCTCGCCGGAGCGCTTCTTCTTGATGCCGGCGCCGCGCGCGAAGAGGATCCCGCACATCTCGTCGTGCGATGCCAGGAAGCCGTGCTGTCCGTAATAGCGACTGGGCCCGAGCGCTGGTCCATCGAGGCCGCCGTCTGCCGCGAAGCCCGGGGCCAGGAATATCACCAGGTCGCCGCTCGAGGGGTGATCGAGACCAATCGCCGCCGCCTCGCCGCGGGTGAAGATCTTTTCCACCGCCGGCCGGCCCTCGGCCTCGAGATCGGCCAGCACGCGGGCCGCTCGGCGCAACAGCTCTGGCGCCTCAGCCATGGAGACGACGCCTCCGGGCTCACGCCCGGAGAGATTGAGATAGAGGTGCATCATGGCACCGCCGGTAACTGCGACCATCGGTGTGTCGGCGGCAATCTGAGAACGACCATCCCGATCGACCACCCGCACCAGACCGGCATCGGCAAGCGCCCGATTCGGCCGCACGACCTCGAAGATCGGCATCTGGCCGTGATCGGAGACCACCACCAGGGCGTCACGTTCGGGATCGAGGGCGTTCCACAGGGACGCGACAGATCGGTCGATGGAGCGGCCCATTCGCTTGAGGCCTTCGCCGGCGGCGAGCGCCCGTCCCGGACTGTAGGCCCATTGCAGCTGATCGGTGATCAGGCTGGTGTGGAGGTAGACGTCAAGTGACGAGTGGTAGGCGAGAATCAGGTCGGCATCCTCCTCTGCCAGCACCCATTCGGTCATGCGGTCGAAATAGCGATCGAGCCGCTCGCCCTGCTCGATGAATGTGTCGAGGTCGATTCCCTGGGCGAGATCCAACCACCAATCGGCGACCCCGCGGTCGGCCTCACCCGGCCACGGTCCGATGGCCTCGGTGAGACGGTCCTCGAAGGAGTCCGGGTAGGCGTGGAGGCGATTGACCTCACCACGGTAGAAGCGGAGGGTTCCGGTGAAGCGGTCGATGTACAGGATCTTGCACCAGGATCCGTAACGCCGTGGACGAAGGTCATCTCGTGCTTGTGCCTCGAAATCGACCTCAAGCCACTCCATCTCACCGGCGTAATCCCAGTCGTCCTCGCCGGCGAGGCGCACCGCCACGGTGTCGTAGCGCGGGCGACCATTGGGGTCGGCATCGACCAGCGCGATCAGCAGTTCCTGGTCGCTCGGCGCGGACGAGCGGAGATCAAAACTGAGCCGCCACAGCAGCGGTGCGAGTCCGTCGTTGGACGGCACCTCGCCGGTAGTCTCAGCGGTCTCCGGGTCGAGCTCGATGATTTCCGACGTCGCCAGCGGCGGACCGGGCCACACCACACCGAAGTCTCCGATCCGATCGAGGGCTTCTCCGTCGGCCCCCGGCCAAGCCAGGATGCCGACCCGGAGACCGTTTCGGCGCGCCGCCGTCCACAGGGTTTCGGCGTCGCTGGAAGCGTTGAAACCGGAAATCCACTCGGTGATCGGTGTGTCTGGTTTGTGGAAGGCATTGCTGACGACGCCGGTGCCGGCGGCGTCGCTGCCAGCCGCCAGAGAGATGTGGTTGACGGCCGTCAGGGTTGGGTCGACCATCCGCATCCGCTCGGCGGAAAATCCGCGCTGCGCCATGCCGACCAGACCGTCGGGCGAGGAGGCGGTTCCATCCGAGATCCACCGCCAGGCGGGGTCCGCGCCGAGGCTGTCGTAGGAGACCATCAACACCCGCGCGGCATGGATCTGCGGAGGACCAGCCCCCTGACAGGCGAAAGCGAGGCAGACCGTGGCAGCGACGATGAATATCGTGAGACGGAGAAGAGGCTTCTTCATCATCGCTGAGATGGTAGCGCACAACCATTAAAT
>CAYRFI010000173.1:0-2497 GCA_964423595.1 uncultured Thermoanaerobaculia bacterium | reverse complement strand
CGCCCACCCACCCTTAAGAAAATCAGTGCCCGGGAGGGCGGGTGGAAATTCCTAATTCATAATTCCTCATTCCTCATTCCTCATTCCTCATTCGAAAGGTCATCCTCCGCACGGGACGACGTGGGCGCCGGGCCAGGCGTCGCGGACCCGGTCGCGGGTCTTGTCCGCCTCCTGCTCCCTGTTGAACGGTCCGACCCGGACCCGCCACAGCCCGTCGAGGCCTTCGAGGACCACCGCCTCCTCGCCGTATTGCTCGAGCTCGGCCTCCGCCCGTCGCGCGTTGCCGGGATCACCGAAGGCGCCAACCTGGACCCAGAAACAGCCCTCCGGTTCCTCGACGTGAGCCGGTTTTCTTTCCTTTTCGGCCTTGCGACCAACGACCTTGATCTTGACCGGCGCCACACCATCGATGTCGAGGTCAATCTTTTTCGCCGCCGCGTAGGAAAGATCGATGATCCGCCCCTCGACGAACGGTCCCCGGTCGTTGATACGCACCGTGACCTCGGCGCCGGTGTCGCGGCGCTTGACCTTGACCACGGAGCCGAAGGGCAGGCTCTGATGGGCGGCAGTGAGCTGGTGCATATCGTAGATCTCGCCGGAGGCGGTGCGCAGCCCGTGATAGGGATCGCCGTACCACGAGGCTATGCCCTTCTCCGTCCAGCCCTCCTCAACCGGCTCCACCGCTGGGCCTGGTGCCGGGGTTGGCGCTGACGGTGTCCCCGTGGCTGTCGGCTCCGGCGCCACCGGTCTCACGCTCGGTTGCTTTCCCCCCCGGTGCGCACAACCGATGAACAGCATCACCAGACCGCAGAAAAGAACGATTTTGGTTATTTTCCCACCCACCCTCATTCTCGGAGGGGTGGGTGGAATTCCTAATTCCTCATTCCTCATTCCTCATTCTTCCTAGACATCGAGGTCCTTTGCCTCGGGCAGCTCTCCGGCCTCGTCAAGGATAGGCTGGACATACTCGGCGAGAAACTCGCGAACCTGCTGCGGCGCGCGGCCGACAAAACGCACCGGGTCAATGAGAGCGCCGAGCTCGGAGCGGTCGAGCGGGACCTCCTGATCGTCGGCGACGAATTCGAGGAAGGGGTTGGCGCCACCCTCTTCGAGCACCACCGTCGCCGCCGCCCGGGCATGGATCCGCAGGCGCTCGTGCATCCCCTGCCGATCGCCGCCGCGCCGAACCGCCTCCATCAGAATCGCCTCCGAGGCCATCAGCGGCAGCTCTTCCGCGAGGTTGCGGGCGATCATGGCGGGGAAGACCTGGAGCCCATCGGCGATATTGTGAACGATGCGGAGGATGGCGTCGGCGGTGAGAAAAGCCTCGGGCACCGACATGCGCCGGTTGGCCGAGTCGTCGAGGGTTCGCTCGAGCCACTGTGCGGCCGCGGTCTGGGCGGGGTTCGCGGCGATGGCCATCAGCCATCGAGCAAGCGCAGTCACCCTCTCAGAGCGCATCGGGTTGGCCTTGTAGGGCATCGCGGAGGACCCGACCTGCCCCTCGGCAAGGGGCTCGCGCAGCTCTTTGAGCCTCGCCAGGAGCCGGATGTCGGTGGCCAACTTGGCCGCTGATTGGCCGACTCCGGAGAGCGCGTCGAGGACAAACGCGTCCACCTTGCGCGGGTAGGTCTGCCCGGTCACCGGGTAGCAGTTCGAAAATCCGAGGGTTTCGGCAACCCGTTGGTCGAGGGCGCGCACCTTGTCGTGGTCACCATCGAAGAGCTCGAGGAAGGTGGCCTGGGTCCCGGTGGTGCCTTTGACGCCCCGCAACCGGAGGCGGTCGCGTTCGAAACGGAGCCGCTCGAGATCGAGCAGGAAGTCCTGCAGCCACAGGCAGGCCCGTTTGCCGACGGTGGTCGGTTGGGCGGGCTGGAAATGGGTCATGCCGAGCGTCGGTTGGTCGGCCCACTTCTCGGCGAAGGCGGCGAGAGCCGCGACGACAGCCAACACCCGGGTGATCACGAGATCGAGGGCGTCACGGGCGATGATGAGATCCGCATTGTCACCGATGTAGGCCGATGTCGCACCGAGATGGAGGATCGGTTTGGCCGCCGGCGCGCGGTCGGCAAACGCTTCGAGGTGGGCCATGACGTCGTGCCGGGTGCGCTTTTCGTACTCCCGTACCCGCTCGAGATCGTCGGCGGTCACCTCGAGGTGGGTCAACATCTGATCGAGGGCTTCGTCCGGGATGTCGAGCCCAAGCTCCTTTTCGGCGGAGGCCAGCGCCAACCACAGCCGCCGCCACGTGGTGTAGCGGTATCCCGTTGAGAAGAGCCGCTGCATCTCCTCGGACGCGTAACGGCCGGTGAGCGGGTGGTTGAAGCGGTCGAGAGAAGTCATCAATCCTCCTGATCGAGTATACCGATTGAAGATTTCGAGTTTCGAGTTCGGTCAATCGAATTCCACCCTCCCTCCGAGATCGACGCAAAGTCGCAAAGGCGGTAGAGTAGAGGGGACGGGCCGTGAAGGCCAGCGACCCCCTCCCTCATCACAC
>CAYRFI010000172.1:0-4917 GCA_964423595.1 uncultured Thermoanaerobaculia bacterium | reverse complement strand
GAAAAGCCGGTGAGCGAGTGCATTGTGGCGTTGGTGTCCTCGGCCGGGTTCGTCGTACCGGGCGAGGAACCGTTCAGCGGCTCGGTACGCGGCGGGGATTTCAGCTTCCGAGTAGTACCCGGCGACGTAGACGTCCAATCGCTCGAGGAGCACCACCGCTCGAATTCCTTCTCCCACGCCGGGGTCGAGGCGGACCGCAACATGGGTCTGCCCCTCGACCGGTTGCATGAGCTCGCGGCGGCCGGCGAAATCGGTTCCGCCGCACCCAGGCACATCTCGGTCATGGGCTCGATCACCGCCCCTGGCCGCTTCGTCGAACGCACCCTGCCGGCGATCGCTCACCTTCTGGTCGAGGACAACGTCGATATCGCGCTGATGGTCCCCGTGTGACCGGTGTGCATGCAGACCGTCGGTCTTGCACAAGCCACAATCGAGGCGCACGGCATTCCGACAGCATCCATCACGATGCTCGCCAAGATCACCGCCACGATCCGTCCACCGCGCGCACTCGCGGTCCCCTACCCGCTTGGCTTCCCTCTCGGCGAGGCGCACAACCGGGAGCTGCAGACAGAAGTTCTTCGACAGTTGCTGGCCCTCCTCGAGCGTGATGATGTTCCCGTGCTGGAGGACTTGAGGCTCTGAGGCTATTCGGCTTTACGGCTGTACGGCCTTACGACAACACGATCGGGCTTGGCGCTTGGGGCGTTGTCGAGAGCAGGTGCTAAATGGCCGTGGGCGAGTAGGTGGTGGAACCCGCATAGCCGTCGGCGGGCAGGCGGAGTGCTACCATCGGCGCGTGACCGAACTCAAGAGAATCGTCGGATACATGCGCCCCTACCTGGGGCAGATGGCGGCTGCTTCGGTGATGCTCGCCGTCGCCGGCGCGATGATGACCCTGGTCGTGGCAACCCTCAAACCGATGGTCAACGAGGTGCTCCTCGCCAGGCCCGCACAAGAGGCGGCACTCGTGACGGATAAGGAACCCGGTTTCATCGACCGTCTGGTCGAACGGCTGCCGATCGACGAGACGAAGTCGTGGTTGCGTGAGCGGCCCATGGTCAAGGTTCCGGTCCTCCTCGTTCTTGTCTTTCTCATCCGCGGCATCCTGCTTTTTTTCGGCGAGTATCTGGCGCGGAAAACCGGCTGCGCGGTGATCCGCGATCTCCGGGCGGACGTCCACGACACACTGGTCTACCAGGCGCCGAGCTTCTTCCGAGCCCACCAGACCGGCGAGGTCCTGTCGCGTCTGCTCAACGATGTCCACCTGATCAAGCTGATGTCCACCCGCCTCCTCGCCGACACGGTCCGGGTCGGCGCCATGGGACCGGCGATGCTCATCCTGGTGTTGATCTATGACTGGCGGATGACCCTCTTCGCCCTCATCGTGCTGCCGTTGATGGGATACCCGGTGTTGCGCCTCGGCAAACGCCTGCGCAAGGCCGCCACCCGTTCGCAGGAGCAAACCGCGACCGCCGCCAACCAGCTCAAAGAGTCGGTCGCCGGCGCCAAGGTCATCCAGGCCTTCTCGATGGAAGGGATTGCTATCCGCCGATTCCGCGAGACCTTAGCGAGCCTTTTCCAGGTCGACCTCCAGGCCAGCCGCGCCGCCTCAGCCTCTGGCCCTATTGTCGAGCTGGTGGGAGCGATTGCCGGCAGCGTCCTTTTCTATGTCGCGGGCCGGGGCATCGCGTCTGGAGCCGTCAATCCCGGTAATTTCGTCGTTGTCCTCGGGGGTCTCGCCTTTCTGTTCATGTCGGCCCGCCGCCTCAACCAGATCAACGTCGAAGCCCAGCAGGCCCTTGCGGCCGCCGCCAGGGTCTTCAGGATGATGGACTGGCCGCGCGAGATCGCCGACCGCCCCGACGCACGGACACTCGAGGGTGAACCGCAGGAGATCCACTTCGAGAATGTCTTCTACGTGTATCCGGGGTCGGAGGAACCCGCCATCAAGGGCATCGAGCTCCATCTCCGACGCGGTGAGATGGTGGCGCTGGTTGGGCCTTCGGGCGGTGGAAAGACCACCCTCGCCAACCTCATGTTGCGCTTCGCCGACCCGACTTCGGGCTGCGTCACGATGGACGGACACGATCTGCGAGAGCTGACCCTCGCCTCGGTGCGACGAAATATCGGCCTCGTCACCCAAGAGACGATACTCTTCGACGACACCGTCCGCCTCAATATCGCCGCCGGTCGCGAAAACGCGTCCCCCGGAGGTATTCGCGAGGCTGCAGTCGCGGCCCAGGCGGACGAGTTCGTGAGCGATCTTCCGGAAGGCTATGACACCATGCTGGGCGAGGACGGCGCCCGCCTCTCCATGGGTCAGCGGCAGCGGCTTGCCATCGCCCGCGCCATCTTCAAAAACCCTCCGTTCCTGGTCCTCGACGAGGCCACCTCGGCGCTCGACGCCGAATCGGAGGATCAGGTTCAGCAGGCAATGAAAGTGCTCCTCGAGGGACGCGGCAGCCTGGTCATTGCCCATCGTCTGGCTACCATCCGTGAGGCGGACCGCATCGTCGTGCTCGAAAACGGCCGCATCGTCGAGGAAGGGAACCACCAGACCCTGATCGACATGGGTGGGCTGTATGCCCACCTCCACGAGCTCCAGTTTCAGGAGTAATCGCTCAGCGCACGCCACAGGAGATAGGCGGTGACGCCGAGCAGCCCGATCACCATCCAGTACTCCCTGTTTCGCACCATGCGTTCCACCGACCAACTCGCCGGGGTGTAGTCCCGATAGGGGTGAAGCGTCGGAAAGAGCGCCGGGACCGCCTCGAAATAGCGGTCGTAGGCCTCACCATGTTCCTCGCGAAGCCGCGCCGGTTCGATTCTCTCTTTGCGACGCATGTAAACGCCCAGGAACCAGACCCATCCCAATACCATCCCAATCAGGCTGAAGAAATTCGGCAGATTGACCATGATGATCAGCCCTGTGAGGATCAAGAACCGACCGAGATAGAGCGGATTGCGGGTGAACCGATACGGTCCCGATGTCATCAGCTCCTTGGTCTTCAGCAACAGGCCCGACGACCAGAAGCGGACGGTCTCGCCCAGCACCACGAAGACGAAACCGATGGCGACGCTGAGCACCGTTGGCTGGGCGCAGTAGATGAGAAGGAGAATGACCGCGAACAACGCGGCCAGGCGCAAGACGCCAAGGACTCTGTTGTACTGACGTTCGCTCATTGATTGCCCCCGTCGGACGCCGGGAAGGATACCGCATTTCTCCGGATAAATTCCGTCAGCGCTTGCCGCGCAGACGTTCCAGATAGCTCTTCAGCCGGCGGCCTCTGCGGTGCCACGCTTCTGCAGCAGGACTCACCGAGGCCACTGCCGCATCCGCGTCGCCACCCGTAAACCGGGCCCGCATCCGGGCCAGGTTGACCCGGTCGGATTCGCAGAACCGCTCGAAGAGACGCCTTCTGATCGGTCCGGACCGCCGTCCGAGGACCCACGCCGTGGCGAGGTCAACGATGTAGAGGGAGTCGTCCGCACCGAGCAGTACATCGCGATGGTGGAGGTCGGCCAGAGCCACTCCGCGGCTGTGGAGTTCATCCAATACCGCGCCGAGCCGATCAAACAGCGTGTCATCGAGCCGGGCTCCCGTGCGTTCCCGCAGCGGCTCGGCGTCGACCCAACGGGTTGCCAGGGCGTAGGGTCCCAGGCGACCGAGGAATGCCGGCAGCGCATCGACCCCTTCTGCCGCCTCGTAGGCGGCCGTTTCGCGACGGATCAACCAGCGCCCAAGGGTGTTCCGGACTACTGTGCCTCGCGGAGCGTAAGTCTTGACCGCCACCCGCTCGTCTTCCAGGTCAAAGAAGAGAACGTCGGCCTTGGAGCCGTTGCGGCCCACAATCCGGCGAACCGGTTCGGCTCCTGACAGGCTGCCAGGGTCGAAGGCCCGGGTGTTCGCGGCGTGTGAAATAATGTCGGCCACGGTGAGAGTGTAATCCATGCCTTCCGGGGAAGATCCCATCGCCAGTCCACCAACCCGGTCCGAACTGGACCAAGCGCCCAAGGAGTACCTGACGAGAGGTGCGCCGTTCAAAGCGGACGTCACGGTGGTCGACATCGGGCAAGGACCGATGGTGGTCAAAGACTTCGCGAATCGCTCGTGGTGGCGGCGTCTGATCGGCCGCCTCGAGGTGAGTCGCGAATGCCGCGCCTACTCCTATCTCGGTCCCATGCCCTGGTTCCCAGCGTTCGTCGGTCGTATCGACAGCGACGCGCTGGCGGTGGAAAAGGTCGAGGGCGAGACCCTCCGCTTAGCCGGGGACATCGATGAGAAGCGCGAAGACTATCTCGCTCAACTCCGGACGGCCATGGAACGCCTCACCGAGCTCGGTTTTCTCCACCTCGACGCGCGGGCCTACCGGAATGTCCTTCGACGTCCGGACGGCCGGGTGGTTTTCATCGACCTCGCGGGATCGTTCTGGATTCCGCCCGGACGTCTCGGTCACGGTCTCTTGCGGCGATTCATCGCTCTTTATTACGAGGCCAACATCATCAAATGGGAGACCATGCTCGCCCCCGGCGGTGATCCGCGCAAGGGCCAGGCAAAGCCCCCCCGGTACGTTCACGGGATTGTCGACCTGTGGAGGGCGTGGAAGAGATTGCGAGTCCACCCACCCACCCAGTAACCAGTGAACAGTGAACAATCCCGCCCACCCAACCCCACGGGCTCTGAGGCTAGAAAGAAACTGCCATCCTTCTTGGTCACGGTTCAGAACCGCCGGGGAGCGGCGACAGATGATGAGCCTGGGGCTCTCGCCCAGGCGATGTATCTGTCACACCTCCGGCGCTCAGATAGACCGTTATGGAGTACGAGGTGGTCATCACAGATAGAGACTTCCCGGAATAAAACGCAGAGGCGCGGAGACGCAGAGGCGCAGAGGCGCAGAGAAGGAATCAAACTCCGGG
>CAYRFI010000171.1:1990-5346 GCA_964423595.1 uncultured Thermoanaerobaculia bacterium | reverse complement strand
CGCCGAAGATCCCATGTCGAAGAGGATCTTCATCCCGTTCACCTCGACGTGCAGTGACAGTCCGAATTCGGGGCAGAGATCATCCCGGCCCTCGACCCTGTTGTTTTCGACTAACGCGGTCACCTGCATTGGGGCCTCCGCCTTGATCAGACAGTGTACCGCGGCGGACAGGTGAAGTGTAAAGGGTGAAGGGTCAAGAGTCTCAGCGAACCGAGTTGTGGGAGCGCCCTCATCTCTTTTCTCTTCATCTTCGCGGAGGCCAAATGGGTTGAACTCTTTACCTTTAACTCTTGACTTCTTGACTTTCATGCCGATCTCTCAGCGAAGCGACCGGACTGGTTGACGATTGGACGGCGCGATCGAGGAACTTCGGAAGGATGGTGAGGGCGTCAGGACTCGGCAGCGCCTGGTAGCCCTCGATCTGACCGAACTCCTTGATGGAGGCGACGCAACGGTCCCGATTGCCCTGCTCGTCGAGCTCGGGATGGAACTGGGTCGCCCAGATCGGCGCCTCCGGGACCCGCAACGCCTGATAATCGCACCGTCGGGACCCCACTCATCACATTGCGGAAGTGCAGCTCGTCGGCAGCGCGGCCGGTCGCGGCAATGAAGCACCCACGCTCATGATCGAGCATCGCGTCCGACGGGAACCGACTCTGCAGTATCAGCAATCGCATGACAGCTCTGGTTTCCGCGACATGATAGCGGAGTCATGACAGGTTGACCAAACGATCGAGCTGTCATGAGGAGCCACCCTTCGCATTGTTGGCCCCAAAAGCATGCTCGGCTTGTCGAAGAAACTCCAACAATGCGAAAAGTGGCACCTGGCGCTGCCAACTTGATTGCGCTTTTCTCGGATAGCGGTCTCTTCCGGGTGAGCGGGCGGCATTCCGATTTCCGAATTCCGCGGGTGGACGGGGGGTGGAGCTAACGGCCGCCGTTCGTCGCGAGGTCCTTTGCCAGTCGCTCGACCCCTTGGACCGTCAGCGGGTACATCGGGAAGACCCTTCGCACGAGCCGGATCGATGGTGCGTCCCACGATTCCTCGGTCATCGGGTTGAGCCACGCGCAATGGGTGAAGTGGTCGCGCACCCGCTCGAGGTAGTCGGTACCTGGTCGTTCGTTGCGCTCGGTCCAGTCGATCGCCCCGAAACGATCGGTGATCTCGCCCGGGTACATGTAGGCATCTCCAACCAGGACCAGCCGGGTCTCACGGTCGTAGCGGCGGAAGAGCTCGCCGAGCCGAATCTTCTCCGAAAATGCCGCGTTACCGTACACCTGCTCGTAAATGCAGTTGTGGAAGTAGACGTGGTCGAACTGCTTGAAATGGCGGGCCTGATGGGCGGCCGAGAAGAGGGTGTCCACCAGCTCCTTGAAGGGCCACATCGAGCCGCCGATGTCCATCGCCAACAACAGGCCGAGCCGGTTTTCGCGTGGCGGTTTGAAAACCAGCTCGAGCTCGCCACCCTGGCGGGCGGTGCCGTCGATGGTGTCATCGAGATCGAGCTCGTCGGCCGGGCCCGTCCGCTCGAGGGCGCGAAGCTTGGTGAGGGCGACACTCAGCTGACGGGTGTCCAGAACGCGGTCTTTGCGATGCTCCTGGTAGCGCCGTTCGGCGGCTACCTGGACCGCGGTGCCCGCCCCGTGGTCGCCACCGACCCGGATCCCGCCCGGGTGACCGCCGGAGTGTCCGAAAGCCGAGGTCCCGCCGGTGCCGACCCAGTAGTCGCCGCCGTCGTGGCGTTCGGTTTGTTCGGCGAGCCGGCGTTCGAGCTCGGCGCGCAGGGCGGCCACGTCGACCGAGTCCATGACCTTCAACCACTCGGGGTCGATGGCGTAGGGTGGGACGGGATTTTCAAGCCAGTCCAACACCGCCTTCTCGATCGCGGTCAGCTCGGCTTCAACGCCCCTGAAGTGGGCCGCGAAACAGAGATCGAAGTCGTCGAGCTCGGCCTCGTCCCTGACCATGATGCCGCGGGCGAGTGAGTAAAAGCCCATCAGTGACGACCCGTGCAGGCCCCGTGCAAGGCCTTCGATCAGGGTCAGCCACTGCTGTGGAGTGACCTTGAGCCCATGGCTCCGGAGACGGTAGAAGAACGGGAGAAAGATCCCGGCATGGTCGGCAGTCACCGTCTCAGGCATCGTCCCTGGGCCACCGTCCGGAGGAACCCGACATCGCCTTGGCGACCGCATCGACATCCTCTTCCTTTTTGATCAACGCACCCAGGAAGGGGATTTCCGTGGCCAGCTGCCCGGGTTGCACACCGGCCGCCATCAGCGCCCCGATCCAGTCCACCAGCTCGGAGGTGGAGGGGCGCTTGCGCAGACCCTTGACCTTGCGCAGCCAGTAGAACCGGGCCAGACACTGCTCGAGCAGCTTCTTGCCGATCTTCGGATGATGGACGCGAACGATGCGAGTCATGAGCTCTTCGTCGGGGAACTCGATGAAGTGAAAGATGCAGCGTCTGAGGAACGGGTCCGGCAGCTCCTTTTCGGCGTTCGAGGTGATGACGACGACCGGTCGGTGGGCCGCACGGTGGCTGTCGCCGGTCTCGATCACGGTGAACTCCATCACATCGAGCTCGTGCAGGAGATCGTTGGGAAACTCGAGGTCGGCCTTGTCGATCTCGTCGATCAGGAGCACCACCTGCTGGTCGGCGGTCAGAGCGCGGCCGAGCGGGCCGAGCTGGATGTACTGGCGGATGTCGGACACATCGTGGTCTCCGAAACGACTGTCCTGCAACCGTTTGACGGTGTCGTAGACATAGAGGCCGTCGGCCGCCTTCGAGGTCGACTTGACGTACCAGGTGATGAGTTCGAGGCCGAGGTCCTCGGCGATTGCGGTCGCGAGCAGGGTCTTGCCGGTGCCCGGCTCACCGCGAACCAGCAGCGGCCGCTCGATCGCCGCCGCTACGTTGACCGCGTGGCGCAGCTCCGGCGAGGTGATGTAGCTGTCGGTTCCCGAAAAGCGGCTGAAGTCTTCGGCCATGATGTCTCACCTCTTCCGTCTGAGGAACGTCCAGGTTGCCATATTTGTTTCGGATTGATTGTAGAACGTCACCAGCGCCGGCAGATCGCGCAGGCGTTGATGCCGCCAACGCCCATGTTGATCTTGCCGGCCACATCGCCCTCGGTAGGGTGGGTTTCGTCCTGTACCAGTCGGTGGTAATAGGGCCGGATCTGATCGTGGACTTCGGCTTCCGCAAGGTTGACTGGGAGGAGTTCTCCCTTTGAAAACCCGAGGTGCTGCGCCGTCAGCTCCCACCCTCCACAGACGGACATCCCATGCCCGAAGGTGCCCTTGCGCGCCGTGATCGCCATCGATCCGGGAAGGACCGCCAACGTGTTCTGCAGCT
>CAYRFI010000171.1:0-1980 GCA_964423595.1 uncultured Thermoanaerobaculia bacterium | reverse complement strand
CGGGCGTGGCCGTCGCATGCATGTCCCAGGTTGCAACGTCCTTCGGTTCAATCCCCGCCTCCGCCAGAGCCTGGCGGATGGCGAGCCGCGGCCCCTCCTCAGAGGGCGTAATGATGTGGTCGGCGTCCGAGGAAATCCCGACGCTCAGAATTTCGAGTCCGAGCGGCTCGAAGCCCTTGTCCATGAGGTATTCGGCGTCGCCCACGATCCAGATGCAGGCACCTCCCGCCACGTGGGTGCCCCGCATCCCGGTGAAAGGTTTGGACACCCGGCCGTCGTGAGACAGGACCCTGGCACCAAAGAACGCCCCCACCGACAGCGCGTGGGGCTCCGGATCGGTCATGCCGATCACGCAGACCCTGGCCTGACCGGAGCGGATGGCATCGATCGCCAATTTGAGGGAAACGCTGAAACCCGCACACGCGGCAATAGGAGCGATCGCTGGACCCGTGATGCGGCCAAGCATCGAGATCTGGGCCGCAGGAATGTTGGGGATGTTCCACAGGAGGTTGGGATCGACCGCGTTCCAGGGTTCGGTCGGACATCCGTACTTGGCATTGAGCTTTCGCCGGGAGGAGATCTTGCGGCGGATGAGGGGCCCCTTACCGTTGTCGATGTCCCCGGTGACATCTACTCCTTCGACCTCCTTCGATCTCTCCAGGTATTGTTGCAGTCCATCCGACCGCGACACCCAAAAGGCATCCCAGCGTTCGTTGATTTCGTCGAAGTCCTCACTCTGCGGGTCGATCTCTACAGGATCATCCGGCGCACCCAGCTCCTCGCGGATCCGCCCTCGGTCACGATCTGTGGCCGCGCGGTAGCTGCGAAGCTCACTGTGGTGCGCGTCCTGACACCAGAACCGATTCCAGTGCTTCTGAGCGTGGTAGTAGCGGAGAACCAGTTCGTACTGGAGCGGGAAGTCGCCGAGGCCGGTTCCTACGTAGACGTGCACCTGAGAGCCGAGGTCCTTCAGAAGAGGCTCCATCTCCGGGTTCTTCTCGAGCGCCTGAACGAATGCACCGATGGCGTACTTGACCGTGTTACCCATCTTCGAGTTCAACTGCGAGAAACGCCGCGGTTCGAATCGTTGGTCGATCCATGACTTGTACGAGAGAAAATCGAACTCGGGCCGCCCGACCAGAAAGTTGCTCGGTCCGAAGCCATCAAACGGTTCGAGCCAGCTCGTCGCCGCGCCGAGGTTTATCTCGAATGCGCCGACGTCCGGCGACTTTGGGGCGACAACCCCCCATCCGAAAATGCCAATTCGCTTGTTCATGATCCGTCCGTTCTCAAGACCCTTCTCAGAGCGATTGAGGGTAACAGGCAATCGATGCAGCGAAAAGACGCGGTGCGGCACGACCGCAGGGGCCTTGACTTGCGCCGCGCCCGCCGCCACTCTGATGGCGCGGAGGAACGCATGGCTGCGGACGATCACAAGGTTATCTTCTCCATGGTCGGGGTCAGCAGGACCCACGGCCAGAAGACCGTGTTGCGAGACATCTCACTCGGATTCTTCTACGGCGCCAAGATCGGCGTCCTCGGCCTCAACGGCGCGGGTAAGAGCACCCTCCTGAAGATCATGGCCGGCGTCGACGAGCCCTCGAACGGCGAGGTCGTGCGTGCTCCCGGATACACGGTCGGCCTCCTCGAGCAGGAGCCGGAGCTCGAGGCCGGCAGAACCGTCCGTGAGGTCGTCGAGGAAGGCGCGGTGGAGGCCACCGCGCTCCTCGCCGAGTTCGACGCTCTCGCCGAGAGATTTTCTGAACCCATGGACGACGACGAGATGCAGAAGGTGCTCGACCGCCAGGGGGTGGTACAGGACAAGATCGAGTCGATGGGCGCGTGGGAGCTCGATTCCCGCCTCGAGCTCGCCATGGACGCCCTCCGCTGCCCGCCCGGCGACACCAAGGTCGACATCCTCTCGGGCGGCGAGCGCCGGCGGGTCGCCCTCTGCCGGCTGCTCATCAGGCAGCCCGACAT
>CAYRFI010000170.1:0-5356 GCA_964423595.1 uncultured Thermoanaerobaculia bacterium | reverse complement strand
CGGTACGTGGAGCACCCCGAGGCGAGAAAACACTGCTGGGTGCGGTGCATCGACGGCCGCAGCAGAAAGTTGGTGAGATATGCGGGCTAAAGCCTGGCACCCCCCTACCGCCTTTCAACTTTCACCTGTTTGAGCGGAGGCGGTTCGGCACCGCTTTGAGGCTTGATGCTGAGGATATTGTCGCCCACCCGTAGCATGGTCAAGACCTCGCGGCCCACAACAACTTCGCCGAAATTGGTGTAGTGGCCGGTCAAGTGGTCGGCCGGAAGCAGGGTGAAGAAGAGCTGACAGCCGCCGGTCTCGGGACCCGAGGTGGCCATTCCGACACGCCACGAGTCGAAGGGGTTGAGTGAAGGCTCATCCGGCAGAACGAAGCCCGGCCCACCCCAACCATCGCCCCGCGGGTCGCCTCCCTGGACCACAAAGTTGGGAACTACCCGGTGGAAATCAAGGCCGTCGTAGAAGCCGTCGGCAGCGAGTTCTGAGACCTCGCGCGAGGTCAGCGGCGCGGCCGCGAGGTCGAGGCGGATCCGAAAGGAGCCGCGGTCTGTCGAGACATCAAGCCAGCGCGGCGTGCTCACCCATTCGGCGAGTTCCTCGTACCATCGGTTCCCGTGGCGTGGCTCCCGACCCGGCAGCGCTACTTCGAGGTCGAGCGACCGCACACCGTTGATGACCATCGCCGCCACCGCCGGGTTGGGATCGGTCAGTCCGAGAGCGATGATCGCGGCCCGATCTTCGGCTTTTTGAGTTGCGGCGACTGCCGCGATGAGAGATTCGGCGCGTGCATCGGGCATCGGATCGCGATTCCACGCTGCGTAGAATCCCACCAGGTCCTCAACACCGGGCGCCACTCCGGCTGACCTCAGGAGCGACAGGATGGCGGCGCGAACAGCTGGATCACTGTCATTCTCAACCAACCCCATCAGGATTTCCCGGCGTTCCCGTGTCGCCTCATCATCGAGGCTGGACAACCAGGCCAGTCGGACGGACGGCTCGACGTCAGCCGCGGCGAGCTTCTCGAACTCTCCACCCAGCTCGGTCGCAATCCGAGCTGCGGCCCGGCGGCGCCACACGTCGTTGGACTTGAACCACGATTTTGCTACCAAAACCGCCGTCACCGAATCTCTTTTTGCGAGAGCAATCAACGCTTCGGAAGCGAGCCAGGTCTCATCGCCGTGCACGATTTCGAGGAGTTCGAGTGCAGTTCCAACCCGGGTCTGACTCGCCGCAGCGGCCACCGCCGAGACCGCAAGATGAGGGTAGGGCGAGGAGAAGGCAGCGACAACCTTTTGCGCGGCCTCGGGTGACAGCACAACCTCGTCCTGGGCCGCAAGCGCCCGGCAGGCCGCCGTACGCACCCGCCAGTCGTCATCGTCGAGCGCAATCTGCACCGCCGCAAGGTCTGAATCGTCGAGCGTTCCCCTCTCGAAACCACGCAATGCGGTGGCTCGGATGACCGGTTCGGGATCGGTTACGAGCCGCCGTTGTGCAGCGCGTGCAACCTGGTCACTGGAACGCGACAACGAGTAGGCGGCCGCCCGCCGCAGGTAGACATCGTTGTCTCCGGCGAACGAGGCCGCGCTGGCCTGCCAGGGTGCACCCTCGAGCCGCCAGAGGTTCGCGAGAAGGGTTTCGCGCACCGCACGGCTGCGCTCCCTCGCCAGATGTTGCGACAGCGGCTCGAAGGCCTCTGGGCCGCCTTGAGCCGCCGCCCAGGCCGCCGCCTGTCGCACCAGCGGCGTCGAATCCGCGAGGCCGTGGACAGCCAACCGGAGACCAACCCTGCCCATTCGACCTGTGGCCAGCATCACCTGTTCACGCACCCGAGCGTCACCATCGTTCATGTATCTGGTCAGCAGCGGCAACCTCTTCGGGTCGACATTGGATGCCATCACCCCGGCTGCCTGGGCGCGAACCGAGGCGAACGGGTCCTGCTGCATCATGACGGCCTGCGAGATCGAAAGAGACCAACCATCGAGTGCACGCCACAGGAAAGCCTGGCGCGACGCCGTGCTTCCCGGAGATTGTGCGGCGGCGATCGCCACCGCCAGCAGAATCGTCAAAAAAAGCGCCCACTTATGACGCATGGCATGAATCCATCCGAAATCCGGAAGGCACCACTCCGCACCCGTACCCGTACCCGATCGTGAAACTCCCACCACCGCCAAGGCGACGATCAGCTGCAGGCCCCCAGCCAGTTGGTCGGATCAGGGCACACTCGCTGAAATCGTGATCTTGACGTCGGGATCGGGAACGAACGGTTTCGGAACGACCCTCTGGAACAGGTTTATTGATCCGCACGGCTCACGCCCCGTACAAAAGCCGGTCGCCCAGCACGGGCGGCAGACCGGCGCCGAGGATCCGACGCCGGGCAACAGATGCCCGGTAGGTGACCCGGTAGAGGTAAATCCGACGTTGTTCACTGTCGAGGATTGCGTAGCCGGCCCGTGGGTCGCGGTCCCGCGGTTGACCGACCGATCCCGGGTTGACGAGATAGCGGTTTTCCGGATCGAGGTCGAGCACCAAGCGGCGGCCGGTCAGGAGACGGACCCTGAGCGTCTGCTTGCCGTTATCTTCCCGCAGCATGAACAGCGAGGGCACATGGGTGTGACCGAAAAAGATCAGGGGGTGGGGCATGCCGGCGAAGCCGAGCTGCGCATCATAGGCCGAAAAGATATACGCGTCCTCGTCAACGCTCGACCCATGACAAATGGCAACACCGTTCTCGAGTTCTATTGGCCCCGCGGGGAAGGACCGGAGGTACTCGAGGTTGCGTTCATCAAGGCGTTTGAGCGTCCACTCCGCCGCTTGCCTGGCGTAGCGGTTGAAGTACTCGGAGCTGTCGAGACCTGAGCACACACGATCGTGATTACCACGCACCGCCACCAGATCGTTTCCCAGGGACCGCAGCCAATCCAGGACCTGGTTCGGCGAAGCGCCGTAACCGACGGCATCTCCGAGAAAGACGACCCGATCGAACCGTTTACGCCGGACGTGGGCTCGAACCGCCTGCAGGGCCTCCCAGTTGGCGTGGATATCGCTCAGGATCAGATAGCGCACGGCGCCTCCCGGAGCATCTCCACCACCCGTTCCGCTACGTCGTCAGGACCCTCGTCCCCGGCGAGCGATACCTGCACCAACGCACACCTGTACTGAGCCAATCGCCCCTCAAACAGCTGCTTCGCCTGTTTGATGTCGCCGTACATGGGCCGGTCAGAGTGATCGCGAGTCAATCGTTGGCGAAGCTCTGCCCACGGTAGGTCGAGAAAGACGGAGACGCCACCCGACCGATGGATCAGCTCGCGATTGGCTTCGCCGCAGAAGGCACCGCCTCCGGTAGCCACCACAACGTCATTGAGCTCGGCACATCGAGCCAGCTCTTCGCTTTCGGCCGCCCTGAAGACCGCCTCACCGCGCCGCGCGAACATCTCCGGAATCGGGGCGCCGAGGCGTCTGCTGATTTCCTCATCGAGATCGATGAAGCGGCAACCCAGTCGGGTCGCCAACGCCGCGCCCACCGAGCTCTTTCCTGAACCCATGAAGCCGACAAGGAAAATGCGAGGCATACTCATCTATGTTATCACTCAGGGCCTTAACCACTTGTTATGTCTTTTTTCGGCCCGGGTTTCCATCCGACGCCAGGCAAAACTTCGTCGCGCTCGTGGAAACACGGGCCGAAAAAAGAAGAAAAAGCTATGGTTGGGCGAGGAAGCGCTCCATGAAGTGGGTATCGATACGACCCGCTACAAACTCCTCTGAATCGAGGATCCTCAGGTGCAGCGGCACCGAGGTTTTGATGCCCTCTATCTTGAGCATCGAGAGCGCGCGGCGGCTGCGGATAATCGTCTCTTCGCGATCCCGACCTGAGACAAGGAGCTTGGCAACCAGGCTGTCGTAGTACGGCGGCACCGTATACCCGGCGTAGATGTGAGTGTCGACCCGGACCCCCGGCCCACCCGGGAGGACGAGATGTGTGATTCGGCCGGGAGATGGTGCGAAGGTCTCCGGGTCTTCGGCGTTGATCCGATATTCGATGGCGTGCCCCTCAGGGCGCACCTGCTTGCGTTTCGGCACCGACATCTCCTCGCCGGCGGCTATTCGCAGCTGTTCTTTGACGATATCGACGCCGGTCACGATTTCGGTCACCGGGTGCTCGACCTGAACCCTCGTGTTCATCTCCATGAAGGAGAACCCGCCGCTCTCCGCGAGAAGGAACTCCACCGTGCCTGCGTTTTGGTACTTGGCGGCCCGTGCGGCCGCCACCGCCGCACGCCCCATCTCGGCCCGAAGCTCGGCGCTGAGTGCCACCGATGGCGCTTCCTCGATGATCTTCTGGTGGCGACGCTGAATGGAGCACTCACGCTCCCCGAGGTGAACGATCCGACCGGTCGCGTCTGCGAGCACCTGGAATTCGATGTGCCGGGGTTTTTCGAGGTACTTTTCGAGATACAGGGTAGGGTCGCCAAAAGCCCTCTCCGCCTCGTTCCAGGCAGTGTCGTACGCGCGCTGGAGCTCACCGGCATCCCTCGCCAACCGCATCCCGCGACCGCCGCCTCCGGCGGAGGCTTTGAGGATCACGGGAAAACCTATTTCCTTCGCAAGTGCGAGCGCGTCATCGCTCGACCGCAGCGGTCCGTCCGAGCCGGGGAGAATCGGCACCTCGTGGGCAGCCATCGTTCGCCTCGCCTCGGACTTGTTTCCCATCAACCGGATGGCCTCGGCCGAAGGGCCGATGAAGGTGAGACCGCACTCCCCGACAATCTCGGCAAAATGGGCATTCTCGGCCAGAAAGCCGTAGCCCGGATGGATCGCTTCGGCATGCGTGATGCGGGCCGCAGACATCACCGCCGTGACATTGAGGTAAGAGCTTGCTGAATCTGGGGGCCCAATACACACTGCTTCATCGGCGAGCTGCGTGTGAAGGCAGTCACGGTCCGCCTCCGAATGCACGGCAACGGTCGCGATGCCCATCTCACGACAGGCAGCGATGATCCGAACCGCAATCTCGCCGCGGTTGGCAATCAGTACCTTTGAAAACATCTCAGACCGGTCGCACCATGAACAGGCTCTCGCCGCGATCGGCGTGACTGGCGAGCCTGCCGATGGGGGCATCGACGAAGCGCATGCCGGCCCCGGCCAGCGCCCCCGCCACCCGGTCGGTGCTGGCCGGATCCACGGTGCTCATGTCCATGACCAGAGTCCCCGGCGCCGCATTGGCCATGATGCCGCCTTCACCGAGAATTACCTGCTCCACCTCCACGTGACTCGGCAGCACCGTGATCACCGTGGAACAGGCCCCAGCGAGCTCCGCGATACTCGTGGCCGCGACCGCGCCCAGCGCCTGCGCGCGGTT
>CAYRFI010000169.1:0-5550 GCA_964423595.1 uncultured Thermoanaerobaculia bacterium | reverse complement strand
AAGCTGTAGTGAGATGTGGTGTTTGCGACCTGAGGGGCGCGGAGCGCGTACTTGCGGTACGTCGAGCACCCCGATGGGAGCAAACTCCGCAGATTGCTGCAGATTTGCGGCCGCAGCAGGAAGTTGGTGAGATTTGCAGGTTAGAACCCGAGAACCAGACCGAGGGAAAAGACGTTGGCGGTGTAGGAGTACTCGTAGATGGTGCGCCGGTCCTCGTAGAGATAGGTACCATAGAGCGAGAACAACTTGGTGACGCGAACTCCGAGACCTAAGCCAAGAGTGTAGATGTCGTCGGAACGAAACTCACCGGAGTCCGGGTCCGGAAGCTGGTAGTCATTATTCTGGTACCGGACCCGGGCCTGCCCCAGAATGTTGGCGCGTTCGATCGAGTACATGAGGCTCGCACCTGTCGCGACATAGTGGGCGTTGTCCGCGAAGTTCGAGGGGTAGGGCATGCGCAGCAGGTCGAGACGGATATTCGAGCCGTGGGCGAGGTCCCAGCCGATGAATCCACTGGCGATGAAACCCGTAAAATCCTCAATCGGTGGATCGCCCGGTTGCCGGTTGTACTCGGTGACTCGGTAACCGATCCGAAATCCCGTGGCCACGACCGGGTTGATCATGCCCCTCAGCCCCAGTGTCAAGCCGTTCGACGTCGAATCACGAAAGTCGTTCGATTGAAACGGCGAGTCATGGGCGTCATGTTTGATGGCGTCGTAGCTGAGATCCATGACCAGAATCGGGCTTACCTGGTGAACCCAGCCGATGCCGCCGCCCAGCATTGTGTAGTCGTAGAACAGTCTGGGATCCGAATGGTCCACGTCGGTCCACGAGATATCGAAACGGACACCGTCCCTCGCGGTGATCCAGTAGTCTCCGTCCACGCTCACGGAGTGCTTTTCAAATTGCGGATCACCAAACACGAGTTCGCCGCCCGGGTCTACCTCTCGAGTCTCCAGGTTGCCGATGATGAAATTGTAGTCGGCGTTCAGAATCAGACCATTTGAGAACTGGAAAGCCGCGGAAGCGTTGACAAAGTGGGACCACTTGTCCTGGAGCTGATAGGTTCTGAAGTCGCGATACTGAGGCGTGTATGAGAAACGGACGTAGGACTCGTAGATCGGAAGTTCGAAAAGCAACCGGAGACGGGCAAGGTAAAGCTGGTCCGACACCTCATTGTCCGGAGTGAAGAAGATGTTGTCCCGAAGCTGCCATTTGAGCTGCAACGCCGGGCTGAATATGAATGGTCCAACAGGAATCGCTTCACTGGTATTGACGGCTATCAACTCGGTTTCCTGAGTCGACAATGGCGTCGCCGCCTGAGCCCATAACTGCGGCGAAATAAAGACGCAGCCGAAGAGCAACGAGGCGAAAAAACACCTACACTTCATGCCGCACCCGACCCTCGAACAGTCTCGGGATCAAACTGATCAAATTCATAGAAACAAATGACCTTGCGGTACTGGTATCGGAAACCCTCTAAACCACTGTTCCAACTGACTATACCACACCGAAGTCAGCACAAATTGATGTGATGTGCGACCAACCCCAGCACACG
Organism: uncultured Thermoanaerobaculia bacterium; assembly: GCA_964423595.1. GTDB lineage: Bacteria > Acidobacteriota > Thermoanaerobaculia > Thermoanaerobaculales > Sulfomarinibacteraceae > Sulfomarinibacter. Next base: position 3,992 of record CAYRFI010000169.1, on the reverse strand, counting down.
ATTCCGACCGTCGCGTTTGCCATCCGTGACAGAATACTTTTTCAAACCTGCGTATCTCGAACTTGGATCCAGGATCCATCCGTTCGGAGTTCGATGAACAAGATGATTCAGAAAAACCACTCGAGACCGGCGCATGGTCTTCGCGACCGCTGTCTCGCTCAACCCCCACCCATCGAACTTTTTTCGAGCCCTTGGGACGAGAATTCTGGTCACCGCCGGGCGCACAACGCCGCAGGCACGTCACTGTCGTCCGCGATTGTGACGCGTTCTTCTCCGTCGAACATGGCTGTTGCTCGCTCACCAGGGCTGATCGCTCTTTCGAAGCCTTATCCGCGCTGGCGAGGTGATGCCGCGCTTCGGCATCGCCACATTCGGGATCGTTCAATCATCTCATGAAGCCCTGAAATACGAACCCCTCGATACTCTCCGGATGGCCGGCGAGACCCCGAAACCTGAGCACGCCGGTCGTCAGATGAACCTCTTGCCATCCTGCGGCGAATCGTTCAGAATGAATGAGTGTTCATTCACCACATCGCCACACGGGCCCGAAAAACAGGGCGTGGCATCCATTCGTGAACGAATCGGGAGGTCGATCTATGGGCACTGATATTCAAAGGGCCGCGGTCCTCGGAGCCGGCGTCATGGGCTCGGGAATTGCCGCCCACCTCGCCAACGCCGGCATTCCTGTGTTGTTGCTCGACATCGTGCCGCCGGAGCTCACCGAGGAGGACGAGAAACAGGGTCTTACCAAGGATGACCCGAGGTTCCGGAACAAGTTCTCCGCGGCGGGCCTCGAAGGCATCAAGAAGTCGAAACCGGCCGCGCTCTACTCCAAACGGTTCCTGCCGCTGATCGAAATCGGCAACTTCGAGGACGATTTGGACCGGCTGGCGGAGTGCGACTGGATCGTCGAGGTCGTGGTCGAGCGCCTCGACATCAAGCAAAAGGTCTTCGCGCGGGTCGATGAGGTCCGCAAACCCGGGAGCATCATCTCATCCAACACCTCGGGGCTGTCGATCGCCGGCATGACTGAGGGTCGGTCGGAGGACTTTCAGGAGCACTTCCTGGTCACTCACTTCTTCAACCCGGTGCGATACATGCGGCTCCTCGAGCTGGTTGCCGGGGAGAAGACCAGGCCCGAGGTCCTCAAGTTCTTCACCGACTTCGGTCGCTTCCGACTCGGCAAAGGGATCGTCTTCGGCAAAGACACTCCGAACTTCATCGGTAATCGCATCGGCACTTTCGGAATGGCCGCGACGATCAACGCGATGGTCGAGATGGACTACCAGGTGGACGAGGTCGACGCCATCACCGGCCCGGCCATGGGCCACCCCGGATCCGCATCCTTTGGCACCGCCGACCTGGTGGGGATCGACGTCCTCGCGCACGTCGTCAACACGATCTACGAGGGCTGCCCGGATGACCCGCAGCGAGAGATCTTCAAGGTCCCCGAGTTCATCACCACCATGATCAAAGGTGGTTCGCTGGGCCGCAAGACCAAGGACAAGGGAGGCTTCTACCGCATCCAGAAGGAGGACGACGGATCCAAGAGCAAGCTCGTCATCGACTGGAAGACCGGCAACTACCGGCCCAAGGAACGGCCCGATATTCCATCTCTCAAACAGGCCAAGAAGACCCACGACGTCAAGCAACGCCTCCAAGACGTGGTCTTCGCCGACGACCGCGCCGGGGAGTTCGCCTGGCGCTTGATGCGCGACACTCTGGCTTACAGTTCGGACCGCCTGGGTGAGATTTCGGATTCCATTGTCGATATCGACAACGCACTCCGCTGGGGCTACAACTGGGACCTCGGGCCCTTCGAGACCTGGGACGTCCTCGGGGTGAAAAAGGTCGTCGAGAAGATGGAGGCCGATGGCGTCAAACCGGCGTCATGGGTGACCGACATGCTTGCCGCAGGCCACGAGAACTTCTATATCGAGTCGTCGAACGGGCGCCAGTACTACGACGCCGAAAGCAAGGGCTACCTCGACGAGCCGCGGCCCGAGTCTTTCATTTTCCTATCCGAGCTCAAGCGGGACGAGAAGAAGGTCATTTACTCTAACAAGGGCGCCTCGCTGGTCGATCTCGGCGACGGCATCGCCTGCGTCGAGTTCCACTCCGCCCTGCAGCCACGTATGAACCCGATCGACGAATACATCATCGAGGTCATGGCAAAGGGTGTCGAGATCGGCGAACGCGACTTCCGCGGCCTCGTCATCCACCATCAGGGCGAGAATTTCTCGGCCGGCGCCAACCTCCTGGCGGTCCTCGAAGGCATCCAGGCCAACCAGTGGGCCGGGATCGACGAGATGATCCGCGCCTTCCAGGGCATGACCACCGGGCTTCGCAAAGCGAAGATCCCGGTCATCACCGCGCCCTTTGCCTACACCTTTGGAGGAGGCTGCGAGATCACCATGGGTGGTGATCGGGTCTGCGCCGCGGCCGAGACATACATCGGCCTGGTCGAGGTCGGGGTCGGCGTGATCCCGGCCGGCGGCGGATGCTACTTCATGCTTGAAAGGGTGCTCGAGGGCATCGACGAACCGGTTCTCTCCAACCTGCCGTTCATCCGCATCGCCTTCGAGAATATCGGCATGGCCAAGGTTGCCACTTCGGGTGAGGAGGGACGCGATCGCAAATATCTGCGACCCTTCGACAAGGTGGAGATCAACCGCGACCAGCAGCTCTGGACAGCCAAACGGATGGCGATCGCGATGGCGGAAGAGGGCTACACCCCGCCGATGACCAAGTCGTTCCACCTGCCCGGGAAGGAAGGCCTGGCCACTCTCGAGATGATGCTTCACAACATGAAGCTCACCCATTGGATTTCCTCTCACGACGAGAAGATCGCCCGTCACCTCGGACGCATCCTGACCGGCGGCGACACGACCATCAACGACACGGTTGACCAGCAGACGATTCTCGACCTCGAGCGCGAGGCCTTCCTCTCGCTGTGCGGCGAGCCGAAGACCCAGGACCGGATCGCCTACATGCTGGTCAACAACAAGCCGCTCAGGAACTGAGAGAGAGGGAAAGGAGTCAGTCATGCGTGAAGCCGTCATCGTTTCAGCGGCCCGCACGGCCGTCGGCCGGGCCAAAAAGGGCAGCCTTCGCGACACGCGCCCCGAGTATTTCGCATCGAAGATGGTCGAGGGGCTCGTCGAACGCACCCCCGGTCTCGAAAAAGAGATGGTCGGCGACATCATCCTGGGTTGCGCCATGCCGGAGGGCGAGCAGGGCATGAACGTGGCCCGGTTGATTACCCTTGCGGCCGGATTCCCCACCGCGGTCCCGGCAATCACCGTCAACCGCTTCTGCTGCTCGGGCTCGCAGACCATCGCCCTCGCCGCCGACACCATCCGCGCCGGCAACGCCGACGTCGTGATCGCCGGCGGTGTCGAGTCGATGTCAATGGTGGCGATGGGCGGCAACAAGCCGATCGCTTACCCCGGTCTCATGAAATCCATGCCCAACGCCTATGCCGCGATGGGCACCACCGCCGAGGTGGTCGCGAAAAGATATGAGATCACGCGCGAGATGCAGGATGAGTTCGCCTACAACTCGCACCGAAAGGCGGTTGCGGCGCTCGAGGAGGAGAAATTCAAGGACGAGATCGTGCCACTCGAGGTCCGGGTCCGTGAAAACGGGAGCTGGCGGGAGTTCGTCTTCGACACCGATGAAGGCCCGCGCGCGGACACCACCGTCGAAGGGCTCGCCAAGCTGAAACCGGTCTTCGACCCCAAGGGCACGGTCACCGCCGGCAACGCCTCGCAGATCAACGATGGTGCCGCCGCGGTGGTGATCATGGGTTCGGACGTCGCCGAGGCCATGGGGCTCGCACCGATCGCCTTTGTCCGTCACTGGGCGGTGGCCGGGGTCGACCCCGACGTGATGGGTATCGGCCCCACAGTCGCGGTGCCCAAGCTGCTCGAAAAAACGGGCCTCAAACTCCAAGACATCGACCACGACCACATCAACAAGGCCAACGCCAC
>CAYRFI010000168.1:0-5756 GCA_964423595.1 uncultured Thermoanaerobaculia bacterium | reverse complement strand
CCGGCAAAAAACTGTCGGGGGGCACGATGTAACCGCCCTCGCCGAGTATCGGTTCGACCAGTACGGCGGCGACCTCCTGCGGCGGCAAATTGGCCTCGAAGAGGACGTGCTCGATGTAGTCGAGCACCGCCTGCCCCTGGTCGTCGCCGGCGAGCAACGGCCGGTAGCTCGAGGGATACGGCACGTGGGTGACGCCGGGCATGGTCGGGAAGAAACCGTCCTGCTGGGTGGACTTGCTGGAAGTGAAGGCGAGGGAGCCCATGGTCCGTCCGTGAAAACCACCCAGAAAGCCGATAAAGCGGGACCGCCCGGAGACGTGCCGGGCCAGCTTGAGCGCACCTTCCACGCTCTCGGTGCCGGACTGGGTGAAGAAGCTCATCACCGGCTCCCCGAGGGGGTCGAGCTCGGCGATCCGCTCGCCGAGACGGACCTGGCCCTCGTGCCAGTAGTCGGAGCTGATGTGCAGGAAGCGATCGGCTGCGTCCTTGACGGCCTGCACGACCTCGGGGTGGGTGTGGCCGGTGGCACAGACGGCGATGCCCGCCGCGAAATCGAGGAAGCGATTGCCGTCCACGTCCCACACCTCGGCGCCGCGGCCGTGGGACATCACAAAGGGGTAGTCGCGCGGGTAGGACGGTGATACGACCGCCGCGTCCCGATCCAGAATGGCCCGCGCTTTGGGTCCCGGGAGGCCGGTCGTGATGTGTTGGCTCTTCATGGTTTCCTCTCAGTCTGCCGCCGTGCTCGAGCCCTGCAGCGGGTTCTCCGGGGTGGGTTCGGTCAGCTCATTCGACAACCGTCTGGGACTGCTCGCGCAGGTACAACGGCAGGTAGTAGTAGGAACCGATCGCCTTGCCGGTCGAGCCCGAGCCCTTCCATCCACCGAACGCCTGGTAGCCCGGCCAGGCGCCGGTCGTGGCCCCCTGGGGACGGTTGATGTAGAGAACGCCCGCCTCGATGTTGTCGAGGAAGTACCGCACCTCCTCGTCGTCGCCGTAGCACCCTCCGGTCAGGCCGAGAGAGCTCTGGTTGGCGAGGGCGACGCCCTCGCGCACGTCCTTGACCCGGCCGACCATGAGGATGGGCACGAACATCTCCACCTGGAACAACGGATGATCGATCGGGGCCTCGGCCACGGTGCAGGCGACGAAATGGCCGTGGGCGTGATCGCCTTCACTCAGGCGCTCGCCGCCGACGAGAATGCGTCCGCCCTTGTCCCCGAGCTCGCCACAATACCTCTCGAAGTTCTGCGCCGCGTTCTGGTTGATCACCGGACCCATCCAGACCTCGCGTTGCGTCGGGTCGCCTACGGTGATCGCCCGGGTCGCTTCGACGGTCTTCTCGAGGAGGATGTCGGCGACGCTCTCCTCGACATAGACCCTGGAGAGGGCCGAGCACTTCTGACCGGAGAGGCCGAAGGCCGAACGCACGATACCGGCAACCGCCCGCTCGAGGTCGCCGGCGGCGGTCACGATGCAGGCGTTCTTGCCTCCCATCTCGGCGATGCAGGGCCGCGGGTAGGCGCCGCCGGCCATGGCCCGATGCAGGCGCATCCCCACCTCATGGGAACCGGTGAAGGTGACTCCAGCGAGGTCGGGATGGTTGACCAGGGCCTCGCCGACGATGTTCCCGGGGCCCGCAACATAGTTGAAGACGCCGTTCGGGAAGCCTGCGTCGCGGATGCAGTCCGCGAGCAGCCGGCCGGCCCAGGGGGTGTCGGTCGCGCCCTTGAGCACGACGGTGTTGCCGGTCACGAGGGCCGCGGCCACCGGTCCCCCTCCGAGCGCGAGGGGAAAGTTGAAGGGCACGATCACGCCCCACACGCCGTATGGCTTCAAGACGGTGCGGTTGTGCGAGCGGTAATCCGGCAGCGGATCGTCGGGCAGGGCCAGGTCGTAGCCCTGGCTGCGCTCGAACTCCGCCGCGTAACCGGTGAAGAAGTCCGCGGTCTCCTGCGTTTCCCCCAGCGATTCCATGCGGTTCTTGCCGACCTCCAACGCCAGCGCCGCGCCGATGCCGTAGACCCTCTCCTCGATCAACGCCGCGGCGCGCCTGACGAGTCGCAGCCGTTCCTCGTGCGGCGTCATGCGCCAGGCCGGAAACGCCCGTCTTGCGGCCGCCACCGCGCGATCGACATCTGCGGCGTCCCCGACCGGGAAGTGGCCGAGGATCAATCGCTGATCCACCGGGCTGCGGTTCTCGGAGGTCCCGCTGGCAGCGACGTCCGCGCCGTCGATGAACATCGCGTGGGTGGAGCCGAGGCCGGCTCGCACCTCGGCGAGGGCCTTCTCGAAGTTGCTGTGCATCTCCGGTGGGGGATCGAACATGGTCGAATAGGTGAGCTTGAAGGTCATGACCACTCCAATTCTGTGAGCAGGCGCTCCATCAATGCGAGGGCGTCCATCAGATCCTTCTCCTCGATCACCAGCGGCGGCGCGAGAATGATGAGGTTGCCGCGGGTGGCGAATGAAATCCCTTCCTCTCTGGCCCGGTCCACGAAAGCCGTGAGCGAGGGGTGGCTTTGGGGCCAGGGTGCAAGCGGTTCCCTGGTGGCCCGGTCCCTGACCAGCTCGACAACGGCGAAGAGCCCGTGGCCGCCGCGCACGTCGCCGATAACGTCGACGCGGTCGCGCATCGCGCACAGCTCCGCGTGAAGGCGCACGCCCAGAGCGCGCGAGCGATCGATGAGCTTTTCGTCCTCGTATGCCTGGAGGGCCGCCAGGCCGACGGCGCAGGACAGGGGGTGGCCGAAGGAGGTGAGGCCGGTGTAGAGCATCTCGGTTGAGAGCCTGGCGGCGATGTCACGCGAAATGACGACGGCGCTGAGGGGCAGGTGCGAGGCGGTGAGTCCCTTGGCCAGAGTCATCATGTCAGGCCGGCCGGCCTCGCCGGAGCGCTGCCAGGCGAACCACTCTCCGCAGCGCCCGAAGCCGCTCATCACCTCGTCGGCGATCAGGAAGACCCCCCGATCGCGCGTCTCCTGCCGCAGGAGGGGCCAGTAGTTGTCCGGGGCGACGATGCCGTTGGTGCCGGCGTTGGGCTCCATCAGGACCGCGGCCACGTCCGCGGGGCCGAGCTCGTCGATGGCCTGGCCAACGCGGCGGGCGCTCCGTTCGCCGCATTCGAGGTCGGAGGTCGACCCGAAGGGGCACCGGTACGCGTAGGGTGGGGGGACGTGGAGCACCCGCAGATCCTGCGGGTCGACCTGGTGGCGGGTGCGGGTGTCCCCGGAGAGCGCCATCGCTCCATAGGTCGCGCCGTGGTAGGAGCGGTCCCGAGTGATGATCCATCCCGTCGGTTTCTTGCCGGCCTGACGCGCGAACTTGACGGCGTTCTCGTTGGCGTCCGCGCCCCCGAGGCCGAAGAAGACCCGCCCGCCCTCGAAGCCCGATATCTCCAGCAGACGCTCCGCGAGGCGGGCTCGCGGCTCGGCGCCCCAGGCCGCGGTCGCGAAGCAGAGCTTCTCGGCCTGCTCGCGGATGGCCCGGATAAGGGCCGGGTGCTGGTGGCCGAGGTTCACGCTCTCGGACAGGCTGCTCGTATCCAGGTAGCGGCGACCGCCTTCGTCCCAGAACCAGGCCCCCTTGCCGCCGACGATCGTCGGTGCGTCCCATTCGTTCTGAATGCACCAGCTGTGCAGCACGCTGAGCCGTTCCGGAATCATCTCGACGATCCTAACCGGTTCTTTGGGGCCGCGTCGCCGACCTGCTCGATGATCATCGCGATGCCCTGCCCGACACCGATGCACATCGCGCACAGGGCGAAGTGTCCGCCGCCCCGCAGCAGCTCATACAGGGCAGTGGTGACGAGACGCGCGCCGCTCATGCCGAGAGGATGGCCGAGGGCGATGGCGCCGCCGTTTGGGTTGATGCGCGGGTCGTCGTCGGCGAGGCCGAGGTCCCTGATGACCGCGAGCGACTGCGAGGCGAAAGCTTCGTTGAGCTCGATGACATCCATCTGATCGATGCGCATCCCGGTGCGCGCGAGGAGCTTTTTGACCGCCGGCGCCGGCGCGAAGCCCATGATGCGCGGCTCCACCCCAGCGGTGGACATCGCCACGATGCGGGCCAGAGGTTCCAGCCCGTGGCTCTCGGCGGCGGCCTCGGAGGCCACAAGGAGGGCGCAGGCCCCGTCGTTGACTCCCGAGGCGTTACCGGCCGTCACGGTGCCGTTGTCCCTGACGAACGGCCGCAGCCGGGCCAGCTTCTCCACCGTCGTGTCCGGCCGCGGGTGCTCGTCACTGTCGACAACCAGCGGGTCCTGCCTTCGACGCGGTACGGTCACGGCGGTGATCTCCTCGGCGTGGTTTCCCTTGACCCTTGCCGCCTCGGCCTTGGCCTGGCTCCAGGCGGCGAATCGGTCCTGGTCCTCGCGAGAGATTCCGAAGTCCTCGGCCACGTTCTCCGCCGTTTCCGGCATCGAGTCGACGCCGTATTGCTCCTTGAGGAGCGGATTGACGAACCGCCAGCCGATGGTCGTGTCGAAGAGCTCCGCCTCGCGGCTGAACGCCGTCGAGGCCTTGCCCATCACGAAAGGCGCCCGTGACATCGACTCGACACCGCCGGCGATCACCAGATCCTGCTCGCCCGCCTTGATGGCCCGGGCCGCGATGCCGATCGCGTCCATGCCGGAGCCACACAGCCGGTTGATGGTCGTTCCGGTGACCTCGGCCGGGAGACCGGCAAGGAGGAGGGCCATGCGCGCGACATTGCGGTTGTCCTCGCCGGCCTGATTGGCGCAACCGTAGACCACGTCGTCGATCGACGAAGCGTCCAGATTCGGATTTCGCTCGAGCAATGCGCGCATCGGGATCGCCGCCAGGTCGTCCGTTCGCACCGCCGCGAGCGTGCCGCCGTAACGGCCAACCGGCGTGCGAGTCGCATCACAGAGGAACGCTTCGGACATCGTGGTTTCCCCCTTACCGCATGGCTGGTATTGACGCGATCATCGGCCGGCCTCGCCGGCGGCCGGGATCAGATCGGCGATGTTCGATGCCTCGGAAGGCACCAGGGCGCGGAGGATCTCGAGCTCCTTCTTCGTGGGCTCCTCCGTCCTTGCGAGCGTTTCCGCGACGCGGAGCGGCCAGCTCGTGGCCTCGATCGCGGCCTCGGCCGTCACCCCGGGATGGAGGTGGGTCAAAACCAGCTCGCCGCTCTCCGTGTCCGGCTCGAGGATCCCGAGGTCGGTGATCACGGCCTGAGGACCCAGACCGGGCACGTTGAGTGCGCGCCGCGACCCTTCTCCGCGCCACATCCCGACCGTTGTCATGAAATCGAGCTCTTCGACGAAGGTCCTCGGGTTCTGGCGCAGCAGGACCAGGGTGCGGTGGCAAAACGCCGCGATCTCCGGCGCGCCGCCGGCACCGGGAAGCCGCACCTTGGGCTTCCGATAGTCGCCGATGACCGTCGAGTTGAGGTTCGCGAAGCGGTCGATCTGGGCGGCGCCGAGAAAGCCGGTTCGGATCCAACCGCCCTGCAGCCAGTAGCTGAACATCTCCGGCACCGACACCACGGCCTTGGCGGTGCGACTCAGCTCCGGATCGCCGATCGAGAGCGGTAGCACGGTCGGCTTGGTGTCGAGCGTCCCGCTCTCGTAGATCATCGACAGATCGGGGGCGTGGGTCCTTCGAGCGAGGTTGGCGGCCTTGCTCGGCAGGCCGATGCCGATGAACACCACGTCGTCGGGCTCGAGGAGACGCGACGCGGCCACGTCCATCTTCTCTTCCGGGTCGTAGGCTGTTTGATCCCGCTCAGACT
>CAYRFI010000167.1:0-5841 GCA_964423595.1 uncultured Thermoanaerobaculia bacterium | reverse complement strand
AGCTGAATAGTGATCGGGTTCGCCAGCATGACGTCGGCCGCCTGGGCGAGCTTCTGCGACGCCTCGAACTCGCCCGAAGCGTGGATGATCTTGGCCCGCTTCTCACGCTCGGCCTCGGCCTGCTTGGCGATCGCGCGCTGCATGTCCGGCGGCAGGTCGACGTGCTTGACCTCGACCATCGAAACCTTGACGCCCCACGGATCGGAATGCTGGTCGATGATCTCCTGGAGACGGATGTTGACTTCCTCCCGCTTGCTCAACAGGTCGTCCAATTCGACCTCTCCGAGCACCGCGCGCAGAGTGGTCTGGGCGAGCTGCGATGTGGCGTAGACGTAGTTCTCGACCTCAACCACCGATTTCACCGGGCTCATGACCCGGAAGTAGACCACCGCGTTGACCTTGACCGATACGTTGTCGCGGGTGATCACGTCCTGGGGCGGGATATCGTGCACGACCGTCCGCAGGCTGATCTTGACCATCCGATCGACCGGCCAGAAGACGAAGACGAAGCCCGGCCCCTTGGGCTCCTTGAGAACCCGCCCGAGGCGGAAGATCACACCCCGCTCGTACTCGTTGAGGATGTTGATCCACTTGAACACCAAAAAGATCGCAACGAAGACTGCGAGACCGAGTCCGGATCCGATGAGCTGCATCACAAACTCCCTTCCTCGTCATCACCGACGGCGACGACGTCGATTCTCCGATCGTGGACGGTTACCACCCGGACGTTGCTGCCGGCAGCAATCGTTCCTCCCATGGACCGACCATCCCAATACTCGCCGTGCACCGCGACCTTTCCATCGGGAGCGAGCTCGTTGATCGCTCGTCCCTCTTCACCGACTAGACCCTCACGACCTGTCATCGGCCGCTCGCGGTGAACGCGCAAAACCCGACTCAGCAGGAAGCCGGTCACGGCCGCCACCACCACCGCCGTTGGCAGGACCACACCCATGCTCACCCTCATATCCGGAATCGGACCGTCGAAGAGCATCAGCGAACCGAGCACGAAGGAGATCACGCCGCCCACGGTCAGCAGTCCATAGCTGGTCACCTTCACCTCCAGTATGAAGAGCATCAGGGCGACGAAGATCAGCGCCACGCCCGCCCAGCTCACCGGCAGCACGGACACCGAATAGAGACCCAGCAACAGGAAGACGACGCCCACGACACCCGGTAGGATGCCGCCCGGATGGGTGATCTCTACGTACAGGCCGAGCGCGCCCAGCGCCATCAAGAGGTAGGCGATGTTGGGGTTGGCAAGAACCGAGAACAAACGCTCGGCAAAGCTCGGCTCGATGTCTACGATCTGCGGCTCTTCGAGCTCCAGGGTCTCCAGGTCACCGTTGAACCGAGTCACTTCGAAGCCGTTCAGCTTCTCCAGTAAATTGTTGAAATCGGCGGCTATAAGGTCGATGAGTCCCTCTTTGAGCGCCTCCTCGGCGGTCAACGAGATGCTCTCGAGCACTGTCCGCTCGGCGGTCTCCGGGTTGCGGCCTCGCTGCTCGGCCAGTGACCGGACCATTGCCGCCGCATCGTTGGTAACCTTGTCGCGAACATCCTCGGGCAGGTTCTCACCCTGGCCACCGACCGGATGTGCGGCGCCGGTGTTGGTCCCCGGGGCCATCGCGGCCACGTCCGCCGACAGGAGAATGAAGAAACCGGCGGAAGCGGCGCGTGCGCCCGGAGGGCTGACGAAGACCACCACCGGCACCGACGAGGTCGTGATGGCGGTCGTGATTTCGCGGGTGGTGTCCACCAGCCCGCCTGGAGTGTCGAGCTCCATCACCACCAATTCAGCATCCCGTTTGGCGGCCTCCACGAGCGCCCGCTCGATGAACTGTTGCGACGCGGGCTGGATCGTGTCCTCGACCCGCAGCCGTACGACCTCGCCAGCAAAGGCAGGAGCCGCAATTCCCACCATCAGCGCGACCACGAACCATATGAGATGCCGTTTCATACTGAAGATGATAGGGCCGATCGGGCCACGGGACAAGGGAAACCCTCTCTTTCCAATCGATTTCGGATTTCGGAATTCGGATTTCGGAATTGCCCGCACCCACCCCGATTCGAAAAGCCTTCCCATAGTTGAATTTCCCAAAAAGGACTACTGTGGAAAGGCACAGAACATTCCCGTCTCAGGGGTTCGAGAAATCCGAAATCCGAAATTAACTGTTATTCCGCATCCCGTGTCGGGCTTGAGACCAAAGGGTGCGGACTGTCCCACGATCTGAGGACCTCGGCCCGTCCGCGGCATAGAGTTCGCGTTCCGCAAGCCACGATAGCTTGCCGATCGCAGATCCGGCGGCGGGCCAGAGATCGCACGCTCTCTGCGAGATCCAGCGGATAGTGGCGCGAGGCGGCACCTCGATACCGGCCCGTTCGAGCTCGCGGACGAACCGTTCCACAGCAATCGCCGCCGGTCCGGTCCGCATCCGCCCCGGGCCATGTGCACGTCCACGCCGGTGTCTCGCTGTCCACCACAGGACAAACGGTACTGCGACAACCGCCACGGCTACAGGCAGATAACTCCAGGGCATGCGGCGCAGCAAGATGTCGACACCGTTCGCCATCGCCGTGACCAATTGCACCTGCTCGCCAAACCCGAAGGTCAACACATAGCGGTCCCACGATGACTGCACCCAGTCCACGGCCCAACGGACACGCTCCCGACCGCTGGGCCGGCTGAGGATCGGGATATTGCTTTCCGGCGTCGGGTCGAAAACCGTCCAGGTATTGTCTTCACCGACCCACGCCTCGACCCACGCGTGGGCGTTGGCCTCCCGGATGATTGCTTCCTCCTCGTCGAGGGAAAGGCTGCCACCGCTGAAGCCCGCTACCATCCGTGCCGGAATGCCGAGATCGTTGAGCAGGGCGACCATGGCGCCGGCAAAGTACTCGCAGTGACCTTGGCGTTCGTTGAGCAGGAACCAGGACACTGGATCTGCCCGCTGTTGGGTCATCCCGCGCATCGAGTAGCCATAGTTCTGCTTGAGGTATGACTCGATCGCTGATGCCCGTTCCGCATCGGAGGCGGCTCCGTCGACGATGCTCAACGCCAGCTGCCGGACCTCCGGGTCGAGATCGAATCGGGAAGTGTACCCAAGCGGCGGATCGGCAGCCCTCGGAGCTTCGCCACGTTCTACCCACACCGTGTACGTCAAAGGGCCTCGCACCCGCGAAGCGAGCACCACGCCTCCGGAAGGGTCCATTCTGACGCTGATGGGAGAGGACAGGGCGACCGTCCCCTCGGGCAGAAAGAGGTACCTCCGCGGTTGAACGAGCTCGATCTCGAGCTCCACGGACTCGTTCAGTCGCCGCCCCTTACCGTGCAGCCAAATCAGACCTCCCGGCGAGTCGGGCACACTGAAGGCCCCTCTCGGCGCCCATGAATTGAGGGTCACCCTCTGCATGGCTGTCGCGCGAAGGCGCATCCACTCCGACCTTATCGGCTCACCTGACACCGACCGCACGATCATCGCCACCTGGCGCGATTCCCGGATCGCCCCGACCCCGGCAAGATCGACATGGCTCGAGAATCCTGTAATGCTGCTCATACCGCCTCGACCGGCGATCCACGGCGACCGAATGCGGGGCAAGGCGAGAAAGATCGGGATCGACACGAGCAATGCCAACATCGCCGCCACCACCACATGTCGTGGTCGGGGAATGGAGCTCACCATCCTCCTCTCGAATCCCATTCCCGCAGAATGGACTCTGATTCCCACCCACCACCACACAACGGTTGATGCGGCGAAGTACAGCGCCACGACGACGTGGGTCGACGAGGTAATCGCCACTACCCACACCAGAAAAACCAACAGAGTGGCGCGGAGGAATGAACGGCGGTCAGCGACGGTCGTCAACCGCACCGACGTCAACAGCAGCAGCAATTGACCGAGGGGGCGCAGCGGTCCGACCCTCATGCCGCCCGCGGCCACCACGACAACGATGATGGCGACGCCGATCAGATTGAGCACCAGACCGGAGGGGCGAAGCTTCACCGACGGTCGCAGGCTCATGAACAGCCCCACCGCTGCCGCCGCCAGCCAGAACGGCGGCGTGATGATGTAGAGGAAGGGAAAGGGCAGCAGGGCCCACAGGAAGAGCACCCCGAGCAACCGGCGGTAGTCCTCGACGGTCATCGGCTCATCGCTCCCGGGACCATGAATGTCATCGCGCGGCCACCGTTGACCGCAATCGGCGCCTTCGCTGCCGTGGATATCGGTTCGACCTCCGCCAGCGGACGTAAGAGCGTCGGAGCACGTCGGATGCTCCGCACCGGCGCCACCACGAGCGGGCCGACGACGAGCCCTACCCGGATACCCTCGCAAAGCCTCCGTACGATACCGGTTGCAACCTCTGACAGGAGATGTTCAAAACACTCGAGCTGTTGCGGATCGGTCGGATCCTCGAGCCTCGGATCAACCACATAGAAAACGGGCTTTTCGGTCGCGCGCTGGCGCTCTACCACCACCGGGTGTTGCTGGCGAGCAGTCTGTTTCCAGTGCATTGCCCGTACCTCGTCGCCGTCGCGGTAATCACGGAGCTGCGTGACGTCGCCTTCGCGCCCCCGCGACTCCAGGGCATCTGGCGATCGGCGGCCGCCGCCACGCCGCATCGATGCCATCGAGGCCTGGAGGAGCCGCGGATATACCAAAACCTGGCGACCGGTAACAAGAGTCTTCGATTTCAGGAAGAAGCCCAGTGGCAGTAACACCTCGAGCCGCCAGGGACCGATCTCCTGCCAACCCCGCCGCGGGAACACCACCTCAACCGAATGCCGCCGCCTCTGACCGGTCGCGAGAAAAAACTCCCTGAGCACCGAACTTCCGGCGTCATCACGGATGACGAGTCCGTAGGCGGGGAAGAAGCCGGATCTATTTGCCAGCTCGACGCCAATCACCGCCGGTCTGCCCGCATACACCTCCGACGGCACATCGACGGTCGCTTCGACCGCAGCCAGGACCTGACGCGACCAGGCACCAGACACCACGTAGCTGCCGAGGGCGAGACCGAGGAGGGCCATGAGGGCGTTGTTGCCGGTGTTCACCGCCGCCAAACCCAGGACGATGCTCGCCACGAGGTACGCGATACCCCAGTGGGTGAGGCGGAGGCGGAAACCGGGAAACGAATTTACGAACGCCATCAGGTTTCGATCGATTTCGGATTGCGGATTTCGGATTTCGGATTTCCGTACACCATCTTCGCGCAACGAGAAGAATGTCGCGAAGTGAGTTGGCTATTATGATGCCCGGTGATTTGTTGTCTGAACCGAAGTCCCAAGTTTACCGGGGGGTCGGTCGGGAAATTCGAAATTCGAAATTCGAAATTCAAAATTTACCCTATCGGGGCACGGGGATGGTTTCGAGGATGGCGCGGATGACGGCGCGTTCGGAGCGGCTGCGCTCCCAGCCGTCACCGACCAGCGGGTCAGCGTGCAGAAGTCGGTGGGCAAGCACCGTTTCAGCGGTGTCCTGAAGGTCATCGGGGAGCACGAAGGCCCGCCCGCGAACCAGCGCCAGCGCCTGTGCCGATCGCTGCCAGGCGAGACAGCCGCGGGTCGAGACTCCAAGCGCGAGAGACGGGTGGGAACGTGTCGCCTCCACGATCTCGAGCAGGTAATCGAGAAGCACATCGGAGACGTGAACCTCGGGCACCAGGTTTTGCATTTCGATGACCTCGCGCGCGTCGATGACCGGCTCGAGCTGCTCGAGCTCGGGTTCCGCGCCACTCGCTCGCAGAAGTTCTCTCTCCTCCTCACGACCCGGATAGCCCATTGAGAGTCGAATCAGGAAGAGGTAGAGCTGCGATTCGTGAAGAGGATAGGTACCCGTTGATACA
>CAYRFI010000166.1:0-5843 GCA_964423595.1 uncultured Thermoanaerobaculia bacterium | reverse complement strand
GATGGTCTCGGTGTCGGCCGTGGTGACGCAGTTGGTCTCCGGGTTCTGGCCGCCCTCAAAGTCGGCGCAGAACAGGATCCGGCCCTGGATCGACGGCGCGCGGTAGCCGGTGGCAACGCGGCCATAGACGTTGACGGTGTCGCTGGCCTTGTAGACGGCGCTCAGGTCCCAGCTCACGTTGTCGTCCTCGACGTGCTCCAAGATCGGCGCAACGGTCGGGGTTTGGAAGGTCGGGTCGGGCCGTTCAGCAGAAAAGTCCTTCTCGTCGCTAGAGAATCGCAGGCCCGCCGTCAGGTTCCAACGCTCGGCCACCTGCCAGTCGACGGAGCCAAAGAGAGCGTAGGACGTGGCCTCCTGTGTCTGGAAGGCATAGCCGTCCTGAGGGTTGCCGGGCGATAGCGAATCGTAGCTGAAGGTGTCGGCCTGCAGGTCCTCGTTAAAGTAGAAGAAACCGGCCAGCCAGTTCCAGTCGCCGCCCCCGTTGCTCGCGATCCGGAACTCCTGGGTCCACTGATCGAGGTAGGGCAGACCATCGGCCGATTCAGACGGGAACGGGATGAACCCGGGGCCGTAGTTGCCCTCTCCGAGAAACACCGCGCCGTAGCCGCCGTCGATGTCTCCGCGGCTGTACATGTCGTCGATGCTCTCGTACCCGGTGACCGACGTCAGAGTGGCGGCGCCGAAGTCGTACTCGAGCTTGAGCACGCCGCCGAACGAGGAGATCTCCTGCTTGTTCCGCCCGTCGTGGTAGACGACATCCTGTTGAAAACCGTCAACCAGATTGTTGGTTCCGGCTTCGAGAATATTCGCGCGGAAGATGCGCGCGGTGCCGTCCACGTCCCAGCCGTGGAGGTTGAGGAGGGCCGAGAAACTGTCGTTGGGCTCCCACAGGAGCTGACCACGGAAAGCGGTCGTGTCATAGGCGCCGAGCTTGCTCTCGGGCCCCGCCTCCCACTTGTTGTCGACCCAGTCACTGCGCGATTGATAGAGAGCCGAGAATCGGCCCGACCAGCTGCCTCCGAGCGAACCGCCGACAGCGGCCTGGACGTCGAGGGTGTCGTAGGTGCCGTACGAAAGCTTGGCGTAGGCGTCGAAGTCCTGCGACGGCTTGACGGTGTCGAATTTGACGATACCGGCCGGTGTGTTGCGCCCGAAGAGCGTTCCCTGAGGACCGCGCAGCACCTCGACCTGCTGAATGTCGAACAGCGGCATGCCCTTGACGATCGGGTTTTCGAGCACGACCTCGTCGACCACCATCGACACCGGCTGCGACGCGTTGAGGTCGAAGTCGGGGTTGCCGAGACCGCGGATGTAGAAGCGCGGGAAGGCGCGGCCGAAGGACGACTCCATCACCAGGCTGGGGACGTGGCCCGACAACGCCCGCACGTCGGCGCCGCCGGTGGTGAGGACGTCGAGGTCCTCGCCCTGCAGGGTCGAGACAGAGATCGGCACCTCCTGAATGTCCTCCTCGACCTTCCGCGCCGTCACCGTGATCTCGCCGACCGTGGTCGGCAGCGCGATCGTCTCTTCCGGCACGCCGGGCTGCTCCTCCTCCGCCGCCTCCTGGGCATATGAAAGACCGCCAAAGGCGGTCAGAACGACGGCGAACACGACGATCCCGAACAGATATCTCCTCAGCGGGTTTCCCATGATTGACCTCCCCTTTTGATGTGATGTGATTCGCGCCATATTTCCGCGGCTGAGGATAGCACTTCCCCGGTGCGCAATCACGTCTCCGTTGTTGAGAAGAGGCCAGGTCGACGAGAATGGCGAGAAACCGGAATCGCCTCAGGACTCCGGTCGCGACTCCGGCCAGTGGGCGCTCGAATCAACACCCAGCTCGCGCGAGCGTTCATAGGCCGCCCAGATGGCTCGAGATATGGCGGTTCGGAAGCCGGCCTTTTCGAGGTAGTAGAGGGCTGCCGCCGACGTTCCGCCTGGTGAGGTCACCTGATTCCTGAGGCGCGCAAGGTGTATCGGATCGTCCGGCCTCGAGTAGAAATCTACCGAGCCGCGGACGGTTTTGGCAACCAGGATCTCGGCGACTCGGCGTGAAAAGCCGAGGTGGACTCCCGCATCCACCATCGCTTCCATGAACAGAAAGACATAAGCGGGACCGGTGCCGGAAAGGGCGGTCGCCATGTCGAGGAACCGCTCCTCATCGAGGAATACCTCGTCACCGAACGCGGCCAAGATCTCCCGAGCCATTTCCTTCTGCTCGTCGGACACCGTCTCCGCCGCCGTCCACACCGTGATTCCCTCACCGATCTGGGCCGGCGTGTTCGGCATCGACCGGACGATCGCGTCGTGCTCGAGCCCGGTGGCCATCTTGTCGATGGGAGCGCCGGCCACAATCGAGAGAACCAGCGCAGAAGCTTTGAGCGTTCCTCGAAGATCAACCATCACGTGGTCCAGACGCTGCGGCTTGACCGCCAACACGACCACGTCCGCGTCCTCGACGGCCGTCGCATTGTCGGTCATGGAGACGATGGCGTGACGTTCCGCGAGCTCATCGACGCGCACCCCGCTCGGGCCGGAAACGACGATTGACTCCGACGGAACCACTTTCTGGTTGATCAGGCCGGCAATCATGGCTTCTGCCATGACGCCTGGGCCGACAAACGCGATTTTCGCACCCTTTTTCACGTCATTCCTCCCACCTCGAAGAACTATTGAAGACCCTCACCGAAGGGTGTGTCGCTTTGCCGCTATGACGCGATCTTCGCGACCGCCCCCGGTGCTTTCTGGAGTGCTTCGCCAAGCTTGGCGACATCGGGCCCACCCGCCTGAGCGAGATTCGGCTTGCCGCCTCCATTGCCACCCACAACAGTCGCCAGCTCGCGCACGAGGTCGCCCGCGCGTACCCGGTCGGTAAGGTCATCCGTCACCGCAGCCAGCAGGGTGGCCTTGCCGCCCGACTCCATCCCGAGCACCACCACACCGGAGCCCAGCTTCTGGCGCAGAGTGTCGGCGAGATTGCGCAGCTCGGCCGATGACATCTCGGGTACCAGGCGGGCCTGGACGACGATGCCGTCGACCTCTTGACGGATCTCGCTGCCGCCGGAGTCGCCGGATGCGAGTTGGTGTTTGAGTTTGCGCACTTCTCCCTCGAGCTCCGACATCCGCCGGTCTCGGCCGGCGAGCAGCTCGGGAAGCTGTTCGAAGGAGATCTGATATCTGCCGGCCAACTGATCGGCAAGCCGTTCACGTTCCTGCATCCGCTCCACCGCACCGCGGCCGGTCACGGCCTCGATGCGCCGAACGCCGGCCGCCACACCGCGCTCCGAGACGATCGCGAAGCTGCCGATATCTCCGGTTCGCTCGACGTGACACCCGCCGCACAGCTCGACCGAGAAGTCACCGCCACCGACCGTCACCACGCGCACGGTGTCGCCGTACTTCTCCCCGAAGAGAGCCATGGCGCCGCGTCCGCGAGCGTCGTCCATGGCCATGTACTCCTTGGATACGGGCTCGTTGCGAATAATCGCGGCGTTCACGAGCCGCTCGATCTCATAGAGCTCCTCCGTGCGCACCGGGTCTCCCCACGAGAAGTCAAAGCGCAGCCGGTCGGGCTCGACCAGCGAACCTGCCTGCTGCGCCGCGTCACCCAAGACCTGGTGCAACGCAGCGTGCAGGAGATGGGTCGCGGTATGGTTGCGCTGAGTATCGGAGCGGTTGTCCCTTGCTACCTCCGCCGACACCGTGATGCCCACATCGAGCTCACCTTCCTCGACGACAACGCGGTGGGCTATGAGGCCTTCCATGGGTTTCAGGGTGTCGAGCACGACAGCATGCCCACCGTCCCACACCAACCGACCACGATCGCCGACCTGCCCACCCGCCTCGGCATAAAAAGGTGTCTCGTCGAGGATGACGTCGCCGCCCTCACCCTTCGCCAGGGAGTCTTCAAGCCCGTCGTCACCGATCAACACCACGACCTTGGCGGCCTTCCGAAGCTGGTCATATCCGTCAAATTCGGAACGGATCCCCTTGTCCACCACCCACTCGTACTCGGGACGGAAGTGGGACAGCAGGTCACCCCGCCACGAAGCCTGACCACGCTGCCGTTCTTCCTCGAGGGCCGCCTCGAATCCCTCGCGGTCGATGCCGAGGCCCTCCTCCTGGGCGAACTCCTCGAGGAGCTCGGTCGGGATGCCGTGGGTCTGGTAGAGATTGAAGACGGTGCTTCCCGGTACGATGTCCTGGCCGCTCCGCTTGAGTCGTTCGAGCTCGCGCTGGGCGACATCGGTGCCCGAGTTGAGGGTCCTCGCGAATCGCTCCTCTTCCTGCCGGAGCTGAGTAACCACAACCTCCCGACGCTCCACGAGTTCGGGAAAGTCCTCGCCCATCAGATCGACAACCACCGGTATCAGAGTGTGGAGGAACGCTCCATCCAGACCCAGCTTGCGCCCGTAGCGGAGTGCACGGCGGATGATCCGGCGCAGCACGTAGCCACGACCCTCGTTCGACGGCACAACACCGTCGGTCATCAAAAAGGTGGCGGCACGCAGGTGGTCGGCGATCACGCGATAGGCGGGAGCGAGCTCGCTCGCCGGGTCGTAGGGGCGCTCGACGAGTTTTGCCACGGCGTCAATTATCGGCGTGAAGAGGTCGGTCTCGTAATTCGACTCGACCTCCTGTAACACCATTGCAAAGCGCTCGAGCCCGGCACCGGTGTCGACACACGGCTTCGGCAGCGGATGCAAATTGCCTTCGGCATCACGGTCGAATTGCATGAAAACCAGGTTCCAGATCTCGATGATGTCGTCGCCCTCGCCATTGACGAGCTCGGCGCGGCCGGGCGCCAGGGGGTCCGGGCTGCGGTCGTAGTGGATCTCTGTGCACGGTCCGCACGGACCGGTCTCTCCCATGGACCAGTAGTTGTCCTTCTCGCCGAATCGCAGGATCCGGTCCGGTGATGCGCCAACCTCCTCCCACAATCTGGCTGCGTCATCGTCGTCCGTGTAGACGGTGAACCACAAGCGATCGATCGGCAGCCCATAGACATCGACCACCAGCTCCCACGCAAACTCGATGGCTTCCTTTTTGAAATAGTCGCCAAAGGAAAAATTGCCGAGCATCTCGAAGAAAGTGTGGTGACGGGCCGTATAGCCCACGTTCTCGAGGTCGTTGTGCTTGCCGCCGGCACGCACGCACTTCTGGGTCGAAGCCGCACGCCTAGAGGCGCGTTTTTCGCGGCCCGAGAAAACGTCCTTGAACTGGTTCATCCCAGCGTTGGTGAAGAGGAGCGTCGTATCCCCCGACGGCAACAACGGCGACGACGCCACAATCTCGTGGTCCTTCGAGGCGAAGTAGTCGAGAAAGGCCTGTCGTATTTCCTTACTGGTCATCGAGCGCATGGCTTTGGTTCTCCCGGGAGGCCGCCAGCTCATCGACGGCGGCGATCGCGATCTCTGCTTCGAAGCCGCGAGTGATGAGGGAGCTTACCATCCGTGCCCGGCGCTGGCCATCCCGCCACCAGGAAGCGGGGGCGCGAACCTCGAGCTTTCGGAGAGCCGTACGCATGGCGCCGGCAGCCATTTCGTCAGACAGAATTGCTATCCGATCGGCGTCGTCGGCCGACATGCCCCGTTGCCGAAGCTCGGCCATCAACCGGTGGGGGCCCCAACCCCGGTCGACCGCACGCACCTCGACAAACCGCACGGCGACCCTCTCATCGTTGATCAGATCGAGGCCCTCGCAGCGCGCAATCGCATCCTCGATTTCTTTGGCAGGAAAGTCTCTCGTACGCAACTTCTCGACCAGCTCGCGTCGAAAGTGGTCTCGCCGCGACAACAGGTCGAGGGCGGTCTGATAGGCGGATCGCTTTGTCCTGGCCATAT
>CAYRFI010000165.1:0-6242 GCA_964423595.1 uncultured Thermoanaerobaculia bacterium | reverse complement strand
AATTGGCGGCGAGGTGATGATGTCCCAGGCCGTGATCTTCAAGCCTGGTGACACGGCCGAGGATTATATCAAGCATGCCGGCGGCTTTTCCGATCGGGCCAACACCAAAAAGTTGATAATCCTGCACGCCAATGCGGCGGTGGAGATGGCTGACTCCGGCACTGAAATTCGGCCGGGTGATGAAATCCTGGTCACGCCGCGTATTGATTCGAAGGTGATTCAAAACGCCATGGATATCATCCAGGTCATCTACCAGATCGCGGTCTCGGCAGGCGTGGTCTTGAGTATTTAAACTGATGGACGACGTAGGTTACCGAGCGGACCGATGCGACTCCTTGACTATACCGTTGGCAATGATTTCCCACTGTTTATTATCGCTGGACCCTGTGTGATCGAAAGCGAGCAGCTGGTCATCGAGACCGTCTTCGACGAGTCCGTCCAGGGGCTCGATGTCGGGCTCGTCGTCGGCAAGGAGTATTCGTTGCAACGTAATAGAGCCCATTGAACGAGTCCTATCCGGGCGCCAACCACGCACCGTCTTCAAGTTGTTTCGACTCAATATCAGACCTCATCCGTCCTCCACGACCCGCGTCCATTGCGAGGTGCGGCCGATCATCGAAATGCCGATAAACCCGCGCACATTGAGCACTCCGTCGTCGCCAAGTCGGACCTTGGATTTATAAGTCTTGCCGTTGTCAGGGTCGTAGATCGTGCCCTTCTTCCAGGTACCATTGCCGTCGTACTGAAAGCCCTTCAAGAGTTCGAGGCCCATGATCGGCCGCGACTGCAGCGCGGGGTCCGGGTTGTTCTTGTCGACCTTTGGCTCACCCTCTTCTCCATCTTCATCTTCGGCCGTGTAGAGGGGATTTTCGAGCCAAACGATCTTCCCGAAGTATTGATCCCCGACGGCATAGATTTCGACGTGGGCTTGACCCCCTCCGCCCTCGGGATCGGTCGCCCAGACGCCGAGGATGGCGTCACCGTCACCGGCCGACACCGGCAGCGTCGCCGCAAGCACGATCACGACAGCAGCAAGAATTCGCTTCATAGCTGGACCCTCCTTGAGGAAATTCGCTGGCCGATCATAACTCCCACCGCGGCGATTCACCAACTCAACCTGCACTCCTCACGGAATCGCGTAGTACATTTGAATGGTGGAACGGGATCCATTTCGCGTACATTCAGCGGTCGCCCGTTTGCTCGTGGTTGTCTCATTGGTTGCGGCCGCGGGCTGCGGCGGTCCGCCCCGCCCACCCGAACGACCGACTTTCGAGCGTGTCGCCGTCAATCAGCGGGGGGTCGGTATTCCCTACGGTGCGGTTGTGCTCTTCAGGGTCGACCAGGAGTTGGTTGCCCTGCGGGTCGTCGAGGCTCCGCTGTGGGGCTACGCGATTGAATACGAATGGAATGCGGCCCCTCTCACCGCAGATGTGTTCGAGACTACGAGCACCGGTGCCGGCGAGACCAATGAACAACAACAACGCAGCGCTGTGCGCGCAGGGACCCTGTATATGCGGTGGTCTCGCGGGTCGAAGCATTTCGGGTGGCTCTACTGGCCCGAAGAACCTAAGAATGTGAGCGTCTCTTCGATCACCTTTCGAAGCGTCGACAGCATCAATCTCAAGGACCCTGATATCTTCTGGTACACGCAGGAAATGTTCGAATAGGCCGCGCGCCGAGCATCCCAGTTTTGAGTGTTCAGTCTTGAGTTTTGAGTCATCCCCCACCCACCCCCAGAAGCGTCCCGGGTGGACGGGTAGAACTCAAAACTCATCACTCATAATTCAAAACTGAAACTACGGTTCGCGCTCCTGCTATCCTCCCTCCCCATGATCGCGGTCACCAACCTCGCCAAGGCCTACGGCAGCCAGGTCCTCTTCGCCAATGTCAACTTCCAGCTCAACCCGGGCTGCCGCTACGGGCTGGTCGGCGCCAACGGCTCCGGCAAAAGCACCCTCCTTCGAATCATTGCCGGCACCGAGGAGCAGAGCGACGGCCTTGTCGCGATGCCAAAACGACTGCGGCTCGGCGTCCTCTCCCAGGACCACTTCCGTTTTGAAGACGTTCCGATTCTTGACGTGACGATGATGGGTCACCAGGAACTGTGGCAGGCCCTTGCGGAGAGAGATCGAATTCTCGAGGCATCGACCGAACATTTCGACGGCGACCGCTACGCCGCGTTGGAAGATCTGATCGTCAGCCTCGACGGCTACAGCTTCGAGGCTCGGTCGGGAGAAATCCTCGAGGGCCTGGGCATCCCGTCGGAGCTTCACCACAGACCGCTCTCCATTCTCTCCGGCGGCTTCAAGCTACGAGTCCTGTTGGCCCAGGTTCTGGCCGCCGACCCAGGCTGTCTGCTCCTCGATGAGCCGACCAATCACCTCGACATCCTCTCCATCCGCTGGCTCGAGAAATTCTTGGACACCTACCAGGGGTGCGCGACCGTCATCTCGCACGATCACCGTTTTCTCGACAACGTATGTACCCACATCCTCGACATCGACTATGAGACGGTCACCCTCTACTCGGGGAACTACACGGCATTTGCTGCCGCCAAGGTCGAGGAGCGCAATCGAAAAGAGCGCGAAATCGCGCGCCAGGAGAAAAAGATCGCCGAAAAAAAAGCCTTCGCCGACCGCTTCAGAGCCAAGGCGACCAAGGCGCGCCAGGCGCAGAGCAAGCTCAAACAGATGGACCGCATCGTCATCGAATCTCTCCCGCGGTCGTCACGCCGCTATCCGGTCTTTCAGTTCCGCCAGCGGCGCCCAAGCGGCAAGGTAGCGCTCGAATTCGAGCAGGTCAGCAAGGCCTTCGGTGACAACCAGGTTCTTTCCGATATCGACCTCACCGTGCGCAGGGGGGACCACCTGGCCATCATCGGCCCCAACGGCATCGGCAAGTCAACGTTGCTCAAGATCGCCGTCGGCGAGCTGGCCGCGGATGCGGGGGAAGCGAAATGGGGACACGAGGTCCGGGCGGGTTATTTCGCACAGGACCACCGACAGGCCTTCGCCAACAGCGACGCCACCGTCGAGAGCTGGCTCGGCGCAGCCTGCTCCGGCGAGAGCGTCGGCACTGTGCGAAGCCGTCTCGGCAAGGTGCTATTCTCGGGAGACGAGGTGGAAAAAAAGATCCCGGCTCTTTCCGGAGGGGAGGCGGCACGGCTCATTTTTGCCCGCATTGCGGTTGACGAGCCAAACGTCCTAGTACTGGACGAGCCGACCAACCACCTCGATCTCGAGGCCATCGAGGCACTGGTCGCCGGT
The DNA here is from genome assembly GCA_964423595.1 of uncultured Thermoanaerobaculia bacterium. Lineage (GTDB taxonomy): Bacteria > Acidobacteriota > Thermoanaerobaculia > Thermoanaerobaculales > Sulfomarinibacteraceae > Sulfomarinibacter. The sequence continues at coordinate 2,976 of CAYRFI010000165.1, read as the reverse complement.
CTTGCAGCCTTTGACGGCACGCTGATATTCGTCTCCCACGACCGTTGGTTCGTATCACAGCTCGCAACCCGGGTATTTGAGATCACCGAGAACGGCATCAACGACTACCCGGGAACGTACGATGAGTATCTGGCGAGCTGCGGCGATGACCACCTCGACGCCGACGCTGCTGTTCTGCGGGTCCGGCGCGAAAAACGCGCCCGCAAACGTGGCGGTTCGAGACCAGACAACACCGACAACGCCGCTGGAAATGCGAAGAAAATCAAACAGATCGAGCTTCGGCGGGACGTTGTCACCACCGCCATCGAAAAAGCGGAACGGCGTATCGAGGAGATCGACGGGGCGTTTTGCCAACCGGGTTTCTTCGAGCAGACAGCCGAATCGAAGGTTCGATCGATGCAGGCGGAACGCGACAAGCTGGCCGCAGACCTCGAGTCTCTGATGGCCGAGTGGGAGGAGATCGAGGCAACGCTCGAAAACGACGGTACTTGACGGCGGTACAGTCCTTAACGCAAAGACGCGAAACCCACCCACACACCCAATGGGCCTACAGATCACACAGATAGACTCAGAACCGCCCAACCACCCCTTTACGTCTTTGCGCCTTTGCGGGGCGGGCGTGTGGGTGGGCTTTGCGTTCTTTGCGGTTCAGAAACGGGTGGGTCCGGCTTCGTCGTTATACGGCTACGCCGGGACAAGCGGGGGCTCTGCGCCTCTGCATTTTTTCCCTGTGTCCCCCTCTGTGTCTCTGTGCCTCTGTGGTTTTTCTGACCGGCAAGAGGTTCAGGCGGCGCGCCGCACGGCATGCATGGTGAAGCCGTCGCCGTCGGGGTTGGGCAGAATGCGGATGCCCCCGGCGGTCGTCGGGATCCACGGGACCCGTGGCGGCAGGTGAGATTCAAGCCTCTCGACCTCGAATCCGTCCGGGAGATCTGCCACGACGCCCTCGTTCTCCTCCGGTTCCACGGAGCACGTGGTGTAGAGCAGCGCCCCGCCGGGTGCGACCAGATCGAGGGCCGTCATCCACATCTCCTGTTGTCTTCCGACAAGCTCGCCGATCGACTCCGGAGCCAGCCGCCACTTGAGCTCGGGATGACGGCGGAAGGTGCCGGTGCCGGTACAAGGTGCGTCCAGAAGTACGAGATTCCATCCGCCGGCCGCGAACGGTGACATCGTGGCGTCGGCAGCCACGATCGCGCAGTTCCCCGCACGCATGACGGCCTTTCGCACCAAACGTGCTCGGTTCAAACGGAGGTCTGCCGCCGCCACGCGCTGCCAGCAACCGAGGTGCAGTATCAATGCCGTCTTACCGCCAGGTGCTGCGCAGAGATCGAGGATATTCCCTTTCCCGGAGGCCAGCGAACTCGCGACATGCCCCACCAATTGCGAGCTCGGGTCCTGGGCGTAAGCGTCGCCACCGCTGACCGTTTCGATCAGGCTTCTCACGTCCTCGGGCGCCGTCCAAGCGCCGGGACACCAGGGATGAGGCGCCAGCTCGACACCTTTTCTGGTCAGATGCCGGCGGTCTTCCCGGTCAAAAAACCATGCCCAGGTGACGGCCGGCTCCTGCGCCGACGCCATCGCGTTCTCGGCCGCCTCAACACCGAAGTGGTCGACCCAACGACGATAGAGCCATTCCGGGTGCGAGAGGCGAACGTCGATCGGAGAGCGCGCCAGCACCTCACGCCAGTCAGCGGTCGCTTTCCGCAGCACGGCGTTGACCATCGAAGAAGCGGACGACCGGCCGAGTCGCCGCACCAGCCGCACCGCTCCGTCAGTCGCCAGCTCCGGTGGGAAATCCAAACGAACCGTTTCTACAAGCCCGATCCGCATAGCCGCCCGCACCTCGGGATCGAGCTTGCGAAGTTTCCGCCGGCACCGCGGTTGGAGAACCGCATCCAACGCACGCATCGAGCGCAGCACCTCGAGCACCCTGACTCGGGCCGCCGGTCCTCCACCGCCGGCAAGGAGTCGCGACGAAAATGCTCCTTCTTCAACGCGCACGAGCATGCGCGCCGCTGTCAGTCGATCAGCCGAAAGCCTCACCGCGGCTCACCCGTTCGCCGATCAAAAAGGCATCTACCGGCATCCTTCGTCTACCCTCCCGCTGCACCTCGGTGATCTTCGCCGCGGTTCCCTTTCCACAGCGCACGACGATTCCGTCCGGATTCGCCGTGACGACTGTTCCCGACTTCTCCTTGCCGCCCGGGGGTGGCTTGACCTCATCGAGGCCGAAGATCTTGAGTCGACCGCCCCGGAACCTGGTATAGAGTCCCGGCCACGGCGTAAAACCCCGAAGTCTGTTGACCAGTTGGCGGGCGGGCATCGACCAATCGACCTTGGCAAAATTCCTGCGCAGAATGGGTGTGACATTGGCGCCGTCAGTTGGTTGCGGACGGGGCGTCAACGAGCCTTCTTCAATCTCATCGAGGGTTCGCACGACGAGCTCCGCGCCGATCTCGGCAAGCCGTGGCGCCAGCATTTCGGCCGTCTCGTCGGGCTCGATCGGCACTCGGCGCTGGAGAAGAATAGGCCCGGTGTCCATGCCCTCGTCGATCTGGATGGTAGTGACGCCGGTTGCGCGGTCGCCACAGACCAATGCCCATTGGATCGGAGATGGTCCGCGATGGCGCGGTAACAGACTCGGATGCAGGTTGACGAAACCGTGCCGCGGGATTTCGAGCAGGCGTCCAGGGATCAACTTGCCGTAGGCCACCACGACCACGGCATCCGTGTCGCTTTGTTTGAGCCTCGCATCGATCTCGCCCGACTTGAGGCTTTGCGGCTGCAGGCAGTCGATCTGACGGGCACGGGCAGCGTCGACAACCGGCGGAGGCGTGAGGACCTGGCGCCGTCCAACCGGTTGGTCTGGTCTGGAAACAACCAGCGTAACCTCGTGCCGGCTTTCCACCAGCTTCTCGAGACTGGGCACGGCAAAATCAGGGGTACCGAAGAAGACGACCTTCATCCGCGAAG
>CAYRFI010000164.1:0-6250 GCA_964423595.1 uncultured Thermoanaerobaculia bacterium | reverse complement strand
ACGACGACCTCGCACCCAGCTGGTCGCCGGACGGTCGCCGGCTGGTGTGGACCGCGGAGCGTTCACAGGAGACTTTCGACATCTGGGGCGTTTGGCTGACCCGGGCCGATCACGAGCGGACGGCTTCACAATGGCTCGAGGAGTTCAAAAAGAATGACGAGAACGCCAAAAAAAAGGCCAAGAAAAACGACGGCGAAGAGGACGATGAAGAGAAGAAGCCCGAGCTGCCCCATGTGACGATCGAGTTCGATCGCCTCTGGGAGCGGGTCGAACGGATCACCGATCTCAAGGGAAACGAGGGCGGACCGCTGGTCAGTCCCGATGGAACGAAGATCATATTTACCGCCGAACACGAGGGAGACGAAGACCTTTACAGCATCGAATGGAACGGCGAGGACCTCAACCGTCTGACGAAGGACGGCGCCGAGCCCGAGCAGTACGTCTTCGATTCGAAGGGGGAGGAAATCTTCTTCCTGGACGGAAAGGGCCGCATCAAACGGGTCGGTATCGACGCCAAACCGGGTGACCCCATCCCCTTCTCGGCGCGCTACACAGTTGACAGCAGGCTCGAGCGAGCGGCGGTCTTCGACGAAGCCTGGAGAGCCCTCAATATGTTCTTCTACGACCCGGACTTCCACGGCGTCGACTGGCCCGCCCAGCACGACAAGTACCGCCCATGGGCGCTTGCCGCTTCGACCTCTTCGGATTTTGCAGACATCGTCAACCTGATGCTCGGTGAGCTCAACGCCTCCCATATGGGCTACTACCCACCCGGCACCCGCGGCCCTGCACACGTAACGGGGGACAACACCGGCTGGATCGGTATCACCTATGATCCGAAGGCGGGTGGACCCGGTCTGCTCATCTCGGAGGTCCTTCCCGATTCACCTGCGTGGCGCACCGACGTCAAGATCGAGAAGGGTGAGCGGCTGCTTGCGGTCAACGGCGTCGAAATGGCGACCGAAACCAACGTCTTCGATGCGTTTGTCGACACGGTCGACCAGAGGACCCAGCTCAGGGTTCTCGGCGTCGACGGTATCGAGCGCACGGTGGTCGTCACACCGGTCGACCTTCGCCGGCAACGTCAGCTCCGCTACGAGGAGTGGGTGCGCGAGCGCCGGCGCCTGACCGAGGAGTGGTCCGGTGGACGGTTGGGCTATGTCCACATCCAGGGTATGGACGCTCCCTCCTTCGAGGAGTTCGAGCGCATGCTCTTTGCCGCCGCCGACGGCAAGGAGGGATTGCTCGTCGACGTCCGCTTCAACGGCGGCGGATGGACCACCGACTATATGATGGCGGTGCTCATGGTGCAGCGCCACGCCTACACCATCCCGCGTGGCGCCGATCCCACCATCCGCGCCTACCCCCAGGGCCGCCTACCGCTGGCGGCCTGGACCCGGCCAGCCGCCGCGATCTGCAACGAGCAGTCGTACTCCAACGCCGAGATCTTCTCCCATGCTTTCAAGACCCTCGAGCGGGGCCCGCTCGTTGGTTGGCCGACCTTTGGAGCAGTCATCTCCACCGGTGGCACGCGCACCCTCGACGGAGCACTGGTCCGATTGCCGGGCCGCGGCTGGTTTGTCGCACGAACAGGTGTCAACATGGAGCACAACGGTGCGGTGCCGGACGTGATGGTGGCGCAGCCGCCGTCAGAGGACCGCTCGGCCACCGAGGACACCCAGCTCCGGCGCGCGGTCGAGGTGCTGCTGGCCGATCTCGAGAACGATCCGAGAACCGGGGCCTGGTGATCGCGTAGAACCTGCATGGATTCCCGACTCGTGGTCCGCAGCGCCGTCCTGATGATCGCGGCGTTCGCGACGGCGTTGTCGCCGGTCCTTGCCCAGCAGACCCCGACCCCCTTCGGCACCACGGTCGAAGTGACCCGGATTCTCACCGAGGTGCGGGTTGTCGACGACGCGGGCTACCCGATCGCGGATCTCCGTCCGCAGGATTTTCGGGTCAGGATCAGCGGCAAGAGCGCCGAGGTCGAATCGGTGACGTGGATTCCAGCCACCAGCGCGGCCGCCGTCAGGGCCTCGACTCCGCCACATGACGTTATGCCGTCCGGCGCTTTCCTCACCGAACCCGAACCTCGTCTGATCGTGGTCCTCTTCCAGACCGACATCAATCTCTACCGGATCAAGGGCGTGGTTCGGATGGCCCCCCAGGCCGCCGATTTCGTTCGCAACCTGGCCCCGACCGACAGGGTCGCGTTTCTGACGTTCGAGAGTCACCTCGAGCTGCGCTCCGATTTCACAGTCGACCACGACGCATTGGCAGAGATGATCACCACGACCGAGATCCTCCACGGCACGATCGAGCCTCCCGCCCCATCCACACCTCGCATGGGCGAATACTTCAACGCCACTAAGGCCCGCAAGGCGGCAACCATGAGTCGCGCCCTCGAGCTGGTGGCTCAATCACTGATCCCGATCCCTGGGCCCAAGACCCTGGTTCTCTTCGGTTGGGGCGTCGGGCGATACAACCGTGGCCATCCCATTACAACCGCCGGCTACGGCAACGCAATCGCGGCGTTGGCCACGGCGCGGACGTCGGTCTTCTCCCTCGACATCACGACGGCGGATTGGCATACCCTTGAAATGGGTCTCAGGAGGGTCAGCGAGGATACCGGCGGCCTCTACTTCAAGACGCACCTCTTCCCTGAGATCGCCATGGACAAGCTGGTGCGAGTCATCTCGAGCTACTACGAGCTCTCCATCGCGCCATCACCGAAGCTGGAGCAGCCGTACCGGATCGAGGTCAAGGTCAAACGGCGGGGGGCGAGGGTGTACGTGAGACAGAACCACCCAACCGGGCGAAGATGATGCTCCACGCCTGATGCAATGATTCTCCACGCTGCCGTATCTGGCTATACGGCTATACGGGTTAGCGGCTTTACGGCAGGTGCTCGTATAAGCTTCGCGCCGCATAGCCGAAAGGCCGTGTATGGATGGGGGGCCGGCCCGCAGAGCCGTGGGAGGTTGGGTGGTGGAACCCGAATATCCGCATAGCCCGGTCGGGAGGGCGGAAAAGAAAACCGGCGCCGTGGAGGCGCCGGTGGAATTTCCGTGTCGAACGGTATCTACTCGTTCGAAGCCATCTGCACCTCCGCGTGCTCCATCATGTGGTGTCCAATCCACTGCGCCTTGACGTCATCCGGGAGCTCGCCCAGCTCAACGTTCAGATCCACCTTGGAGCCCTTGCGGGACACGGTGTAGGTGAAGTCGGCACCGGGTGTCATCGCGTGTTGGACGTCTTTGAGCTGTTTCTCATTATCCTCCGAAAACGCCACGCCGTTGACCGCAACCAGCGTATCGCCGACTTCAAAACCGGCTTTCTCCGCTGGGCTGCCAACGATCACCTTTGTGATGACCGTCTTGTCGACGCCGCCCTCGTTGTCCATCTCGATTCCGACCCATCCACGGTTGTTGAGGTTCTCTACCATGTGGTTCAGGCAGTCCTGAGTGGACGCCGTGCACTTATGTCCGTCACCCGCCATCGCGGGCATCGCGATAACCATGACCATCACCACCGACAACACACCGATCGCTCGCTTCATATCATCCTCCGTTGTACCTGACGGGGTTTCCCCCGAGGATTCGCTCGTATTGATCCCCGGCCCCATGCCGGTGTTCAACGTAGAGATTTTCGAGATTGAGTTTCAGCATCGTCTTTTCATACGTATCAACGAGGCCAACGGTTTCTTCATTCCCTGGCTGTGGCATAATCGCCCTCCACCTGGAGGTATCACCATGCAGACTACGTCCCATCGTCTCACCATCGCTCCATTGATCCTTATGGCGGCATTCGGCTGCGCACGCAATGCGGACTCCACCGCCAAGGAGCCCACGATTCCGGACTCTCCGGAGGGGACCGTTCTCGCTGTCGCCGAGGCCCTCCAGAACAACCACGCCGAGATTCTCTGGACCGCGCTTCCGGAGAGCTACCGGGCGGACATCTCGGAGATCACCAAGACCTTCGCCGAGAAAATGGACCCGGCCGTTTATGATCGGGCGTTTGCCATTGTCATACGGGCAGTCGAGGTTCTCGACGACCGTAAGGACATCATCCTCGCCAGCGAGACCTTCAAATCCACCGGCGCCAATGCGGAGGAGATCCGCACGGGTCTGAGCAACACCCAGGTCTTTACCGAGACTCTCAAGGCGAGCGAGATCGCCACACTCGCGGGACTCGGTTCGGTGGACTGGGAGCAGTTTCTCGCGACCACCGGCAACACGATGATCGAACACGCAGCGGCCATCGAGGCGGAAGGTGGCGAGAATATCTACAACGAGCTCGCCTCACTCAAGGTCGAAACCGTCGATCTCACCGACGATCGCGCCACGCTGCGGATCAGCTCCAAAACCCAGGAGCCCGAGGATGTCGAGATGGCAAAGGTCGAGGGTCGATGGATCCCGGCCGAAATGGCCGACGAGTGGGAGCAAGAGATGGACGAGGCGCGTCAGGGTCTGGCCGAAATGACCCCGGAAACGATGGCCGCCCAGAAGACCCAGATCATGATGTTCTTCGGCATGGCCGACGCGCTCATCGAGCAGATCGCCTCCCTCCAGACACCCGAGGAGTTCGACGCCGCCATCGGTCCGATGCTGGCGGGTTTCATGGGCGGTCCTTCGATGGATACGGGCGACGAAGAGGAGTGGGACGAACCGGAGGACACGCCTGAGGAAGAGTGAGCCAGAGGGTTTGAATTCTGAATTCTGAATTCTGAACGTACGCCAACGGCGGTTCAAAACTCGATCCATCGACATGGAGCGGCGGAAAAACCCCGCCGCTTTCGTTGAACTCGTCAATACTCTTGTGGTGCGGGCGTGCCGCCCGCACGATTGCACCGCCAGCGAAGAAGTGCGGCCGAGACGGGCGCACCACAACAAAAACCCCCGGATTGCCGCCCCACATCATGCCGGCGAGCGCTTCGGAGGGATCCCCCGAGGCCGCGCGGAAAGCCGGCGGCAAGGCTCCGACCACACACGCAACGACAGCCAGTGTCAGCACCGCCGCCAGCAACAGCGGTGAAAAGGCAAAGAAGCTCTCGGGTTTGAACGGAAAGTCGGGCACCCGGCTCGCGGCAAATGCGTCCGCAGCAGCGCCGGCGGCAACTGCGGCTAAGAGTCCGACAACCCCCGCAACCAACCCGACGACCGCCGATTCGGTCACGAGCAGGTTCCGTATGTCGCCGCGTCTCGCCCCCACCGCACGGAGAAGACCGATCTCGCGACGCCTCACCATCACCACGAGGTAGAAGACGTGCATGATGTGAGCGGCCGCGACCGCAATCAGAACCCCACCAACCAACGCCAGAACCACCATGATGACCGCAGTCGCGAAGGCCGCCCGTCGAGCGCCCCGGTCCCGGACCTCGAGACCCATTTTCTCAATGGCCTCAACGACCGCAGGCGCCGATCCCTTCGACCGAACTTCGATCACGGCCGAGTGATATCGCTCCCCTGCCGCTGGCGAGTCGAGGAGCATGTTCAGCCGGCGCACCTCCCCGAGCGGCAGGGTCACACCCAGTGGTATGGCCTTGTCGGAAACTCCCGCCAACCGCATCCTCTCACGAATAGGGGGACGGGCCGATGGCCTGAAGGTCGAGGCGCCGAAATCCATCTCGAAGGCCAAACCCAGCAGCGAGTCAGGGTTGATCTTCGGCAGGCCGTAGGAGCGGCGGAAGGCGCCGTTGTAGAGCTCGACGACGTAGGGAGACACCAACACCGGAATGTACGGTCGGCACATTCCACCGCTCAACGACCGTGACCGATCACAGTAGGATCCGTCGCCGCACTGCTCGTCACCAGTGCAGGGAGTAGACTGCCGATCGCCGTCCACCTCTCGAAACGCGCTACCGACATCACCCGCCACCAGCTTCGGATCGATGCCGTCCGCTACGATCTCGGTCTGGAGCCCCGCGCCGAAGATTGAACCCCCGCCGGAGGCCAGGGCCGGCACCGTCAGACGCATCTTCGGATAGACCGCGTCAACACCCTCGATGGAAGCGAGATCCGCGAGAATCGAAGCGTCGAGAGCGTCGCGTCCGAGATCGAGTCGGAGGGCGAAGAGATCAATATCGGCGCTCCTCGGAGCGACCTCGAGATAGTCTGCCGGAAAGACCTGTACCAAAAGCAGCTCCCTCACCTTGAGGCCGAGGGCGAGAAAAAAGGTCAGTGCCGCCACCCCCAGAACGATACCCACCGAAGCGGCGGCGAAGTGGCGCCAATGACGGATGAGGTCGGCC
>CAYRFI010000163.1:0-6386 GCA_964423595.1 uncultured Thermoanaerobaculia bacterium | reverse complement strand
GCTGACGCGGCGGTCGTTGCGGGAGATCCAGCTCACCCAGAGACGGACCAGCGAAACGATCGCGAGGGCGATCAGGGTGAATGTCGCAAAGCTCTCGTGGTCGGCGAGGGCCGACTCGGCGGTGGGCGGGATCTCTACCAGGGCTTCGGCGGCCCGATCCCCGGCGAGGTAGGCGGCGCCGGCGCTGATGGTTCCCATCACATAGAGCGCGGTCGCGGCGCGGTCCAACCACACCCGATCGCGAAAGACCAGACACCCGAGGTCGAAGAGCGGTGCGAGGCAAATGAAGGCGATGGGAAAGTGAATCACCAGCACGTGCAGACTGGGAAAGCTGGGGTTGGTCAACAGGTTCTGGAGACTTTCGATCATGCCGCTTCCGCGTTGTTCCGCCTCGCGCCTTCCGGGTTGACGAAGAGGCCGTAGAGTGCCAGGCCAACGATGGAGAACGCTCCCATCAGCATGACTCCGCCGAAAAAGACCCACGGTCGCGCGTCGAGACCGGCCTCGTGGGGAAGGCGAATGAAACGCTCGTACAGCCATCCCGCCCACGGCCCCGAGTAGATGTTGCCGATGAAGATGGCAAAAAAGGAGTAACCCAGGTACAGCGCCACCTGGTCCCTCGGGGCGACCGTGCCGCAGTACTCGAAGAATCGCGGCGAGCAGATCATTTCGCCCACGGACCAGACCAGGATACCGAGACAGATGAAGGTCGCTGTCGGCGACGTCGCCGGGAAGGCCCACGAAACGGTTGCGATGGAGGTGCCCACGAGCATCGTTCGCAGGGTCGGCCAGCGCCGGGTGAGGTAGGCGATCAGGGCCTGGAAGAGGACGATCAGCAGGGCGTCGAGGGAGATCAGCACCTCGGGATTGAGCCAGTGCCCGGCCGCCCTGGTGAGGGGCACGATGCCGTCGATGGCCGCCTCGGCGGCGGAGAGATCGGTGAAGGTCTCGACGTACAGTGGCATGAAGCCGTAGAGGACGTTGATCATGCCCCAGAACCCGGAGAAGATGACCAGCAGTAGCACGAAACGCCAGTTCGCGAGCACCATCAGGATCTCGCGAACGATATCTCCAATCGTCTTTCCCGACTTTCTCTCGTCGGCCGGGACCGGCTCGCGAAACGCCGCGATCGCCTGCACGACCATCAGGGCGCAGGCGGCCGCCGACACCCAGAAGACGTAGTGGAACTCGGTGCGGTTGCGAACCTGGGCCGCCACCACCGGACCGATGAGGCCGCCGGCGTTGATCATCATGTAATAGAGGCCGAAGCCGACCGGCCGCGTGCTGCCCTCCTCGGTCGTCCTCGTGACGGTGCCCGAGATGGTCGGTTTGATGATCGAGCCACCGACGGCGATGAAGCCGAGGGCGACGCAGATGATGCTGAAGTCAGTCGAGGAGCCGAGCAAGAAGTAGCCCCCGGCGAGGGTCGTGAAGGCGATCACTAGGGCCGGCCTGTAGCCGAAGCGGTCGGCGAGCGCGCCCGCGAGCACCGGCAGGAAGTACAGCGCCCCGGTGAAGAGGCCGTAGACCACGCCGTAGGTATCCGCCGGCACGCCGAGACGGTCAACGATGTAGATACCGAGCACCATCACCATCCCGTAGTAGGCGAGACGCTCGAAAAGCTCCATGACGACCGCGGAGTAGAGGCTGCCGGGGAGTTGGCGGAGAAACTTGAAATCCATGGTGGTGGATTCTATCCGAATTCGCCGTTGCGAATTCGGAGTTCTTAGTTTTGAGTTCTGAGTTTTGAGTTCCCAACCGCCCTCCCCTGAAGCGAGTGACGCTGTCGGTGGCGGTTATGACGTAGGAATTGGCCACGACGTCCGCAGGGCGCCCGTAACTCAAAACTCAAAACTCATAGCTCAAAACTGGACATTCAAGTCCGTTGAAACACCACCGCCCTCCCGGGTCAGGGGAGGGCGTGTGGGAATTCTGAGTTCCTCATTCCTAATTCAAAATCAGTCCGTCGCCTCTTCCACCGGCGCGGTGGCGGGCATCGTGTCCTGATCCCGATTCTTCTTGAAGCCGGTGAACTGGAGCCACTTGACGTCCTTCCAATAGTCGTGGACCGAGTCCGATGCCTCGGTGTCGGTGATCTCGACATTCTTGGCCTCGAGGAAGGTCCCGGTGGAAGCGAAGTAGGTGGCGATCGCCTTGCGGTATTCGACCCTCGCCTGGATCTCGGCGAACTGGGCGCTGGCCAGCTTGTCCTGGATCTCCGAAACCTGGAAGTTGGTGGAAAGTCCGTTGTTGAACTTGGTCTGCTCGGCCTCGAGGTTGCGGGCCGCGAGTCGGCTCGAGGCGACAGCGGCGTCGATGGCGGCCGCGCCGTCCTCGAGCGCGCGGACCGCGAATCGTACCTGACGCGTGATCTGCTGCTTCAGAGCGGCGAGCTGGGTGCCCGACCGGTCGCGCTGGTAGCGGGTCGCGGCGAGCTGCTCCTTGGCGCGGTGATTGCCGATCGGTACCGAGTAGTTCAGACCGACGGTCCACTTCGGGAAGTTGAATTCGAAGACCTGCTTGGCGGCATCGCCCCAGTTCTCACGGATGGTGATCGGTTCTCCGGTGTCGGGATCTTCGATCGTCGAGGTGCCGCTGACGCCCCCCCAGCCGTAGGAACCGGTGAGGTCAAGGCGGGACAGGGCGGCGTTCCGGGCCACTTTGACGTTGGTGTTGAGTCGCTCCAACTCGAGTTCCTGTTGGATGATGGCCGGCCGCTTGTGGAGGGCCGTCTCGATCGATTCCTCGAGGTCGGGGAGGAACGGGTCGATGTTGTAGGAGTCGGTCGTCTCGATCCGAACCTGCCACTCGTGGGGCAGGTCGAAACCGAGCAGGCCCTTGAGGTTGTCCTCGGCATTGGCGGCAGCGTTGTAGGCGTAGATCAGCTCCTGCTTCCGCGTCGCGACCGTGGCCTCGGACTGGACCATGTCGATCGGCGCAGAGGTCCCGACCTCGACCCGTTGACGTGTCTCCTCGAGGAGGCGCTCGGCGAGCTCGAGCGACTGTTCGGTGACCGCAATCGCCTGCCGGGTGGCGACCAGCTCCCAGTAGGCGAGCTCGACGTCGGCCAGGAGCTGGATGATCTGGACCTCGAAGCCGACCGCAGTCTGGTCGCGGAGGTTTTCCGCGATGATGATCTGAGCGCGGGTTGCGGTGGTCCCGAAGCCGTTGAGCAGCGGTTGGGTCAGCGTGAGGTTGAGTCCGGCGTCCCAGCGCGGGTTGAGGAAGAAGAACTCGGAGTTGGTCTTGCCGCGAAGCGACGACCACGACGCCCCGAGCTGCGTGCCGCTGGGCAACAGCTGTTCGACGCCGAGGCCGAAACGCATGTTCTCGCTGACGGCGACGTTGGCACCCTCGAGGAGGGTTGAGGTCGGCGATTTGGACGAATCGAAGTTGAGATTTGTCCACAGGGTGGGATCGAAGATCCCGCCCGAACCGCGCACGTTGGCGTTGGCGATGGCGATATCGTAACGGCCCACGTGGAGGTTGAGGTTGCGGGCGAGGGCCAACTGGTAGGCGCCCATGAGGTCGAGCTTGAGGACGTCGCCCTCGGTCACCGGCAGGCTCTCGACCTGAGCCGGCAACGCAGAGATTTCGAGTTCGGCGCCATTGCCGATGCCGGCCGACGCGGCAAGCAGAGTCATGGCGAGCAGTGCGGTGGTTCTCGTATTCACGTTGTGGCCTCCTTCGCTCTCGGTACGCTCATATTCTACGCAGATGAGTTTGAAAGGTTCGCCGAACGAGCTCCCTATTCAACACCAGAACGAGCTTCTGCAGCCTTCCTTACAATTCCTTACAATATTCCCTACAGCGTTCTGATCTTGCTCTTCATGATGTATACCTGGAACGCGATGCCGGCTTTCGCCGTCAATCGGCGGAGATCGGCCATCGGCAGTCCACCGACGCCATCTTCGACGTTGTCACAGTAGAGGAAGCACACGGTCTTCTCTCGCACCATGACCGGCAGAATGAAACAGTCCTTGGGCGCGGTGCCGCCGAGGCCGGCGACGAGCTCCATGTTTCGCGGCATCTCGGGAATCGGACCGAGCCAGAGCTCCGTGCCCTGGGTGAGGCCAATGAAGACCGACGGATCGGCGAGGGGAATCGATATTGCCCGCACCTTCTCCTGGTCGACCCCATCGCCCTCACCGCGCCAGCCCATCACGGTGCCTTTGCGAACCACCAGCATCAGGCGGCGGCGGAAGAGCGGCGCACAGAAACCGAGCACGGCGTCGGCTATATCGTCCCGCATCTCGGCGCGTTGCAGGGCTTCGGCGGTCGCCGCAAGCCGCTCCTCCGGTTCGAGGTCTGCGGCCGGCGGTTCGGCCTTGTGCAGCGTCGGAGGGCTCGGCATCTCGCCGGTTTCTTCGCCCTCACCTCTACGGAGCGAGGGGAAGAGACTGAGGTCCTCGTCGCTGACCTCGAGCTCCTGGTCGTGGATCACCGGTCGTCTGGTGCGCTCTTTCGGACGCCAGGTCCGCTCGAGTGCCGACTCCTGTTCCGATTTCGACATCCTGATCCGCGGCAGAGGGGTGGCCGCGCTGCGCGCCGCGCCGCCCTCACCGTCGAATCGGGTGATCAGGGAAGCGTATTGGGCCGAGAGCGGGATGCCGTAGAGACGGTTGAGGGCCTCGTAGAGGCGCATCTCGAGGGTCACGTAGCTCGCCACCATGCAGCCGGTGATGAGGGAGAGCTCATCCTCGATCAGGAGATCACCGGGATCGAGAGTAGCTACCGACAGGGTCTTGCCCTCGACTCGGAAGGGGACCACCTGCATCCGCAGGGCGACCCGTGGTGAGACCATTCTCGCCGCCGCTTCGGCGGCGGAAAACTCGGGCCTCGACACGGTTCGTGTCTTGTGAAAACGACCGAGCGCGTCGAGGAGAGTTGATTCGTCCATCAGGCCGAGGTCGAGGATCACGGTGTCGAGACGGCTCTGGGTGTCTCTAAATATCGCCATCGCCCGCCGCAGCCCTTCGGGTCGCAGCAGCTTTTCCTTGGCCAGCCATTCACCGAACGCCCTGTCGTTCATGCTCCATCCGTCGTTGTGGTCGAGAAAAGAATAACAGAAGGCCCTGAGGCCGTTCGGCTATACGGCCGTACGGCTTCAATACCGTCGGAGCGCTCCTGCCTTGCGCCGTAGAGCCGTTCACCCGAATAGTCGTTGGGCGGGAGGGTGGTTGGCTACAGCGTCGACGTCGGATCGACGTCGATGACCCGCCGAACGTTTCTCGGAACCGTCAATCCCTCGATCTTCTCCAAGAGCTCGCGCAGGAGCTCGCGGTTGGCTGCGGTCAGCAGGAGCTGCCAACGCCAATGGTTGCGGATACGTTCCAGCGGCGCCGGGGCCGGGCCGCGCAGACGAACCCGTTCGGGGACCGGAGACACCGACTGTGCCGCGGCCTCGGCCGCTTCTCTGCACAGCCGTTCGGCGGCGGCCTCGAAGCGCACCAGCGCGAGCCTAGTGACCGGCGGATAGCCGAAACCGCGACGGAAGACGAGCTCCTCTGCAAGGAATGTGGTGACGTCATGGTGGCATGCGAGACGTACGGCAGGATGGTCCGGGTAGTAGGTTTGGATGACAACCCGGCCGGGACGGTTCCCACGACCCGACCGTCCGGCGACCTGGGTCAGGAGCTGGAACGTGCGCTCCCCGGCGCGGAAGTCGGGCAGCCCGAGCATGGCGTCCGCCGAGATCACACCGGTCAATGTGACGTTCGGGAAGTGGTGGCCCTTGGCTACCATCTGGGTGCCTATGAGCACCTTCACAGTGCCCGCGGCGAAGGCACCGAGCGTGTCCTGGAGCCCGGAGCGCCTGCGAACAGTGTCGCGATCGAGGATCGCGCTCGTGACCCCCGGAAAGATACGCTCGAGGTGGTGGGCCACCTTTTCGGTGCCGGCTCCGACTGCATCGAGGAGGTCTCCGGCGCAGGAGGGGCAGCTCGTTGGGGTGCTTGCGCGGTGGTCGCAGTAGTGGCAGCGGAGATCG
This sequence comes from uncultured Thermoanaerobaculia bacterium, assembly GCA_964423595.1. Lineage (GTDB taxonomy): Bacteria > Acidobacteriota > Thermoanaerobaculia > Thermoanaerobaculales > Sulfomarinibacteraceae > Sulfomarinibacter. The sequence goes on along the minus strand of CAYRFI010000163.1, from coordinate 397 downwards.
CCTGATCGGTGGTGGACCACCAGCGACACCGAGCACGACGGGCACTGAATGCGGTGGCCGCAGTCGCGGCAGAGGAGGATTGGCGCCCACCCGCGGCGCTGCATGAGGAGAATCACCTGTTCGCCGCGATCGATGGTTTCGCCGAGCAGCTCGCGAAGTCGGCGAGAGAATAGAGTACGGCCCTGCTCCCCCGGTTCGGGCGGCTCGCCACGGAGATCGACCAACTCCACCTCGGGAAGACTGCCGCCGGCAACCCGGCGGGTCAGTCGCAGATGTCCAGCCAGACCGCGCTCGACCAGTGCCGAGGCTTCCACGGATGGAGTTGCCGTGGAGAGAATCACCGGCACGCGGAGATGTTGCGCGGTCACCAGCGCGAGGTCGCGGGCGTAATAACGGG
>CAYRFI010000162.1:0-6394 GCA_964423595.1 uncultured Thermoanaerobaculia bacterium | reverse complement strand
ACCCCCGTCGGTCCATCCACACCGCCGATCGAGACGCAGGACCCCTCCCGGAGCACATCGTTTCCCTGGAACAAGGTTCTGATTTTCGGCTGTGGCGGATGCGCTGTATTCGTCATTCTGGCGGCGGTTTTTGGCGGCTGGGCACTGATGAAGCTCGGTCTGGGCGTCTTTGCCGACGAGGTCGAAAGCGAGCTTCGCTCCAATCCGGTGATCATCGAGCACGTTGGCCGGATCGAGGAGTTCGAGCTCGACCTCAGCGCCAGCGTTGCGGAGTCGGGAGGCGAGGATTTTGTTTTCAAAGTCACCGGCACCAAGGGCTCGGGGCTCGTCACCGCTACCTGCTTGACAAACGAGGACGGCATCGAGGAGGTCGTGGCTGGCACCATTCAGCTGGAGTCCGGCGAAACCCTCGACCTCTTCCCGGAGGTAGTGGACGCTCTCGATGAGTTCGAGTGACGGCCGACGATTCGGCAGATACTGGATACTCGATACTCGATCCACCCGCCCACCCGGATCCGAGATACGAGATACGAGATCTGCCAACCCTTCGAAGCGCGATACAGCTTCGACGACACCGGTGCCACTCTTCGCATTGTCATCATCGCCTCGCCATCTGCATCGCGCAGGTGACAATGCGACGTGTGGCACCTGACTCACCGAAGCGAGAAGCGCTTACCGGGTTCTGACTCGTGGAACTACCGTTGACAGGCCGGACACCACGCGGTCGTCCGACCACCGATGACAGCGGAACGGATGACGGTTCCGCAGTTCCCGCACGGTTCTCCCTGCCGGCCGTAGACGCCGAGTCGCACGGCAAAGTAACCGACCTCGCCGTCAGGGCCGGCGAAATCGCGCAGCGTGGTGCCGCCCTGGGCGATCGCGTCTGCCAGCACGTCCTGCACGGCGCGGGCCAGACCGGCGAGGCGGAGGAAAGAGGTGCGGTTGCCGGCGCGGCGCGGATGGATGCCTGCGCGCCACAGGGCCTCGACCGCGTAGATGTTGCCGACGCCCGCGATCAGTCGCTGGTCGAGAAGGAGGCTCTTCAGCGGCGCCCGCCGTGCGCGGAGTAGCGGCGGCAAAAGCTTTTCGAGATCGGCGTCGAGAGGTTCGACGCCGAGGGCGGCAAGTGACGGGTCTGACTTCTCTGCGCCGGGCTCGAGCCAGTCCACAAATCCGAAGCGGCGCGGGTCCACGAATCGCAGCTGGCGTCCATCTTCGAGATCGAGTGTGAGGTGGGTATGAACCCGGAGAGGAATAGACGCTTCGACCAACTGGACGCGGCCGGACATGCCGAGGTGGGTGAGGAGCGACCCGGGTGGATCGAGATCGAGCAACAGGTACTTACCGCGTCGCCGAGGTGCGAGAAAGCAGTGGCCGGTGACCAGCGCCGAGAGTCGTTCGACATCGAGCGGACGCCGCATGGCGATCGATCGACCGCCCACGGCCACGATACAGAGCCCGGGCAACTCGAGGGCGAGAGAACGGCGAACGGTCTCGACTTCCGGGAGCTCGGGCATGGGCCAGTTCACTTACCCGGAGGCCCGAAACCGGGCGCTGCGGAGACGGTTGAGCGCGGCCATTACCTCGTGTGCGCGTGGGGCTGCAAGATCGCCGTCCGGCCGGCCGCTGAGCCACTGCCAGTCACCCTCACCCAGTCTGTCGAGCATCCGCCGAATCGCGGGCAACGGCTCGCACTCGTCCTCGTCGTGTTCGGACAATCGACCGAGGATCCAGCCGATGGCGCGCAGCTGTGATGGATCTTCGATTTGCTCGACTGCGCGCAGGTCGATGTCGCATCGTCCGATGACCAGGGTGTCGATGCCCCGCGCCTGGATCTTCCACCGTCCGGGGCGTCGCTCGGGGTTGATCGACCGCACCAACAAATGTCGCGGCGCCGCGGCGATGAGGTCAGACTCTCTCTCCTCCTGTCGACCGGTGACGTGGCGCGAGGCGATCTCGCGCGCCGCGCCCGTGACATCGCGTGGTCGGTAGCCGTCCATCTGGATGACGAGGTCGGCGTAGTCGAAGTAGTCGCCCGAACCGCCCATCACGAGCAGGGTCGAGACGCCGAGCTGATCGCGCAGCTCGCGGATGCGGTCGACGAAGGGAGTGATGGGCTCGGAGGTCTTTGCTACCAGCTCCTGCATCCGGCGGTCTCGTATCATGAAGTTGGTGGCCGACGTATCCTCATCAAGCAACAGACATGATGCGCCGGTCTCGAGCGCCTCGACCAGTGCCGTTGCCTGAGAGGTGGAGCCCGAGGCGAGCTCGGTCGAGAACGACTCGGTGCCATGGCCGCCCGGCAGGTGGGAGATGAAATCTGAGATGTTGACCGCCTGCACCGCGCGTCCATCCTCGGCGCGGATCTTGACGGTGTTCGGCAGCGCCACCACAAGCTCGCGTCCATCCCCTGGGATGTGGTCATACACTCCGGTCTCGATCGCGCGCAGCAGCGTCGACTTGCCGTGGTAGCCGCCGCCGACGATCAGGGTAATGCCGCGAGGAATTCCCATGCCGCGCACTTCACCGGCATTTGGTGCCGTAAGCTGTACCTCGAGCGACGGGGGTGAGTCGAAAACTACCGCGCCAGCGAGCGGCCGATCGTCGATTCCGCTCTTCCTCGGCAGCACCGACCCGTTGCCGACGAAGGCGACGAGACCGGAGGCATCGAGGGCTTCCCGGAGGGCCTCCTGGTCCTCGACCACCGCGGCGTGCCGTTCCAGGCTTTCGACGTCGAGGTGATCGGAGCCGGTGGACCGGCCGATGACTTTCGGGAGCTCATCAACCAGCAGGGTCGACGCCTTAACTCCGAGGATGCGTCGCCCGGTACCGGGCAGATCAACCCTGAAACGGAGATCCACGGTGTCGTCGTCAATGAGGCACGCGGACCGATCGAGCACCGTCTGCCGACCAGCGTCAATTTCCAGTTCCTTGTGCGGCCGAGCCGCGGCGCGAAATGCCCGCGCGAGGTAATCGCGGGTCGCGCGCCGGCGGGCGCCAGTCCTCAAAGCCGACTCGGGGACTCCGCTCTTCCCGAGCGGGATCAGGGCGCGCAGCCGCGACGGCGCGGCGTACGGATCCCCCTGGACATGTTCGACCACGAGATCGAAGCCGTCGTACACGAAACGCCGCCCCTGGATTTCCTTGTAGGCCTTGTAACCATGGCCGTCGATCCGATGAAGGATGGAATCGAGGTCGCGCATTTCAGGAACTCGCGTAACTCTCGATATCGTTGAGAGCGATCTTGCTGCGCATGAAGGTGCCGCTCCCGCGGCCGAGCAGGCGGCCCCGTTCATCGACGAGAGTCGAATCGGCGACCCAGACGGTCTTCCCGGCGTTGATGACCTTTCCCCTGGCGATCATCCGGCCCTCACTGATCGGCCGCAGCAACTGGATGTTGAACGTGACGGTCACGACGAACACATCCTCGACCAGCGAATTGACGGCGAAGAAGGCGGCGTCGTCCAGGGCCTTGAAGTAGTTGGAACCGTGAACTGCGTCGCCGGCGTGGTGGAGATGCGGACCTGCGTCAAACGAAACTTCGGCCTCGCCCTCGGAAATGATGAGTTCGGGTTTGAATATCTCGTTGAACGGAGCGGAGAGGTACATTTTCTCGAGTCTTCGAAAGTGATCCTGGTTTTTCAAGACAACCCTCCCAGAACGCGTGCGCGGCCAGGACCAAATTCTGAATTCTGAATTCTGAATTTTGAATTCCCACCCACCCACCCCTGGCCGGCGTCGTTGAATGCCTGACATTCCGAATTCCGAATTCCGAACTCCGAATTCGAGTTGGATCTTGACCCGGTGGGCGACGTCAACACCTTCGGTCGCATCATCCGAGATCAAGCTCCAACTCGATGGGGCAGTGGTCGGAGCCCATGACATCGGCGTGAATCCGCGCGGCGGCGACGCGGTCCTCGAGGTCCGGAGAGATGAAGAAGTAGTCGATGCGCCAGCCGACGTTGCGTTCACGCACCCCCTTTCGGTTGCTCCACCAGGTGTATCTGCCCTCCTCGCCAGGATGGAGGCTGCGGAAGATGTCGACGTAACCATGGTCGACGAGGCGGGTCAGCCACGCGCGTTCTTCCGGCAGGAAGCCGGTGTTCTTTTTGTTCGATTTGGGGTTGGCGAGGTCGATCTCCTGGTGTGCGGTGTTGAGATCGCCGCAGATGACGATGCTGCGACCGGCTCGTCGCTGGACCTCGGCGTGCTGCATCACGGCTTCTGAGAACTCGAGCTTGTACGGCACCCGGCTGAGGTCGTTGCCACCGTTGGGGAAATACCCGGTGTAGAAGAGAAAGCCCCCGTAGTCGGCGATGATCAGTCGCCCCTCGTTGTCGAAAAGAGGATCGTCGAGCCCACCGAGGGTGACACTCTTCGGCTGAACCCTCGTGTACAGAGCGACTCCGGAGTATCCCTTCCGCTCGGCGGGGTTGAAGTGGACCTGGTAGCCATCGGGTTGGCGGAGCGTTTCCTCGAGCTGGTCGGGGTGTGCGCGGGTCTCCTGCAGGCCGAGGATGTCGGGTTCGGCGACGGTGAGACAGTCGAGGAAGCCCTTGCGTCCGCAGGAGCGGATGCCGTTGACATTCCAGCTGAACAATCTCGTCGTCTTCTTTTTTGCCACTCTTATTCTCCCTTGAAGAGGACCTCGTCGGCCGTATCGAGACTCGCCACTTCGAAACCGAGCTGGTGGGCAAGCTCGTGCTCGCGGCCGGTGTTGAAACCCCAGCCGGCGAGGACCGGTCGGACGCCGAGCTCGGCGACCCTGACCAGGTGGTTGACCTTGTCGTCGACGAAGGTGATGTCCTCGTACTCAGCTCCCGTGCGTTCGTGCAACACGCGGAGGTGGTGGGTCTTCTCGACACCGGCCTCCTTGTCGAGGATCAGCTCCGGGTCGAAGACGTTGTCGAATCCGAGCTCGTCGAGCAGGAGCCGGACCGAGAGGTTGTCTTTGGCCGTTGCCACCGCCGGCAAGGTGCGCTCCTTGTGCCTCCGCAGCGTGTCGGCGAGACCTGGGAACGGGAGGTGAAGCCGCAGCCACCTCTCGAGATCTTCCTCCCGGAGAGCGTCTCTGCACTCGTAGAAACGGCGGTGAAAGCGGTCCAGCCACGGCTGTCCGATCTCGCGGTAGAACGCGTCGTAGGCCTCCTGATCGCTGACGGCTGCGTCGTTCTCGATGACCTGGAGCGATACCCCGAAATCCTCGGCCCGGTTGCCGAGGGGCAGGAGATCGCGGAACCGTCTGTAGATCTCGGTATCCAGGTGCTCGTTGCCGCCTGCGGCGGCGTGCTCGCGGAGAGACCTGAGCTGCCCGAGGAGGACCGAACCGGGATCGAGGGCAGCGTAGGTGTCGACCGCCACCACGAAGACCTCACGCGACGAATCGCAGAGAACTCCATCGAAATCGAGTGCCAGGACGTGCATGAGGGCAGAGTGTAGCGTATCGGTAAGCGAACGCCGACGTCGACGTGAGTGGTGTGGTGAGCAGATGCTAGATACTCGATACTGGATACTCGTTTCTCGATCCACCCACCCTTCAAAGCGCGAATCAGCTTCGACGACACCGGTGCCACTCTTCGCATTGTCATCATCGCCTCGCCATCCGCATCGCGCAGGTGACAATGCGAAGGGTGGCACCTGACACACCGAAGCGAGAAGCGCTTTCCGGGTTTCGGTCGCGCTACACTTCCGTCCATGATTCGACTCGAAGGTGTTCGCAAGCGATATCCGGGAGCCGACATCGAGGTCCTGCGCGGCATCGATCTGACGGTTGAAGCTCGCGACTTCGTGTCGATTGTTGGTCGATCCGGCTCCGGCAAGACGACTTTGCTCAATCTCATCGGCGGTCTCGACACGACCTTCAACGGTACCGTCGAGATCGACGGGGGAGACATCCGCACCTTTGGAGATGTCGAGCTCTCCAAACTTCGAAATCGCACGGTCGGCCATGTCTTCCAGGCATACCACCTCCTCGATCACCTGACTTGCCGTGAAAACGTGTCTGTCGCCGCGCTCTTCGCCCGCGGTGAGACTCGGCGTGATGCATTGTGGGTGCGCCGGCGGGCAGAGGAGATTCTTGCGACCGTCGGCCTGGACGGCGCGGGTGGACGTCGCCCTTCGACCTTGTCGGGCGGCGAGCGGCAACGGGTTGCTCTGGCGCGTGCGCTATTCCACCGGCCGGCCATCCTTCTGTGCGACGAACCCACCGGGAACCTCGATGTCGAAACCGGTCGTGAGATTGTCGAGCTGCTCAGCAATCTCCACCGGAACGGAGACATGACGATCATCGCAGCGACCCACGACGAGATGATATCCGCTGCAGGAGCGCGGGTGCTGCTCCTCCGTGACGGTCGTTTCGTTGATGCGGAAGGAGGAGGAGAGTGATCGGCCGTGG
>CAYRFI010000161.1:0-6418 GCA_964423595.1 uncultured Thermoanaerobaculia bacterium | reverse complement strand
TTGGAGCTGAGTCGAAATCCCCGATCTGCGATCTCTATAGACGGCTGCAGCACCTCCTCGAGCCTCATGGTGCCGTAACGTTCGAGAGCGTGGTTCAGGGCAGCAAGGGTCGCTGGCACTGCGACCGCCTTGGCTCCCATGTGTTCTCCGGAATTTCGGAGCTGGAGGAGTGTGGCGGCGTCGGCGGCAAGTGGCACGATCGCCGACCCGTCGATTGCAGTTGTTCGGCCGTTCGCCAGCGAGATCAGGATGTACGTCATTCCGCCGAGCCCGGATCCGCCAGGATCGGCAACCCCAAGTGCAAACGCGGCGGCGACTGCCGCGTCGACCGCGTTTCCGCCCTGTTCGAGGATCTGGACCCCGGCCCGTGTCGCTTCCACCGAGCCAGTAGACACCATGCCCTCATCGGAATGCGCTTCAGAGGCGTAAAGTGATGCAGGCTGAGAGTGCTTTGATCCACCGCCGTGATGCGCACAGGCATCGACCAATATCGCGGCGCCAATCAGCACGACGCAACCGAGCAGGCGGAGGCTGACGGTCCGCGGAGGTTCCGTCTCCTTTTTCATGGCTGGCAACTCAGTTTTCATGACGGAGCCATTGTTCCACAGCGGCAATCGAGAGCTCAGCGGGAGGGAACCGTTTCGACCACCACACGAGCACCCTGGGCCGAACCCCACCGCCGGCCGTCGCCGACTCCGACAAAGGTCATGGCCTGGGCGTCCCAGCCGACCGCGTTGACGCCGCCGAAACCGGCCATTGTCGAATCCGGAGGCGGCGGATAGCGCATTACGGTCATGTTTTCGAACCCCATTTGCTCGAGGGCTTGAACGTCTTCCTCGGAGATCGGATCGACCAATTCGATCCACGCCCGTATCGATGTAATGCCGCCCCACAGAACGCGGGGAGCGTCGACCGCGTCACGAACGCCCATCCCTCGGTCCACCATGTTGCTGATCAGCTCCGCGATCAGCGGCGGGATTTTGTTGCTCCCAGGGCTGCCGAGGGTCGCGAACAGCCTGCCGTCCTTGAGGACGATGGTCGGGGACATGGTGGTTTGGTAGGGGCTGTTCGGCTGAAGGTACCCGGGGCATTGAGGATTGTTGACGTTGAAGAGCTCGAGAAAGCTGTTGTAGGGAAAACCGAGACCTGGCGTGGCGACCTTGGCGCCAAACGATCGGCCGAGGGTCTGGGTCAGCGATACGACGTTGCCCAGGCTATCGGCGACGGAGACCTGGGTCGTGCTTTCCCCCTCCTCCTGGCATTCGGAGTTGAGAAGGGGAGCCAGCGTCTCTTTCGCAATCGCCTTTCCCGGAACGATCAGAGCCGTGCGATCCCTTGCGTGGACTTTGCTGAGAGGGTCGGAGCCGAAGCTCCGGTTTCGTTTGGCTGCCTTAGGGGCATCCGCGGCAGAGATCCGGAAAGCCTCGATCAACGTATGGTGCCGTTCGGCCGAGTCTTCGGCAAGAAAATCGCTCGGGTAGGTTTCGAGGATATTGAGGGCCGCCACCAAACCGGCGCCGCCGCCGGGTGGAGGCGCGGTGTAGACATCGAAGCCGCGATAGGTGGTGTGGAGTGGGGACGCCTCCTGCGCCCGCACCATGACCAGGTCCGACTTTCGCAGGAAGCCGCCGCTCCTGATCATGTCAGCCTCGATCTCGTCGGCGATGCTGCCGTGGTAGAAACTCTGCACACCTTCGGCGGCAATCTGTCGATATGTGTTGGCGAGTTCCGGTTGACAATATCGATCCCCTGGTTCGCCAATCGTTCGACCATCCTCCATGGCAAGGTATGGCATGTAGGCCGATGCCGCCAAGATGTTGTCGTAGTACTTCTGTGTCCAAATGATCTGGATTTTACTGAGGGCGTATCCACGCTCGGCGACCTCAATGGCCGGCTGGAGAAGGGCCGCCATGTCCATGGTGCCGTAGCGCGTTCTCGCATACTCGAGGGTGGCCAGTGTCGTCGGCGCAGCAACGGCCTCGTAACCGTAGGTTCGGCCGCTTTCCTTGAACTCTCTGAACTTCTCGATATCGATCGCCATTGGCGTGTGGGAGGTTCCGTCGACCGCCAGCGTGCGACCATTCGCGAGGTGGATGACCATGTACGTCGCTCCGCCGATGCCCGAAGCATCGGAGTCGGCGACGCCGAGGGTCAGAGCGGCAGCGACCGCAGCATCAATGGCGTTTCCGCCGTTCTCGAGGACCTCAACTGCGGCTTCGGTGGCCTCGGGCGACCCGGTGGCGACCATTCCGAAGTCCGACCGAGCTTCGGTTGCGTGAAGCTCGGGCGGCAGGCGATCGTCGTGAGAGGGGGAGTCGGCTGACAGCGCGCTGACGATGCACATCGCCATCGCGGCAATCGTCACCTCAATTCGAAATGCACCAGACGGACGCAATCGGTAATCCAGGGCCTTTCTACAGGTCACAGCGGAACCGCACCTTGTGGCTGCTTGTCACCACTATGACCGGGCGTCTTGTCTGCTCATTGTACGACAGCCTCGAATCGACGGTCGGCGACCCGCCCCTTGACAGAGTTTCATTCAGAATGTATTAATACACTAGGATATTAATAAACTAGGACATTGGAGCAGCCGGTGACCATCGACATCAAACTCGACCTCAAGAGCGGCGTTCCCTTCTACCGCCAGGTCATCGATCAGGTGAAGGCCGCCATCGCCACCGAGAGCCTCTCGCCGGGCGACCGTCTGCCCACCGTGCGGCAGCTCGCGGTCGACCTGTCCATCAACCCGAACACTGTCAGCCGTGCCTATACCGAGCTCGAGCTGACCGGCCTGGTGGAGACTCAGATGGGCTCCGGCACGTTCGTCGGCAGCCGGCCGGTGGAGCGGAACAACGTCGAGAGGCGGAGAGTGCTCGATCAGCTCTGTCAAGAGTTCCTGTCGAAGGTGTCGACCCATGGCTTCACCCTCGATGACGTTCTTCAGAACCTCGAGCAGCGCCGCAAGCGCTGAGAAAGGGAGTTTGAAATGCAAAAGTTGGGGCAGATGAGGCTCGACGCGCTGGAACGGTTCGCCATATCCTCCCGGGCCGACTACCGGTTCGCACCGCTCAACATCATGATTCTGGTCGTCCTCTGCCTTGCGGGTCTGGTGGTTCATCTGGTGGTGAAGCCGTTCAGCCTCGAGGCCGTGATCACCATGATCGGCTCCGCCATCGTCCTTGCCACCTTCTTCCGCCTCTTTCAGGTCTGGGAGTCGGTGGTGGTGTTCACCACCGCGGCGGCGCTCTACGTGTATCTTCGCCACCGGCCGGACGCCTGGGTCCTTGTGACAACGGTTGTGGTTGCAGGCCTCCTCTGCGCGTGCATCCAAATGGCCTACCAGTGGGAGAAAGCGGTCGTGCTGCGCTTCGGGCGGTTCCGGGGTCTCAGGGGTTCGGGTCTCTTTACTGTGTTCCCGGTCATCGACAAGGTCGCCAACTACGTCGACCAGCGGATTCGGGTCACCGACTTCAAGGCCGAGACCACCCTCACCAAGGACACGGTGCCGGTCAACGTCGACGCCATCGCCTTCTGGATGGTGTGGGACGCGGAGAAGGCGGTGCTCGAGGTGGAAGACTTCGAGACCGCAGTCACCCTGTCCGCCCAGACCGGTCTTCGGAATGCCATCGGCCGTCACGAGCTCGGCGACATGCTCTCCCACCGTGATCGCCTGGGCAAGGAGATTCAGCAGGTGCTCGACGCAAAGACCAGTGCGTGGGGCATTACCGTCCAATCGGTGGAGATCCGCGACATCATCATCCCGAAGGAGCTCGAGGACGCCATGAGCCGGCAGGCTCAGGCCGAGCGCGAGCGCCAGTCGCGGATCATCCTCTCCAAGGCCGAAGAAGAGATCGCCGAGAGCTTCGAGCGGGCCTCGGAGCACTACAAGCACAACCAAGCGGCCCTCCATTTGCGCGCCATGAACATGGTCTTCGAGGGACTCAAGAAGAAGGGTTCGATGATCATCGTGCCCTCGACCGCGGTCGAAACCATGGGGCTCGGTGCGATGGGAGGCTTGACCGCGTTTGATCGGATTCTGGGTACGGGCGAAAAGGCCACCGACGAGGCATCAACATCCGGCCTGCCGGAAAAGGAGCCAAAAGGGGGATGATATGTTCCTCGAACCCCCGTCCGAGTATCGAAGGCAGACGCTCTACGCGGGCCTCATTCTGCTCATCCTGCTGATCGTCGTCGCCGTGATCTAAGGTTGACGACGACTCAAAGTCGATCACTCCAGTTCACCTGACCTCGGTGATCATCCACGCTTTGGTGGCCTTCACCGCCTTCCTGCTCCTGCGGCGACTGTCTGGCCGTGACGTGCCTGCACTCCTGGCTGCATTGCTCTTTCTGATCTGCGAGGACCATGCGATGACCGTGGCGTGGATCGCCACCATCACCGATCTGCTCTGTGCACTGTTCCTCAACCTGGCGTTACTGTGCCATATCGCCGCCCGGCAGGAGCGCAAGCCCTTTCTGTTCGCCTCGAGCTTGGTTTTCTTCCTGATCGCGTTTGCGTCGAAAGAAACCGCCGCCATCTATCCCGTGATCGTAGGCGCCTACGAGCTCCTCTTTGCTGGTCGACTGGCCGGCGAGAAAGACGGTGTCAAGCCGCCTGCCCGCATCAAACTGACGCTCGAGAGCTGGTGGGCCTGGGCCATTCCCCTGATCGTGTTCGTCGCCTACCTGGCCTTTTACCGTAGTCTGCTGCCACCGTTCACCACCATGATGTATGTGGATCCATTCAGTCAGCCGGTCCGATACCTGGCTACGGCCATCCCCAACATCCCGGTGTTGTTTCTGGCGTTGCTGTCGCAGTTTTTGCCATCGATCGCTCTGATGGTGCCGGGGACACTGTATTGGGCCGCCGGGCTGGGCATCGTCATGGTTGTGCTCCTGCTGTGGGCCCTGCTGCCCTATTGCGGCGAGCCCACCATCTGGTTCTCGCTGGCCGCCTTCACTCTCGCCCTGCTTCCAGGACTGGCGACGGATCCGGGCGAACGCCTCCTGTACTATCCCAGCGTTTTCGGGTTCTTCCCCGTCGCCTGGCTGGTTCTGCAGATCCCAGCCCTGAAGCGCCGATTCATGTCGGAGAGCCCGGCCGGGGTTCGGGTGCTCGGCTCTTTCTGGGGTTGGTATCTGCTCGTCTCGGCGTTGATACTGCCTGTGGTGCTGCTCTTCGTCTACCCTGCGATGTGGATACCGAGCATGGCCTGGCCGGAGAAAACGGTTGTGGACAGCCTGCCCTTCATCGATGACGACGTCCACCAGCACGTCATCTACCTGAACACCAACTCCTCCTTGAACACCTTCTACCTGCCCGACATCTATCGCTACCACCGTGACACATATGTGGATCTCCGCGTGCTCTCCAGCTTCAACGGCCGCGTCGAAGCGCGGGCCGAGTCTCCGAACTTACTCGTACTGCGCACGCGGGATAGCGGATGGCTGAACAACTTGTTCGCCAATATCATCCGCGTTGACCCTGATTTTGCGGTCGGCGATGAGTACCTCACGGACACATTCACCGCCACGATCCTGCAGGTGACACCCAGCAACCGGGACGTACTCGAGGTGCGGTTCGACTTCTTCGTGCCCCTAGATGATCCGTCCGTGATTCCATTCTTTTGGGATGGGGAGAGATATCAGCGCTGGCGGCCGACTGGTGACTGGCAGCTACTCAACTCGGCCGTCAATCCCTTTTCCTTCTAGCTCGATAGCACACTTCAAAATTGAAATGGCTGTTGATTGTTCCCTTCTGTCGGGAACGGGACCGGGATCGACAAAAAAAGACCCGGCCGAAGCCGGGTCCTGATTGATCGAAGGGGGAGAGCGATCAGTACATTCCGCCCATGCCGCCCATGCCGTCCATGCCGCCGGGCATTCCGTGTTCCTTCTTCTCCTCGGGGATCTCGGCGACCAGCGCCTCGGTGGTGAGGAGCAGGCCGGCGATCGAGGAAGCGTTGAGAAGGGCGTTCTTGGTGACTTTGGCCGGGTCAATGATGCCCGCCTTGATCATGTCGGTGATCTCGCCCGCCGCTGCGTCGAAGCCGATCGCCTTGCCCTTGCTGCGGATCTCGCGCACGATCACCGCCGCCTCGTCGAGACCGGTGTTGAGGATGATCTGCCGGGTCGGCTCCTCGAGAGAGCGGAGCAGGATCTTGACGCCGGTCTGGATGTCGCCGGAGGTCTCGTCGGCGAGCTTCTGGACGGCATCCATGGCGCGCAGCAGGGCGACGCCGCCGCCGGGCACGATGCCCTCTTCGACGGCCGCCTTGGTGGCGTGCAGCGCGTCCTCGACGCGGGCCTTCTTCTCCTTCATCTCGGTTTCGGTGGCGGCGCCGACCTTGATCTGCGCCACGCCGCCAACCAGCTTGGCCAGGCGCTCCTGGAGCTTCTCACGATCGTAGTCGGAGGTGGT
>CAYRFI010000160.1:0-6450 GCA_964423595.1 uncultured Thermoanaerobaculia bacterium | reverse complement strand
AAGGAGGCGCGATGACGATCGACCTGAAACGCGGCCTGGCGTGGCAGCCCCCCGACGGCCTGTTCCGCGTGAGGACCATCGACGCCCACGCCGCGGGCGAACCGCTGCGGGTGATCCTGTCGGGCTACCCGGAGCTCGAGGGCTCGACGATACTCGAGCGCCGCCGCTTCGCCCGCGAGCACCACGACGCGCTTCGCACCGCGCTGTTGTGGGAGCCGCGCGGCCACGCCGACATGTACGGCTGCCTGATCGTGCCGCCGGAGACCGAGGGCGCGGACTTCGGCGTGCTCTTCCTCCACAACGAGGGCTACTCGACGATGTGCGGCCACGGCATCATCGCCCTCACGACGGTGGTGCTCGAGACCGGCATGCTGCCGATCACCGGGCCCGAGACCGAGGTCCGCATCGACACCCCGGCCGGGTTGGTGGTTGCCCGTGGCCTTGTCGAGGACGGCCGGGTCACCCGCGTCGCCTTCACCAACGTGCCGTCCTTCGTTCTGCTGGCGGGCCGGACGGCGCAGGTGCCGGGGCTCGGCGCGGTGCGGTATGACGTGGCCTTCGGCGGCGCCTTCTACGCCTTTGTCGATGCCGCCGAGGTCGGAGTCACCCTCGGCCCGGAATCCTTCCAGCAGCTGATCGACAAGGGGATGGCGATCAAGCGAGCGGTGATGGCCGCCGGCGGCGTCACCCATCCCTTCGCAAAGGACCTCAGCTTTCTCTACGGCACCATCTTCACCGGTGTGCCGCTGTCCGAGGGCGCCGACTCCCGCAACGTCTGCGTCTTCGCCGAGGGCGAGGTCGATCGGTCGCCGACCGGCACCGGGGTGTCGGCCCGGGCCGCCATCCACCGGGCGCGCGGCGAGCTCGCGGTGGGGGAGGAGATGGTGATCGAGAGCATCATCGGCAGCCGCTTCGCGGTGCGGGTGCTTTCCGAGACCGAGTACGGGCCATTCCCGGCGGTCATCCCCGAGGTCGAGGGCTCGGCCTCGATCACCGCCCGCAACGAGTTTCTGATCGATCCCGACGATCCTTTGCGCGACGGGTTCATCCTCCGATGAGCTCCAAGATCCTATTCCTCTCCGCGGCGGATGTCGATCGCGCGCTTTCGATGTCGACGGCGATCACCGCCGTCCGCGAGGCCTTCATCGCTCTCTCCACGGGAGAGGCCGATGTGCCGGTGAGGACACAGATCGCGCTGGCCGGCGACGGCGGCGCCCTCTTCATGCCGGTCCACCTGCCGCGGCAGAAGCGTCTCGGCGTCAAGGTGGTGACGGTGATCCCTGAAAACCGGGGGCGCGATCTGCCGACCATCCAGGCGCTGGTCGCGGTCTTCGATGCCGAGACCGGGCGCCCGCAGGCGGTGATGGACGGCGAGCTGCTGACCGCGATGCGGACCGGCGCCGCTTCGGGTGTCGCGACCGACGCCCTGGCGCGCAAGAACGCCGCCGTGGCGGCGGTGGTTGGTGCCGGCGTCCAGGGGATGCGCCAGCTCGAGGCGGTGTGCTGCGTGCGGACGATCCGTGAGGCCCTGGTCTTCGATGTCGACCGGGAACGGGCGGCAGCCTTCGCGACCGGGATGGGCCGCCGGCTCGGGCGGACGGTGCGGGTGCTCGACACGGTCTCGGCGGTCTTTGCCGCGGACATCGTCTGCACCGCGACCTCGAGCGGCCGGCCGGTGGTGGCCGACGCCGATCTTGCGAAGGGGACTCACGTCAACGCGATCGGCACCTACCGCTCCGATACCCGTGAGATCCCCGGCGCGACGGTGGCGCGGGCGACGCTCTTCGTGGATTCGCGCGAGGCATGTCTGGCCGAGGCGGGCGATCTGGTGATGGCGATGGCGGAGGGACAGCTCGATCCTGCGGTCTCGCCGGCCGAGATCGGCGAGGTCCTGGCGGGTTCGCGGCCCGGACGCACCTCCGATGCCGAGCTGACGCTCTTCAAGTCGGTGGGCAACGCGGTCCAGGACCTGGCGGTGGCGGGTCTGATCCTCGAGGAGGCGCGGCGGCTCGAGCTCGGGACCGAGGTGGAGCTGTAAGCGCGATCCGGGGCGGATCGTATAATGTCTGTAGAGGTGGTGTCGAAGCGCATTCGACATCGGCTGTCGTTTTTTTGGAGGGAGACCAGGTGCGTTTGTGGAAGCATGAAGGAACCGAAATCACCTTCATACGAAAGAGTTCCGCGGCCGATCATGGGATGAGGTGGATCGAGCCGCGGGTCGGCGAGGTGGAGCCGTGAAGCCGGCCCTGGTGATTCTCGCTGCCGGCATCGGCTCTCGCTACGGCGGCCTCAAGCAGCTCGACAAGGTCGGGCCGGGCGGCGCGGCGCTGATGGACTACACGATCTACGATGCCCTGAAGCTGGGGATCGGGAAAGTGATCATTGTCGTCCAACGTGGGACCGAAACCGAGGTCCGCGAACACCTTGACGAGGGTGCCGGCAGCCGGGTCGACATCACCTATGTCCACCAGGACCTGAACGCGGTACCGCCGGGGTTCGTGGTCACGCCCGGGCGGACGAAGCCCTGGGGCACGGGACAGGCGGTGCTTGCATGTGCGCCCCATCTCAAGGGCCCGTTCATCGTCGCCAACGCCGACGATTTCTACGGGCGCGATGCGCTGACTTCGCTTGACGAGTTCCTCGAGAGATCCGCCGCGAAGGATGACGGCCTCGCGCACTGGGCGATGGTCGGTTATCGCCTCGGCGATACTCTGCCGCCGGAGGGCGCCGTGTCGCGGGCGCTGTGCGTTCAGGACATCGACGGCTACCTCGTCGGTCTCGAGGAGGTGCTGGCCATCCAGCGGGTCGGTCTGGAGGCGAGGTGGAGGGACGCCGCCCACAAGCCGCACAAGCAGCCGCTCGATTCACTGGTGTCGATGAACCTGTGGGGATTCACGCGCGAGCTCACAGGTCATCTCGAGCGGGAGTTCCGGGCATTCCTCGACGAGAATCCGGATCCCAAGGATGAGTTCTACCTGCCGAAGGCAGTGTTCGGCGCGCTGGGCACCGGCAATGCGCGGGTCACCGTGTTGTCCGGGGGCGGTCGTTGGTGCGGCATGACCTCGCCCGAGGATCGCGAGATCACCGCAGCGATGCTGGGGGACCTCGTCAAAAAGGGCGTCTATCCCGAAAAACTCTGGGATTGAAGACGAGTTCGGAATTAGGAATTAGGAATTAGGAATGCCGCCCGCCCACCAGTGGGGGATTTCGAATTTCTACCGCCCGCACGCGGATTTCCCCCTCCCCTCGGCGCGTAGGAAGGGATGACGACGCCGCGTCACAAGGCGTGCAGCAGCGCAGGAACGATCAGCCTACAGAGGATCGGCGATTTCAGCGCTCTTGAAGGCGGGTCGTGTACTGCCCGCCACCATGAACTCTCCCGCTACCCTCGTGCGATCACCATACCCCGCACGTTCAACACGATCGACGGACTGATCGCGGCGCTGAGGCGCCGGCTCCCAGCTGTCGCCGGGCGCGAGCACGACCACCTCCGTCTCGAGATCGGCATCCCGCAGCCGCCGTTCGAAACCGGCCGGCGTCTGGCGCGTGCGCATGAGGGGTGAGCGCGGCTGCACGCCGAGGTGGATGGGTATGACGACCGCGCATCCGAGGTCGCGTGCCGCGAGCACCGCGCCCTTTTCGCCCATGGTCATGGGAATGCGGTAGGTCGTCACCGGCATCAGCGCGACGTCGATCGGAAACCGCCGGCCGATCTCGGCCATGTACGGCCGATAGTAGGTGTCGCCCGCGAAGTAGACGCAGGAGCGTGCGGTCTGTACTACGAAGCCGGAGGTGCGTGCGATGTGGGCCGCCGGCACCGCGGTGACCACCGCGCCGACCACCCGCACGCTCTGCCAGCGGCGCAGGGGGACGATGTGGCGAGCGCTCTTGAGGCGCATGACGGGCGAGGTCCCCGAGGGGACCAGCACCGGGACCTGCGGGTCGAGGCCGCGCAGAAATCGGCGGTCGGTATGGTCCCAGTGGCTGTGCGACACCACGACGCCGTCGAGATGACCGACCTGTTCTCGGGCCATCGCCGGCGGAGTGACGCGTGCGTAGGCGAGATGGCCGAAGGTCCCGAAGTAGGGGTCGGTGAGAAGGCGGGTGCCGTTGCATTCGAGCAACACTGTGCTGTGGCCGACGAGTGTGATCCGCATTCCTCAACCTCCGATCGAGCGCCGAGTCCGCCGCAGGGACAACCCGCGCAGGTTGAAGACGATCGACAGGCCGATGAGGACGCCGGACAGACCCGCCACGAAGCCCTGCCAGAAATCGGCCGGGGGATGGATGAAGCGTTGGGCAAACAGGCCCACGATCAGACAGAGCATGCCGGCACGAATCAACCATTCGGGGTCGTGGAGGCGGTTTCTGAGCAACATCGGGTTTTCCTCCGTCAATCTTTGAAGTGGTACCAGGCCATCGCCGCGAGCTTGACGCCGACGATGGTGACAGCGACGGCAAACAGGTCCCAGCTCCAGACGTGATCGATGTAGTAACGCCAGGCGAAGAGCCCGACCGCGCTCACGCCGCCGATGACCCCGGCGAGGCTGGTGGACTTGAGCCGGTGCATGAGAAATCGCTCGTCGATCTCGGTGCCGAGGATGGGGATGATCATCATTTCTCCTCCAGGGTGAAGATCTCATCGGTCGGGCAATCGAAGACCTTGGCGAACTTGAGGGCCAGCGGCAGGCTCGGCACGTAGCGGTTGCGCTCGATCGAGTTGATGCTCTGACGGGAGACGCCGACCGCCTCCGCGAGCTGCTGCTGGGTCCAGCCCAGCTCGCCGCGGAGCCCCTTGACCCGGTTTGTGATCGTCTCGCCCATGTCAAGCTCGCTGTCCATAGGCAAGATAGGGCGTGGTGTCCGTTTTGTCAAGCTCGCTTGACATTGAAGGTGCTGCCGTACGAAACAGATGCTCGATACCGGATACTCGATACTCGATTTTCGATGCCACCCGCCCGCCCGGCACGCGAAACGCGTGCCCCACTCAAGGTCATTCGACGAATCAAGATGAAATTGTGGTGCGGCCGTCTCGGCCGCACTTCGTCGACGGCGGTGGGATCGTGCGGGCGGGACGCCCGCACCACAAGGACGCCAACATGTGGGACGACCGTCCCGGCTGCCGGGCTTGTCACGGCGAAGTGCGAAGCACGAAGCCGGGTGGGTGGGCGGATCGAGCATCGAGAATCGAGAATCGAGGAACGAGCATCGGGCGGTCGAGGGCGTGCTGTAAGCTTTCTGCACCGGCATCGAACGGGGGGCTTATGTTCGACTGGATCACCAATCCTCAAGCGTGGATCGCGCTCGCGACCCTGACCGCGCTCGAGATCGTCCTCGGCATCGACAACATCATCTTTATCTCGATCCTGTCGGGACGTTTGCCCAAGGAGCAGCGGCCACGCGCCCGCACCCTCGGCCTCGCCGGCGCGATGCTGATGCGGGTCGCACTGCTGCTTTCTTTGGCCTGGATCGCCAGGCTGACTCTCCGGCTCTTCACGCTCTTCGGCGACCCCTTTACGGCCCGCGACCTGGTCCTGGTGGGCGGTGGACTCTTTTTGCTCGGCAAGGCGACCTTCGAGATCCACCACAACCTCGAGGGCGAGGAGGAGGAGCACGGTCGCGGACCGGCCGCCTCGCTTGCCGGCGTGATCGCCCAGATCATGCTGCTCGACATCGTTTTCTCGCTCGATTCGGTGATCACCGCCATCGGCATGGCCGAGCACGTGCCGGTGATGGTGGCGGCGGTTGTCATCGCCGTGATCGTCATGATGATGGCCGCGGGTCCCATCTCGGACTTCGTCGAGGACCACCCGACGATCAAGATCCTGGCGCTGTCATTCCTGCTCCTGATCGGCATGTCGCTGATCGCCGAGGGCCTCGGGCAGCACATTCCCAAGCCGTACATCTACTTCGCGATGGGGTTCTCGGTCTTCGTCGAGATGCTCAATCTGAGGAGGCGGGGCCAGGGCTGGGAGGCCAGGCCGGTGCGTTTGCGGAGTCGGATTGCACCCCGGCGCCCGTCGCCGATGCCGCCGAGAATGCGTATGATCGACGGCGGCTGATGGCTGGCATCCTGTACCCGCTCTCGCGCTCGCTCCTCTTCCGCCTCGACCCCGAGACGGCGCACATCCTATCCCTCAAGACAATTGCCCGGGTCGGGAGGGTGCCCGGTCTTCGGGCGGTTGTCGCCGCCCGGTTCTCGGTGCCCGACGCCGAACCGGTCGATGTCTTCGGTCTGCGCTTTCCAAACCGGGTCGGCCTCGCCGCCGGGTACGACAAGGACGGCGATGGCTGGCGCGGTCTGGCGTGCCTCGGCTTCGGCCACATCGAGGTCGGGACCGTCACCCCTGAACCGCAGCCCGGAAACCGGAAACCGAGGGTCTTCCGCCTGGTCGAGAAGCGCTCGGTCATCAACCGGGTCAAGGAACGGATCCGGTCCCGCCATCGTGC
>CAYRFI010000159.1:0-6587 GCA_964423595.1 uncultured Thermoanaerobaculia bacterium | reverse complement strand
CGCTCGAGACATCCACCAACATGGGGTTCTCGCGGAGCTTGGACTCGAGCAGCGGCGCGGCCAGGTACAGCTCGTCCGTGTCGGGTCCGGTGAGCGTCAGCTGATACTGAGCACGCGTCAGACGGCCGCCGATCCGGATCGAAGGCGGGGTCTGCGCATACACCCGGACTCCTGGGATCTCCGCCAGCTTCGGTCGCAGCTCTTCCACCACCTGATCGGAGGTGAGCTTGCGCACGCTCGTCGGCTTGAGGCGGGCGAAGAAGAAGCCCGTGTTGGAGGCGCCGAAGCCGCCGCGGCCACCCGCCGACGACATAAACGCCTCGATGTTGGGATCGGTACTGAGCACCGCCGCGACAGCCTTCTGATGCTCCACCATCGCGTCGAAGGAGATGCCCTCGATCGCCTCCACCTGACCGAAGATCTGGCCGGTGTCCTGCGACGGCACGAATCCCTTGGGAACAATCACGAACAGGACGCCGGTCAGCGCGGTGACCACCGCCGTGATGGCCACCATCGTCCGACGATGGCCCAGCGCCCACTTCAGACCCACCTCGTACGCCGCCAGCAAGCCGCTGAAGAAGCGTTCGAAGAAGTTGTAGAGGGCGTGGTGCGCGACCTCCCTCGGAGGACGGATGAAACGGCTGGAAAGCATCGGCGTCAGGCTCAGCGCGATGAAGCCCGAGATGAGCACTGCGGCGCCGATGGTGACTGAAAACTCGCGGAACAGCCGGCCGATGATGCCGCCCATGAATAGAATCGGGATGAAGACCGCGGCCAGCGACAAAGTCATCGAAATGATCGTGAAACCGATCTCTCGGGCGCCGTCGAGCGCGGCCTGGAACGCACTCTTGCCCATCTCCATGTGGCGGACGATGTTTTCGAGCATGACGATGGCATCGTCCACGACGAATCCCACGGACAGGGTGAGGGCCATCAGGGAAAGATTGTCGAGCGAGTAGTCGAGCAGGTACATCACGGTGAACGTCCCGACAATCGACATCGGCATCGCCAGCGAGGGAATCGTCGTGGCCGACAGGTTTCGCAGGAACATGAAGATGACGAGGACCACCAGGATCAACGTCACCAGCAGCGTGAGCTTGACGTCATTGACCGACTCGTGGATCGACACCGAGCGGTCGAATAGAACCTCGAGGGAAACGCTGGCGGGCAGCTGCCGCTCGAAGGTGGGGATGAGCCGGCGCACCGCATTGGCCACCTCCACCGTGTTGGTGCCCGGCTGGCGCTGGATGGCGAGCACTACTGCTCGCTGATTGACGAACCAGGCGGCCGTCTTGTTGTTCTCGACGCTGTCCGACACCGAACCGAGCTCGTCGAGGCGGACCGGTCGGCCATCGCGGTAGGCGACCACCAGCGGTCGGTAGGCCGCCGCGCTGGTGAGCTGGCCCTGGGTCTCGATGGTGTAGGCCGTCTCCGGACCGTAGAGGATGCCGCTCGGAAGATTGACGTTGGCGCTCTGCACCGCGCCGGAGACCTCGTCGATGCCGATGCCTCGGGTGGCGAGGGCGTTCGGGTCGAGCTGGATCCTGACCGCGTACTTCTGGGAGCCGTAGACCTGCACCTGGGCCACGCCGAGGACCGTCGAGATCCGCTGCGCCATCATGGTGGTGCCGTACTCATCGAGCTCGTACAACGGCAAGGTGGGCGAGGTCAGGGCGATGTAGAGGATCGGCTGGTCGGCTGGGTTGACTTTCTGGTAGGTCGGAGGCGACGGCATGTCCTGCGGGAGCTGCCGGTTGGCGCGGGCGATTGCGGCCTGGACGTCCTGGGCGGCGGCGTCGAGATCACGGCTGAGGTTGAATTGGAGGGTGATGCTCGTGTTGCCGAGCGAGCTTTCAGAGCTCATGGAATCGACGCCGGCGATGGTCGAGAACTCTTTTTCGAGCGGCGTCGCCACCGATGACGCCATGGTGTCTGGATTGGCACCCGGCAGTGCTGCGGACACCGCGATGGTCGGAAAATCCACGTTGGGCAGATCGCTCACCGGCAGCAGGCGGTAGGCCATCGAGCCGAACAGCAGGATGCCGCCCATCACGAGAGTCGTCATCACCGGCCGGCGGATAAAGAGCTCGGAGATGTTCATGACGGGACGCCGTCCGGCTCCTCAGCGGTCTTGATCTCGACTGTGGATCCCGGCACGAGCCGCAGCTGACCGTCGGTGACCACGGTCTCGCCGGCGGTCAGGCCGGAGTCGATCACCGCGTCGCGCTCGTCCATGCGGTTCACCTGCACCGGACGCAGCTCGACGGTGTTGTCATTCTTGACGACGAAGACATGCTGGCCCTGCTGGCCAGTCTGCACCGCTGGCGCCGGACACACGATGCGGTCGGGTTCCTCGCCGAGGATGACGGTGACATCGACGAACTGACCGGGCCACAGGATCTCGTCCCGATTGGCAAACGTTGCCTTGAGGAGAATCGTGCTAGTGGTCGTATCGACGGCGTTGTCAACGAACGTCAGCTCACCGGTGGGGGGGCCGGAGACCTCGCCTGGAATCGAGGCGACGACGTCAATGCCGGCTTTCCGGTGGAAGAGCACCGACGGCAGCTGCTGCGCGGGGACTGAGAACGAGACGTAGATCGGGGTCGTCTGATTGATGGTCACCATCGCGGCGTCGGCGTTGGCCTTGATCAGATCGCCCATCTTGACGTTGAGGTTGCCCGTGCGGCCCGTCACCGGCGCCGTAATGGTGCAATACTCCACGTTGAGCCGCGCGGTCTCAACGGCGGCCTGGTCACCCGCCAATGCAGCCTTCAGCGACGCCGCGTCGGCGATGATCTGGTCGTACTGCTCCTTGGTGACGTAGTCCTGCTTGACGAGGTCCGCGTAGCGCGTGATGTCCGACTCCGCCTTGGTGAGGAGGGCCTGGTCGCGGGCCAGCATCGCCTCGGCCTGCGCCAGCGCCGCCTGGTACGGCCGAGCATCGATCACGAAGAGCACATCGCCGCGACGCACGGTGTCTCCCTCACGAAAGCGGATTCGCATCAGCTCGCCGCCGATCCGCGCCTTCACGGCGACCGTCTCGATAGCCTCGACATTGCCGATCGCGCGAATCGTGATCGGCACGGTCTTCTGTTCGACATTGGCCACCGTCACCGGGACCGGTGGCGGAGCCCCTCGCTGCAACGTTTTCGACCCGCCACAGCTGGAGACTACGAGGGTCAGCACAAGCGCCGCGAAGACAGCCATCGTCCGCCGAGACCCACGGATAAAGCCTCCGGATGGCGCAGGGAATTCGATGCGACTCCCATCCATTGGGATCGTCGGGTACATCATGGCGTCACTCCCTCCTGGGTAACCGAGACGGCGGCCTTGAGCGTCGGCGAGGCGACGCCGGTGTCGTGGGCGAGCTGGGCCAGCGCGTAAAACCACGATGACCTGGCGAGGATCTCCTGGGCCCGCCCGTCCGCGAGTGCCGACTGGGCGGCAAGCAGGTCAATGATGGTTCCGACGCCTTCCTGGTATCGTCCGAGCGCCACCCGCTCGGACTGCTCGGCGCTGGCCACGAGGTCGCGGCTCGTTTTTACCAGCTGGGTCGCCGTCTGCAGCCCGTAGTAGCTGGTCCACACCTGCAGGATCACCTGCTGTTCGAGGGTCTCGGCCTGGGCGAGGGCGACTGCGGCGTCGTCCTTCGCCTTCTGCACGTTGTACTTGGTTTCGAAACCCGTAAAGATCGGGATTTTGAGCGCCACCCGCGCCGACCAGCTGTCGCCGAAGCTCGCAAAGGTCGATGGATCGTAATACGTCCGGTTCGCGTCGGCTGAGGCGACCAGGCTCGGAAGGCCACCCGCGCGCGCTGACTTGATGTGGACGTCGGCCCGCTCGGCGTCTAGGCGCGCAGCGGCGAGATCGGGCCGTATGGCGCGGGCCTGCGCGATCAGGTCCTCGACGGCCCTCGAGACGGAATCCAAGGGCAACTCCTCCGGCAGGTCGCCGACGTCATAGGGTGTGGTGGCGGGCAGTCCCATGGCCGTAGCGAGCGCACCGCGCAGCGCGAGCACCTCGCCGGAGAGCCGATCCACCGCCAGCTGTTCCTGCGACATCGCGGTCTGCGCCTGCAGCACGTCGGCAATCGTGGCGACACCGGCCTGCTTTCGAGCGGTGGCCGCGTCGAAGGCGGTCTGCGCGGTTTTCAGGCTCGTCCGCGCGGCCTCGAGCTGGGCCCTTGCGTTGAGGTACTCGACGAGGGTCTGCTGGACGCCGAGGATGACGTTTTGGACCACCGCGGTGTGGGTCCAGTCGGCGGCGAGCAGGGCGAGCCGCGAGCTCTCGGCGTCGGCGGCCCGCCCTCCGAGATCGAACAGGAGGTAGCTGAGGGTCAGATCCGGCCCATAGGTCGACTGCTCGAAATCGAACTGGCCCCCGATCACGCTCTGCTTCGTGTGTGCAACGCTGGCATTGACGTCGATTGTCGGATAATAGGGTGCTCGATCGATCCCGAGCTGGGCCCGCGCGGCCAGCGCCCGAAAATAGCTCGCCCGGGTCAACGGATTGTTGCGCAGGGCGATCTCGACCACGTCCGCCAGCGTCAAGGTGGCATCGGGGGCCAGCAGGTTCTCTGGAATCGACGGCGAGGTCGGCTCGGACGGAGCCGGCGGCGTGAGTTCGACCGTGCTCTCGGGAGCCTGCGGCACCGGCGCCTCCGCCTTCAAGCCGTTCGGCAGGACGCTCGAGCATCCAGCGGTCGCCGCCACGGCCAAGCCGATCCATATGACTCGATGCGGCTTCATATCCGCCCTCCCAAAAATCTCTGCCGGCGATCACGCGGCACGTCCGGCGGCATCGTCCCGACGCCGGCGTTGGCGACCGCACAACGTTCGCTAGCATACGCCGGTTTTCGCCTACATATCTCACCAGCTTTCCGCTGCGGGAGCCGATTTGGGAACTTTCGATTCGATGCAACCTCTCACTACTGTGAACAGGGGCGGAAAAAAGGAGTCACAGATGTTCAGCCAGAAACGGAAACACC
Organism: uncultured Thermoanaerobaculia bacterium; assembly: GCA_964423595.1. Classification (GTDB taxonomy): domain Bacteria; phylum Acidobacteriota; class Thermoanaerobaculia; order Thermoanaerobaculales; family Sulfomarinibacteraceae; genus Sulfomarinibacter. The sequence goes on along the minus strand of CAYRFI010000159.1, from coordinate 1,600 downwards.
AACTCGAGTTACCCGCCGTGGCCCTCGTCGCGATTGTCGCCGCGATAACGCTCGCCATGCCCGCAGGTCGGGTGGAGGCGGTGGAAACCGGGGTCTGCCGGATCGAGGTCCTTGTCGACGGCAAGCCCCTGACCGAGTACCCGGCCCGCGGCACCACCTATGTCGAGGCGCTTCACGGCCGCGAATACGCCCTCCGGCTGACGAACCTCATCGATCGTCGGATCGCGGTCGCCCTCGCAGTCGACGGCCTCAACTCGATCGATGCCAAAACAACTTCGGCGTCCATGGCCAGCAAGTGGGTGCTCGGACCCTACGAGACCACCACCATCAGCGGTTGGCAGGTCAGCAGCACCGACGCCCGCCGGTTCTTCTTCACGACCGAGGACGACAGCTACGGAACCTGGCTCGGCCGCGAGGCTAACCTCGGCGTTATCGAGGCTGTCGTGTACAGGGAAAAGAAACCCAGGATGACGCTCGGCCAATGGCTGGGCTCGCGTTCGCAGGCCGCGCCCGCGCCTGCCGAGCGTGCGCGTCCGTCGGCCGAAGCGGAGAAACGGTCCGGTGAGGCTGCAGATGCGGACGAACTGGCGGCGACAGGCATCGGTCGGCGAGTCGATCACAAGGTGCAGCGGGTCTACCTCGATCTCGAGGAGCACCCGGCAGCTCAGCTTCGACTCCGCTACGAGTATCGGCAGCAGCTCGTTCATCTCGGCGTCTTGCCGAGCCCCGAGGAGGAAACAGCACTCGCGCGGCGTGAACGCGCGAACGGTTTTTCTGATTTTTCATTTGCGCCGGACCCATTCGAGCGCGGGCGCTAATCGCAATCAAAGGTCGTGAAAACCCCGGCGGCCGCCGGGGTTTTTGTTTACACCTCGACGCTGGCACCGGTATGAAGAGCCTTCAGATTGTCACCCATCACGCCCGCCAGAACGTCAAACGCCTTTGCCCCCGTGCAGTGCCCCGAGTAGACCGTGCCATCGACCTTGTCCATGACCTGCCAGCCGATATCCCTCACCTCCGCACGGCTCGCCGCCATGGAGTTGTAGAAGGGAAGACCGATGAGGTGGAAACCGCCGAAGAGCGCCTTGATTGGAACACGGGGGAATTGCGCCGTCGCAGCATCGATGAGGTTGAGGATGCCGTGGTGCGAACACCCGGAGAAGACCACCATGCCGTCGTCCTCATGGATCACCATCATCAGCTCGTGATCGAAGGGATCCGGAACCAGGGCACCCGCCTCTTCCACGAAAAGCCGGCGATTGCCGCGCGGTCGTGGGTGTGCAGAACCGATACCGGTCAAGAGATACACACCGGGCGCAACGACCCGCATGTCGCTGACGAACTCGATGCGGCCGGAGAAACGCTCAAGAAGCTCGAGATCGAGACCGATCGGTCGTTTGATGACTGCAAGGGCCTTGAAGAAGCGATCGGCGCGCGGTGCTTCGCGGAGGAAGACAGTGGCGTTGTCGTTGAGCTCGAAAAAACGCTCCAGGCCTCCGCCGTGATCGAAGTGTTGGTGTGACACCACGGCCACCTCGACGTCCGAGATGTCGATTCCGAGTTGCTCTAATCCACTGCAGCAACGCCGACGGATTTCGAC
>CAYRFI010000158.1:0-6615 GCA_964423595.1 uncultured Thermoanaerobaculia bacterium | reverse complement strand
ATTTCGGATTTCGGATTTGCCACCCACCCACCCATTTGATTTCGGATTTCGGATTTCGAATTTCGGATTTGCCACCCACCCACCCTTTGATTTCGGATTTCGGATTTCGGATTTCGGATTTTCCGTTCATTCGCCCACTGAAGGACGAAGAGGGCAATGAATACCTGTGTTATCGGAAACAAGGAGCGAGCACGTTGAGTGAATTCTCCGGTGCGGCGGCAAAGCCCTTTTGATGAGCCAGCGAAATACAGGGTTAACCCTCTGTCGGTTCTTGGTGACCTTGGTGTCTTGGCGGTGAATATTCGGACGCGGACTCGGGCGCGGACGCGGGGACGAACGGTGACGAGCTACGATGCTTCGGGCGACCGTAAAGTGATCCGGTAGATCTCCGACGGGGCGAAGAGGCGCATCGGCGCGCCCCAGCGGCCGGCGCCACGGCTGATGACCTGGGTCATGTCACCGATCTTGTGGACACCGGAGATGTGCGAGTAGGCGCGGAGCACCATGTAGTGAAACGGCCAGATCTGGCCGCCGTGGGTGTGGCCGTTGAGCATCAGTCCGACGCCGGCGGCGGCGGTTGCCTCTTCGTTGCCGGGGGCGTGCTGGAGATAGATGACGGCGTCGTCCTCCCCCACCCCGGCAAGAGCCGTCTGGAGTGCGCCATCAAGGCCATCTGTCCCCGGCCCCCGGCCGCTGTCCGGAACGCCGGCGATCCATAGTCCGGGCATGATTTCGGCAGCCGCGATGTCGAGGACGGTAAATCCGGAGTCGCGCATCAACTGCCGGCATCTCTCGGGACCGGCGTACATCTCGTGGTTGCCGAGGATCGCGTACACGCCAAGGGGCGCAGTCAGAGTCTTGAGCACTGGGATCATGCTCTCGACCGTGTCCGCATCGCCATCGACGAGATCACCGGTGACCACAACGACGTCGGGTTTCATGCCGTCGATCTGTTCGATGACCGACCGCAACCTCCGTTCACCGATGAGGGCTCCGAGGTGGAGGTCGGTGAGCTGGGCCACCACCAGACCGTCCGCGGACGCCGGGAGATTGGGCAGCTCGACCTCGAGCTCGACCGTGCGAGGGCGGACGATTCCCCCGATCCAGGCGACAAAAGCGAGCACCAGGGCAACACCAATGGCTGCGGTGCGCAGCTGCACCACCCACGGTTTGAGCACCAGCCCGAAAACGGTCACGACATCTACAAGAGCGAGGGCCGAGAGCAGCAGGACCAGGGTGCCCATCCAGATCCCACCCCCGTACTCTACGGCCGTACCCAGTCGCGGCCAACCGTGGTGGTAGAGAATGCGTCCGACCGGGTAGGAGACATAGAGGATCGCGAGGCCGATCAGCAGGATTCGATGGCCCTTCGGGTCGGCAAACACGGGCAGCGACCACAGGCGCCAGCCGACGTAGAGGTGGAAGACCAGCCAGATCCCCATCACGGTCGCGAAGAAAACCAGGAACTGCATGCGTTTCGTCATCTCCATCCGCAACTCTGCGGCCCGGCAGATTATTGCAGAGATACCGCTCGCGCCCCTGAAAAGACAGTACCGGCGCAGTCGCCTTGCCTGGGGTCACGCCTCCGGATGATCGTCGCCGGACGCCCGGTGGTTGGCCTTGTTCGGCAGCACGCCGGGCAGGTCGCGCAGGAAGAATACGAAAACGCCGATCGAGCCGAGGCTCAGCACGACGACGGCGAGCCAGGTCAGGGCAGTGAGGACCATCACGGCGCCGTGCCCCGCTGCCGGTCCGCCGCTGCGCCCGCAGCGAAACCGAGCGCCGCCAGGGGCAGGGTGAAGAGAAGGGCCGACTCGCGCTGCAGCTCCACGCCGACGCCGGGCAGGAGGAGCGCCATCGAGCCGTCAACGGTTGGGGTTCCCGCGACCTCGAACATCACGAACAGCGCCACCGACACGGTGAGACCGGCGGTCGTGCTCCAGCGCCCGGCGCGGCGGGTGGCCAAACGCGGCGCGAAGAGCACCGCCAGCATCGGCCACAATACCGTCGACAGGAGCACCGTCGACATGAAGATCCAGGCGTCCCGCAGGCGCTCGAAGAGCAGCGCCAGCGCTATCGCCGCCGCCATCGTCACGAGCACCAGCACCCGGGTCGCGAGCAGCAGGCTACGGTCGCTGAGGCGGCGCCCGGTCGCCGTCTGCCAGCCGTCGTACACAACGTTGCCGGCGGCGATCAGCGTGTAGGAGTCGACCGTCGACATCGCCGCGGCCAGGCAGCCTGCGACAAAGAGGCCCAGCAGTCCGGGCGGCAGGGCAATTGCCGCCACGTGCAGGAGCACCTCCGAGCCGTCCAGCCCGGCCGGCAATCGTCCGGCGGCGACCAGGTCGCGGCCGGCGACGCCCAGGTACACGACCAGCCAGTCGTAGCTCGCCCACAGCACGGCGCCAATCAGCAGCGCCTTGACCACCTGGCGGGCGTTGACCGCGGCGAAGGTCCGCTGGTAAAAGGCCGGTTCCACCAGCGGCGTCATCGCCACCACGGCAAAGACCAGCACCTCCCATGAGCTCAAGGTGCCGAGCGGCGCCAACACCTCCGGCCCGAGCCGCGCTCCGATCGCCTCCGGCCCGCCCACCGTGCACAGCATCACCACCGCCGCCACCGCCGCCGTCACACACATCACCACGAACTGCACCGTGTCCGTCAGCGCGTCGGCGAGGAGCCCGCCGAGCATCGTGTAGACCGTCGCCACCGCGCCGCCGATGGCGCAGCCCTGCCAGGGCTCGAGGTCGAAGAACACCGTGCCGATCAGGCCCATCCCCGCGACCCCGAGTATCGGGGCGCTGTAAACAAACGATGCCAGCGCGGCGGCGATCCGCGCCTGCGCGCCGTAGGCGTTGCCGATAGCCTCGGGCAGCGACAGTGCGTCGAGGCGCTTGAGCCGCGGCGCCACCAGGACCGCGGTCAGAACGTAGAAAAGATAGAACGGCGCCGAGTACGCGACGAACGCGGCCACACCTTCGTAAAACGCGGTCTCCGAGGTGCCGAAGGTCACGTCGAGGCCGTAGTAGGTGGAGACCAGCGTGCACACCAACAGCGGCGTCGTCATGCGGCCGCCGGCGATGAAGAAGTCGCGGAAACCGCGCAACCGCCGTGCCACGATCACTCCCACCACGATCATGGCGCCGAGGTAGGTGGCGATGATCGCGACGTCGACGGAGGCCAGGCGGTGGGGCACGGCGCATTGTGCCACAGCCGCGGCTCCCAGATCCCCCATCCCCGCACCCCACCGGATCAATGGCCCAACGTGTCCTCACACCAACCGTGCCGGGTGGCGAAGGTCTCGTCGATCACCCGGTAGGCCGGTTCGTAGGCCTTGAGGTAGGACTCGCTGTGATGGATCGCGGGGTAGCCCTTGGCGGCGAGCTCGGCACTCAGGGCCTTCAGCTCCGGCGCCAGCTCGCCGCGCCCCGCGCACTGCACGTAGCTGGCGGCCAGCGCCAAGACGATCTCCATTCGTCGCGGGGTGCCGCACACCAGTTTTGCGCTGGCAACGAAGGCGTCGAGGAGCTGGTCGGGATCGCCACCGTTCGCGACGAATGGACGCAGGTTGACCCGCACCAGAGGCGGTTCGCCGCCGAGCGCTTCGCACGGTGATTCCCCCTCGAGCGGCGGACCAAGCACCTCGATCTCCCGTTTCAGCCACGCCGCCGCAGCCTCTCGATTCGGGATCGCATGGCCCGGTCCGAAGACCGCCTGGTGGAGGAACTTGTAAAGATCCTCGGCGCCGGCGAGCGGGTGGTCGTCGAGGTGGGCGCCAAACGCCATCATGATGGTGCCGACGTTCTCGACCACCGGTTGCTCGGGTTCGGACCCGGAGGCGGCTGCCGCCGCCAGGACCACGAACGCGACAAGGGACAGCCTCACAGCTCGAGCCGTTTGACGAATGGCTCGTATGTCATGAAGTCGGCGTGGTGCACGAGCCACGCCTCGGTGGTGCGAGCCACCATGTTGCCCTCACCGGCGTGGGTGGCGATGATGTGGCAAACCGCGTCGGGCAGGCCGCACTCCATCGCGACCGAGACCCCGGTGAAAGGATGGCGGAGATACTTGCCGCGGGCGCTCTGGCGGCTGCCGCCCTCGCCGTCGTCCTCGTACTCGAGGAGCTTGCCGACATCGGCGAGGATGGCTCCCGCGATCAGGACATCGAGATCGACCGGCAGGGCCTCACCGAAGAAACTCTCGACGGTGCGCGCCGCGTCGCGCGCCACGTGCACCACCGCCCGCTTGTGGGCCATGAAGCTCACCGGGCAGTCGGGGACCTTGAGAGTGAAGGGGATGCGCTCGAGGTCGGCCGGGGTCAGCGGTGAGTACTCGAAGGCCCGCTCCCAGCAATCAGTCGTCTTCGATCGCAGGTCTCCGTCTTCGATCCACTCGAGCTCGGGCCAGATCCTGATGACTTCGTCGCGCAGCATAAAAGCCTCCGGAGTGAGGATACCCCGCGGATTCGGAATTCGGAATTCTGAAATTCTCCCACCCACCCGGCAGCCGAGACGGCTGCCCCACAAAACAGGCCATGAAACACACTCCGGGCGGGTGGGGGAAAATCCGAAATCCGAAATCCGAAATTCGAAATGGATGGGTGGGTGGCTAAAGGGATTCCCACGAGACGACCCACTCAACTTCGGCGAACGTGTCGGAGAACGGCAGCTCCTTGCCACACGGTCGTTGGACGGCGCCACCCGCACTATCGATGAGATCAAGCAGCCACGATTGCTGGAGCCCGCGCCACTGGGGCTCCTTCCACCCGGTCTGTCGTGCGCCGATGCAGAAGAGGACGATCTCGCTGGCCGGGGTCGAAAAGACGCCGCCCACCACCGCCACTCCCCCATCGGTGCTGACCAGGGTCCCGGTCTTGACCACTACGCTGCCGGCTCTCTCCGGCCGCGCGAGCTTGGGGAACTTGCGGTCGGTGGAGCCTGGATCGCAGCCGATGACCGGCAACACATCGGCCGGCGCGAGACCCATTTTGCCGAGGGCTTCGACGAAGGCGCGCATCAGCCGCACTCCGGTGCGGGCGCTGAGCCGGTTGCGGTTCTCACCCGAGGCGGTCTCCAGCTCCAGGGCTTCGGGGGCCAGCTCGAGCCTCTGCTCGAGGAAGGTCTCGAGACCCTCGGCGCCCCCAAGACCCTCGGCAACGCGAATGATGTCGTTGTTGGAGTACACGTTGAAACGCCGCAGGAGGACCGGCAGCGGGTTCGAACGGTGGACGACAACGGGTGTCCAGTCGGCCGGGGCCCCCGGCCGCACCGTGCCCACGATCTCGACCCGCGGCGGGTCCTTCGGATCCCACCCGCGCCGCTCACACATCGCCTCCCAGGCCGCCCGCGTCGACTGGTCCCAACGGTGGGGATCGAGCACCGCGCGCAGCCTCCGCCCCATGCGCTCCACCCGGTCCCGGGGATCGAGCACCCGATTGGCAACGCCGTTCTCCCAGCCAATCCAGAAATCGCCGTCGATCCGGAGCCACCCCTCGACGCGATAAAGCCGCAGCTTGTTGAGCTGCCGCGCAACCAGGAAGACGTTCTCAGGCTGCATGTCGGGATCGCCCCAACCCTGGACGACGAGCGACCCGACCAGGCGGCCGGTCCGTTTGTCCCACTCACCGTCAACCCCAAAGACGGTGCGATAACGGTGCGTCGGGCCCAAGCTCTCGAGGGCCCACAACGAGGTGCCGACCTTGACCAGCGACGCAGGGTTGAACGGGGTATCGGCGCCCTGGCTCTGCAGGACCCTTCCCTTGAGGGTTTCTGCGTGGTACAGCAGCTGGTCGCGATCGGCCGTGGTAGCGACTGCCGCAATCAGCAGCACGGCCGACGCGTACTCCCCGATGCGGCGAATTGATAGACCCCTCGTGCGACGTGAGGTTGCGCACGTGATTCGGTGCGTGAACCGCGAAGACGCAAACACCGCAAAGAGAGGCCAAAAAATCATAAATCGTTGACGAACCTTTTGATACCGTCTTTCATTCTTCGCGCTCTTTGCGCCTTTGCGGTTCAAACATCCTCCGAAATCAACCGTAGCCGCTATTCGTAGACCAGGCGGTCGGCCAAACCCGAGCGCAGAACGCGGTCCGGATCGAGCTTGGCCTTGATCCCGGCGAACCTACCGAGCTGACCCTCACGGAATGTCGAGCGATAGAGATCCCCGGGCAGAGCCGCGTCCTTCGCCGGGTAGAACCGACCACCCGCCGCCACCACCGGTTCCGCGAGAGCCCGCACCATCGACCACAGCTTTTCCCGCCGGCCGCGAATGACCGGGAAGTCGAGGGCCAGGGAGTAGCCGTCGACCGCGTGGCTCAACAGGAAGGGATCGGGGCGGTGGCGTTTGAGCACCGCCAGAAAGGACGGCGTGCCGTGCTCCTGGCAGATCTCGAGCTGATCGCGAAAGACCTGCTCGGCGCTGGCCGTGGGGACGAAGCTCTGGTGCTGGATGAGCCCGCCGGGGAGGTAGATGTTCTTCCAGTTCGGCACGTAATCGAGCAGGAAGGAAAACGCGGCCAACGGCTGGCGATAGACCTTTTCGTCACCCACCGTGCTGCCCGCGAGATATTTGGCGCCGTTGATGCACCGCATCCCGGGCCGGTTGGTCAGCGGT
>CAYRFI010000157.1:0-6688 GCA_964423595.1 uncultured Thermoanaerobaculia bacterium | reverse complement strand
CGTTGGTCCGGAACTTCCTCTATAGCCCGCAGCGAATCACCCTCGCCTACGACCACCCGGTCGATACCGAGGCCGGGCAGGTCCTGGGGTCGATGGCGCCGGTCCGGGTGTTCAACTGGGGCGTCCTCATGGAACGGCCGACGTCGGCGGCGTATGCGCCGGTGCGAGTCATGCAGACACGTACTTTCGGGTTCACAGCCGTCGCCGCTCTGATCTCGCTCGGCATCGGTTTCACCCTCAGCCGCCGCCTGATTTCGCCGCTGCAAAACCTTGCCTCTACCACCTCGCAGATCGCCGAGGGCAATCTCGCGGTCCGAGCAACGGTACGAGGCGAGGACGAGATCGCCCTCCTCGGCAGCAACTTCAACGACATGGCCTCCAACATCGAGGCGCTGGTCCGCAGGCTCAAACAGGCGCTGCGCCAGAACCAGGAGCTCTTTCTCGAAACCATCCGCACCCTGGCCGCTGCGATCGACGCCAAAGACCCCTATACACGCGGCCACTCAGAGCGCGTGAGCTCGTACTCGATGGCCATCTCCCGCCACCTCGGACTCAATCAAGAAGAGGTCTTCCGTGTTCATATCGCCGCCATTCTCCACGACGTCGGCAAGCTCGGGGTTCGCGAGAGCATCCTCAACAAACCCGGTGGACTGTCGGATGAAGAGTTTGAGGTCATGCGCCAGCACCCCTCGATCGGCGCTCAGATAATGAGTCCGATCCGGATGCTCAAGGACATTATCCCGGGCATCCGCAACCATCACGAGACATGGGATGGCAACGGATACCCGGACAGTCTTGCGGGCGAGGAGATACCGATGGTCGCCCGCATCATCGGCGTCGCAGACACATTTGACGCCATGACGACAACTCGCCCATACCAGCAGGCCATGACGCTTGATTACGTTCTCGCCAAGATGCGGTCGATGTCAGGATCGCGCTTCGACCCCGTGGTCGTCGAAGCATTCATGGCCGCGGTTGAATCCGGTGATATCAGTCCACCAACACGAGGCGTCGAGGAACCGGCGTCGACGGAGGTCTCATGAAACGCCTGATCGCAGCCGCTGTCAGTATTTCGATCGCACTGGCCGGCGTCGTGACGTGCTCGATCGCCGGTGCCGAACAACCACCTGCCGCCCCGAAAAAGAAGAAATCCAAGCAGCAACAGACGACGGTGACCGATCCGCTCTATTCGCTGACGCTGATGCGCCAAGGTGTAGTCCTGATGCAGCAGGGCCGCTACGACGAGGCCCTCAAACGATTCACTGAAGCCGACCGGATTGCCCCGGACAACGCCACCAACGCCAACATGATCGGTCTCTGCTATCTGCGTAAGGGAGAGTTCGATCAGGCGCTCGCCAGTTTCGATCACGCGCTGGCGCTGATGCCGCTCTTCACCGATGCGCGAAACAACCGCGGCGCGACCTATCTCGCGATGGGCCAGTACCACCTCGCGGAGTTCGACTTCGTGGCGGTCCTCGGTGACTCGACCTACCCCCACACTAAACAGGTCAACTACAATCTCGGTCTGACCTACCTGGAGCGCGGCCAGTTGGGGGACGCAGAGGAGAGCTTTCGCCGTGCGATCATCCCCCCGAACCCGGTCTTTGATGCCTACATGCAGCTGGCCGCGTTGGCACAACGACAGGGCGAGCTGGAGCGGTCGAAAGCGCTGCTCGAGGAAGCCAAGCTCAACTTCCCGGAAGCCATCGAGGTGTCGCTCGAGCTCGGCAAGGTGCTGATCCTGCTGGGGCGAGATGAGGAGGCGCGACCTTATCTCGAACAGGTCATCGCGGACGAACCGGCCTCGGAGTCCGCAGCCTCCGCCAGGATCCTGCTCGGGGCGAACTAGGACGCATGAGCTGAATGCCGTTCAACTACCTCCTGACCAACCTCCTGGTTGACGTACCCCAGGCGGTCGGGGCGATCTTCGTCGACCCCGAGGGGGAGGCAGTAGAGTGGGTCACCCGCCACAACGATCCTTTCGACCTCAAGGTCGAGGGGGCATACCACAGCATTTTCATGCGCCAGCTCGAGCAGCTGACGAACAGCGTCAACGCCGGGCCGATCGATTCGTTCGTGATCGAGGGAAGCCGATTGGTCACGTTGACGCAGGCCCTGCCCGGCGGCTACTATGTGGTGCTCGTCGTAGATCGGAACGGCTCGAGGGCACACGCCCTGCACCGACTGCGCCGCGCGGCCGATGTGATCGCCAACGAAATCACCTGACGCCGGCGCTGACTTCAAGTACACGTAGAAACCGATCGCGACGGCCCGGGGGTGTGATGGCTCGATCTCTGCTCGGAAAGCTCAAACGCGGTCTCTTCATGACCCACACCGAGTTCCTGGAAAAGGCGGGGGAAGCGTTTCGCCGAGAGGGACCGGTGGCGCCCGCCAGTCTCGATCGCCTCGAGGAAGCGCTGATCGCTTCCGACGCCGGCGTCGAGCTCTCTCTTCGCCTGGTGAACGCGCTCCGGGAAGAAATCAGAGCCGGAAGAATCACCACCGCCGAGGAGTTGCGGCCGGCTATTCGTGAGCAGCTCCTCTCTCTCCTGCGGGAGGCCGAGGATGCGCAACCAGCGGCCGGCGAATCGGAAAAACCGCGTGTCACTCTCCTGGTCGGGGTCAACGGCACTGGAAAGACGACGACCGCGGCCAAGCTCGCAAAACGCAAGCAGGAGGCGGGCTCGAGTGTCATCCTCGCCGCCGCCGACACCTTCAGAGCCGCGGCAGTCGAGCAGCTCATGGTCTGGGCCGAGCGGGTCGGCGCGCCGGTGGTCCACCAGCAGGAGGGCGCCGATCCGGCTGCAGTGGTCTTCGACGCCATCGCCTCGGCGCGCTCTAAAGAGATCGACGAGGTTCTGGTGGACACGGCCGGCAGGTTTCATACGCGAGCCAATTTGATGAAAGAGCTGGAGAAGGTGAAGAAGGTCGCGGCACGCGAGGTGGCCGGTGCGCCGCACGAGGTGCTGCTCGTCCTCGACGCCACCACCGGTTCCAACGGCATCCAACAGGCGCAGCAATTCGGCGCGATCGCCGGGGTCACCGGGGTGGTGCTCACCAAGCTCGACGGTACCGCCAAGGGAGGCGTGATTCTCGCCATTGCCGATTCGCTCAAGCTCCCTGTACGATGGGTCGGTGTCGGTGAACAGGTGGACGACCTTCTGCCCTTCGAGGCGGAGGATTTTGTGGACTCACTGCTCGAAATCGAATCGGGAGATGCTCCCGACAATTTTGTGTAACGGGTGGACGGGATGAGGCGGACGGGACCGGGCGTTCCACAACACGATGACGGCGGGCCGGCAAACCCCTCGCGGGTCGGCCCAGGTCACCGCTCAGTCCAATCGGAGTCTCACGACACCGACCACCGTTGGATGGACCGTGCCCTCCAGCTCGCCGCCCTCGGGCGGTGTGGCGCCTCACCGAACCCGATGGTCGGAGCGGTCATTATCGACCAACGGGGGCATCTCGCAGGCGAGGGATATCACGCCGCCTTCGGCGGACCCCACGCCGAGATCGTGGCCCTGGCTGAAGCCGGCGAGCGAGCGCGCGGAGGCACCGTTTACGTCACCCTCGAGCCCTGTGCGCACCACGGGAAAACGCCGCCCTGCGTCGACTCCATCCTCGCGGCCGGCCTGCGAAGGGTCGTCGTCGCCCTCGCCGAACCGACCACCCTGGCCGGCGGCGGCATCGATCGTCTCCGCGCCGAGGGGATCGAGGTCCACGAGGGCCCCGGGGCCGAGCAGTCGCGGTCCCTCAACCGGCGCTGGCTGCACTGGGTCCGTTACCACCGGCCGTGGGTGACCCTGAAAGCCGCCGTGTCGCTCGACGGCCGCGTCGCCACCCGCGAGGGCGACTCGAAGTGGATCACCGGTGAGGCTTCGCGGAAACGGGGTCTCGAACTGCGGGAGGAGCACGACGCCATTCTGGTCGGCGTCGAGACGATCCTCGCCGACGACCCGAGATTGACCCGACGGCTCGGCCTCAATCCGGTATCCGGCTGGCGGCGGATCGTTCTTGATTCGAAGCTCCGCACCCCCTCCAATGCTGTCATCGTTCGAAGCCAACCGGAATCGACTCTCATCTACCACACCGTGGAGGCGCCGGTCGAAGACCGACGGCGCTTGCGTGAGGCAGGGATCGAGCTGGTCGAGCTGAGAGCCGGCGATGACGGCCGGGTAGACATCGGGGCAGTCCTCGACCACCTCGGCCGCCGCGAGGTGGCGGCGCTCCTGGTCGAGGGAGGCCCGACGGTCCACGGATCGTTCAACGACGCCGAGCTTGTCGACGAGGTCGCTCTTTTCATCGCGCCTTGCATCATCGGCGGAAATGGACCGTCGGCGGTAGCAGGTCGCGGCATCGCGACGCTCGAAGCCGCACAACGGTTGATATTCGAAGATATTGACCGCCACGACGAGGATCTCGAGATCCGGGCCGTACGGCCGGAGGAGACTGATGTTCACGGGGCTGATTGAGACTATCGGCACCGTCGACGCCCTCCGGCGTGTGGGTGCCGGCGCCCGCCTCGTGGTCTCCGCGCAATGGCCCGATCGTGAACCGCCAAAACCGGGCGACAGCGTGGCCGTTAACGGCGCCTGTCTCACCGCAGTCGAGCCGTTCGCCACGGGCTTTGCCGCCGACCTCTCGCCCGAGACTGTTCGGCGGACGTTGCTTCACAACCTCGGCAGCGGTCACAGGGTCAACCTTGAGCGCGCCCTCAAGCTCGGCGCCCGGCTCGGCGGCCACATCGTCCAGGGTCACGTCGATGCGACAGTGCAGCTTCTCTTGGTGCGACCCGAGAGCTCCTTCCAGACCTGGCGATTGTCATTGCCGGTGGAACAGAAAAACGAGGTGGCCCTCAAGGGGAGCGTTGCTCTCGACGGCGTCTCGCTCACCGTCGCCGCTCTCGGGGCGGACTGGTTCGAGGTCGCGCTCATCCCGGCGACCCTCGAGGCGACCACACTCGGCGCCCTTCGGTCTGGTGCCAAGCTCCACCTCGAGACCGACGTGCTCGCCAAATACGTCGCTCAGCGCTTGGATGGTCGCGGACCATCGGCTGTGGAAGAAATGTTCGGCGGCAGCGATGCGTAGGATAGAGCCGGCCTACCCGGACCTCTTCCCGGTCACCCATGTCCTCAGGCCAGGCTATCTGCCCGGGAAAAAAGTGAGCCTGGATCCGATCAGGCTCGGTGTGGTGTGGGAAGACGCCCCGGTCAGGGTTCTCCCCGCCGAAGGATCGGTGCCTCGTGAGCCGGTTCGAGCCATGGTCTTCGCCCGGGTCGCTGCGGATCGCCAGGAGGTGTTTCACCGCCTCCTCGAACGCGGGAGCTATGCGCTGGTGGTCCTCGACGATCCCGAGTTGACGCCCTCGGATCTCGGTCTCGACGCCTTCGACGAAAATCCACGGGTCACGATTCTGCTGCCGATCCTCCCATTCCCACTCAGTGACGGCCTGCAGCTGCCCGAGGCATGGAGCAAAAGCGTCTGGGGCGCGGTGCTCGGTCTCTTTCCATTTCCGGGTTCGGGGTCCGAGGTGGAACGCCGGATCGCCCAGCTCAAGGCCGCGGGCGCGCGTTTCGCGGTAACCGCACCGCTGCTCCTCACTCCGACGGATCGCCACCGCATTCTCGACGGCTGCGAGGGCACGGGAGTCGAGGCGGAGCTCGAGAACGCCCTTTTCCACGCCGATGTGAGCCGCGGTCTCCATGCCCTCGAGCGGCGCGCCGGAATCACCCTGCACGAGGTCGGAATGGACCCCTTCGTCCCCTGTATGGTCCCGCACGGCCACGAGCCCAACGCGGTGCGCACCGCCGCGGTCCTCCGCCTGTGGGCCCGACGCCTCGATCAGTGCCACGAGGAATCCTCGTGGGGCTGGCGACTGCGGCGGGCGGCCACCGCCCTCGACCGGCTTGCCAATGATCCGGCCACCCTCGCGATGGAAGATAACCTCCGGATCGTGCCGGGCTTCGACCCCTGGGTCGAGAGCTTCACCCGCGCCCTGTGGTACGGCGGCGATCCCCTCGACTCCGCATGGCAGCGCTGGTCGGGTCTCAACGGCCAGCCCGAGGAGGACGGCGAAGAGCAGGAGACAAGCAAGAAGAAGTCACCAGTGACCAGTGACCAGTGAAGAGTGACCAGTGGTTACTGGTTACTTTTCCTCAAGCCGGAACAGATATTGCTATGAGCCAGTTGCTTTCAAAGAAAACCACACCACAAAGGAGTCAACGATGCCCGATACCGTCTTCAAGAAGATCACCGTCACGGGATGCTCGACCGATAGCTACGAAAGGGCGATCGAGGCCGCCGTCGAGAAGGCTTCGCAGAGCCTGCGCGGACTCTCCTGGTTCGAGGTCACGGAGTTCCGTGGCGGCATTCGCGATGGCGCCCTCGAATACCAGGCCACGATCGAGGTTGCGTTCAAAATCGATTAGCACGGGAGCGCTTCTTCATCAACGCACTTGAATCTCACTGCAGATAACGCTACTATCCGCCGCGCGTGGGGCCGTAGCTCAGTTGGGAGAGCGCAGCGTTCGCAATGCTGAGGTCGAGGGTTCGATCCCCTTCGGCTCCACCAATGCAAAGAATTCGAACCGCCGTCACGGCGGTTTTTCTGTTGTGGTTCATTCAGGATTTCCAACGCGTCGATTGACGTCTTTGCCACGTAGTAGGGCTTCCCGATGTCTCCCTGCGT
>CAYRFI010000156.1:0-6736 GCA_964423595.1 uncultured Thermoanaerobaculia bacterium | reverse complement strand
GTGCAGCAGGTACTCGCGTTCGAAATCGATGAGACGCTTGCGGAGCGGCGTCAACTCGACCTGGATGAAGCGTGAGGTGACCGTGTGGAAGGGCCAGGGTGTTTGGAGCTCGCCGTTGAAGTCCACCACCAGCGGTGTGTCCGGGTTTTCCTCGAGGTAGGTCTTCAGCCGGTCGGCGGCCTCCTCGGTCAGCTCGAAGGTGATGATCGTGTGGTACTTCCGCACCCGCCACGGCTCGAAGGAGACTGTTCCCGTCACCGCCCCGACGACGTCGAGCTCGTTGATCACCGGTCCGCCGCTGTCGGGCCCGATCCTCAGGGTGACGTTCGGCATCAGCTCGGGTTTCGGGAAACCGCGGGTATGGGCCTTGCCCTCGTGGACCTCGTAGCCCTCGACGACGCTGTCGTCAAACAGCGAATCGGGCATCGGCACGTCCCACTCGATGGGTTCGACGACATCGGTCACCATCGTGCCGTCGTCGAGCCGTTTCTCGATCTCGACCGCGAGTGGGATGGCGTTCTTCACTGAGGCCCACACACGGACCTCGCCCTCGGCCTCGATACCAAGGGGCTGCGGGCCAATCACGTCGGAAAGCGGCGCCGCGAAGCCGATCGTTGATGTACCCGCCACCTTTCGCTTGCCGATGACGCGTGTCGAGCCCGCCGGCATCTCACGAAGCCTCGACCACGCAAACATCGCCGGATTGAGCTGGAACTCGCGCCACGGTCCGAGCAGGCTGCCGGTGACGTCGATCTCCATGCGGACCGCCGACCGCCGTTCGGGGAACACCTGCAGGAGGATCACGTCTTCCGGCAGCACGTGAAGAACGAGCACGGACGCCCGCGGCGTCGAACGCTCGGGCGTCCCATCGGAGGCTGTCACGACCTCCTCTTCGTGATCGAAGCGGGAGAGCCCGGGGTCCTTGAAGTACATCCGTCCCTTCACCACACGGGTGCTGCCGTCCGGCGAGACGACGGTCTTCACCAGCGGCCCGCCCATCGTGCGGACCGCCATCAAGTGTTCGGCGACATCCGCCCACACGATGCCGCCTTGTCCGCCCCCGGGCCACAGCACCGCGAGAGCCACGACGACCACTGCGGCAGCGGCGAGCGCCGCGAGACGGCGTCCCCGCGCCTGGCGGATCGACACAGTTTCAGCCGGCTTGGTTTCGGCGCGGGCGCGCAACGCCTCGAGCACACGCCGTTTGTCGGCGTCGGGCATCGCCAGCACCGGCGGTACGCTGCTCAGGAGCTGTTCCAGCTTGCGATCCACGAGCTCTCCTTCGTGATCTGTCATGGCGTGCTCCCAGGAACCTTTGCGACCGAGCCCAGCTCCTCGGCGATCGCGCAAAACGCGCATTTGAAGGCGGTCCGCGCCCGGAAGAGCAGGCTCTTGACGCCGCTCGTGGTCATGTCACTGTGGTCCGTCATTTCGGCCAGCGACCGCTGCTCGAAGTAGTGCTCCACGAGCGCCCAGCGGTAGCTCTCGGGGAGGTTGGCGAGGGTCGCCTGCACCAGGGCGACCGTCTCTTGTCGCTCGAGCGCGTCCGAGGGGAGAGTATCTACGGCGAGGTCGAGGTAGCTCGGGACCAGGCGTGCATCGATCCGCTCCCAGATCTCATCGTCGGTCGCCATCCGGGAGCGATGGCGATTGGCGGCGCGAATGCAGTTGCGGGCGAGGTACATCAGCCAGACCGACATCGCGCCCCGGTCGGGCTCGTACTGATCGATCCGATCGAGTGCGGTGAGAAAGGTCTCCTGGACCACGTCGGCGGCCACCTCCGGGTCTTTCCCGACGCGGTAGAAGACAAAGGTGTAGACCTGATCGGCATGGGCCAGGAACCACTCTTCTACGGCCCCCGGATTTCGCCGTTTTAACGTGCCCGCGTCTGGTGCCTGGTGCCAACTCATGTCATAAGAATATGTCCGCGTGATCGCTTGGGGTTGCGCCGTCGAGCCGACATTTTTCCTGGCCGCCCTGAAAAAAGGGCGACGAAGAGAAAAAAGTACGCCACGTGTCACAGTGTCACATGAGGCAATGCGACGTCATAGAGTGATATGTGGCACCCATGATCCGACCACAGCGGGAGTATTGACGCCCGATTCCGGCGCGCCTGGCGGACTGATTCGATGGCATCAAGTCGCGCTGATGGACCTAGCCTGCGGCTTCTTCCTCGGCCTTGATCGCGGTGCCGGTGTCGTACAGCACCTTCCACTGCCCGTCGATCTTCTTCCAGACCGTCAGGTACTCACCGTGCTCCTCCGGTGCTTCTCCGGCACCATCGGGGTCGGAGGTCCAGTGACCACGCTCGAAGGCGAGGTCGCCAGACGCGGCCACGTCGACCGAGGTTGTGGTCCAGGTGACGATTGCGTCGGGCTGGCTGGCCCACTCGTCCGCTCGGCTGGCCTGGACCGCCTCCAGGCCCTCATTGATCTCGCCGTCGAAGATCGTCGTGATATCCGCGGCGAAGAGGCCGTCGATCGTCGCGGCGTCGTGCGCCTGAGCCGCCGTCAACCAGGCCGACGAGGCATCTCGAATTGCTTGCGCCTCCGCCGCAACATCGACCGCCGGCTCTTTGGCCACCGGGGCAGCACACGCTACGAGGAAAGACACCGCAACGACTACAAGAAACGAATAACGTGGGGACATCGGATCCTCCTTTTCATACTCCGCCGCCTCTCCTCGCGGGAGCCGCGGCCAAGACAATTGTTCCGATGGACTCTGCGGTGGAGTCTACCAGATATTCCGCCGTGTCAATGCGTGTAATAGCTGACCGAGAAGGCGAGAAGGTCTGACCGAGGACACCCTCACACTACAACATTGACGCACATGGCACCCGTTCAGGCTGGCTTGTGAAGTCGAGATCAGTGGTGCCCATGCATGCTGCGACACCAGACAGACAATGCAACAATGAGGTACGTGGCACCCATGCATGCCCATGGGAAAGGTCGGGACCGTTTGTTCAGCTACATCTGGATGAAGATCCTCGAGACGAAGCCGAGACGCTACGACCTCGGGATCTCGATGCTGTCCCTCGGCGCGTCGGAGCGCATGAAGAAGCGGCTGGTCGACGACAACGTGCGTGCAGGCGACCGAGCTCTCGAGATCGGCTGCGGTACCGGATCGATGGCGATTCTGGCCGCGATGCGTGGCGCGCACGTGCTCGGTTTCGACATTTCTCCACCGATGCTGGAGGTCGCGATGCAGAAGGTAGATGCGGCGGGCATGTCGAACAAGGTGGAGCTCGTGGAGATGGGCATCTCGGGTATGGACGGGTTCGCGGAAGGCGAGTTCGACTTGGTGATGTCGACGCTCGTCTTCTCGGAGCTTTCCGGCGACGAGCAGGTCTATGCGCTCGGCCACGCATACCGGACGCTCAGGCACGGCGGTCGGCTCGCTATCGCCGACGAGGCGGTGCCGAGGAGCCGCTGGCAACGGTTGCTCTACCTCGCCCTGCGGATCCCGTTGCTGCTGGTGACCTTCGCCATCACTCAAACCACTACCAAAGCGCTCGATGGGCTCGCCGGGCTCGTATCTCAGGCCGGCTTCAAAGTGGTGTCGGAGGAGCGAGGTTTCCTCGATAGCCTGGTCTATCTGACCGCCGTCAAGGAGAAGCAGCCGTGAGCACTGTTTCCGCATGGTTCGTCGCCCACCTCTTTCGATGGCTGCCCGACGCCGCGCCGACCGGACTCGTCGCCGTGGGCAACCCGGACAGGTCTTCGCAGGTGATCGTCACAGCGAACTACTCACAGACGGTCGAGCGGGTAAAGCGAGCCTTGGAGGGTCACGACGTCTGGCTGCTGGTCACCAACACCGGCGGAATCAACGTCTGGTGCGCCGCCTGTGGACGCCTATTTACGGCCCAACGGGTGATCGACGCCATCAAGGTGTCACGGCTGGAGCAGAAGATCGACCACCGGAACCTCATCTTGCCCGCACTTGCCGCACCGGGCGTCGATCCACGCCTGGTGAAGAAGGAAACAGGTTTTCGCGCCAGCTTCGGTCCGGTGTACGCGAGGGACATTCCCGCCTACCTCGCAGCCGGCAAGAAGAAGACGGAGGCCATGCGCCGTTTCGACTTCGGGCTTGCCCATCGGCTCGACATGTTCCTTCCCATGAACTTTCCCATCTACCTGATCGGAGCGCTGGTGCTGGCAGTCTTCGCGCGGCAGTACCTGGTGGGCTATACGGCGCTGTTCTGGGGCGCCGTGGCGTTCCTCTACCTCCTGCTCGACGTGATCCCGGGCAGGACTGGATGGCGCCAGGCGCTCCTCTCCGCGGTCATCTTCGTGGCCGGCTGGGTCGCGGTCGATTGGTACCGCCTGGCCGACCCGTTCGCCCACTGGGGCTGGCAGGTCGCGACCGTCGCCATTTTCTTCGCTGCCGGATTCGACCTCGCCGGCACGGCCTCGGCCCGTCGATCGGACGCCGAGCTCATAATGCACCAACTGGGGTTTTCGAAGTTCGGGTCGTTGTTCAGCGAAAAAGAGCTCGGTGAGATCCACCTCGACCGAACGCTCTGTCAGGGCTGCGACACCTGCTTCGAAATCTGCCCGATCGGCGTGTTCGGCGGGCTCGACGGCGATCGCAAGAGCACATTCGCCGACCACGACGCGTGCTTCGCCTGCGGCGCCTGCGTCATGCAGTGCCCGTCAGGCGCGCTGTCACTGCGGCCTTGATGAAGGCAAGGGTGCCACGGATCACAATGTGACTTCGGGTAGTGTCCAGTTGACCCGGTTTGTCCCGGGACGCCACGCGCCCCTTTCCGGCAGGCATGGGCTCGTGTAGCCTGTCGCGGTGACTTCTGACGAGAAAGCCGAACCCACTCGCGTCGAGGAACCGCGCGGGAGACGGCTGGCGTTTCTTTCCCTGGCAGCCCTGGGAGTGGTCTATGGCGACATCGGTACCAGCCCGCTCTACGCGATACGGGAGTGCTTCCACGGCACCTACGGCATCGAGGTCACCCACGCCAACATCCTCGGTGTGCTGTCCCTCGTTCTCTGGGCGTTGCTGATCGTCGTCACACTCAAGTACCTGTCGTACATCATGCGCGCCGATAACCGTGGAGAGGGCGGCGTGATCGCTCTGACGGCCCTGATCAGCCCGCAACGGCGCACCCGGTCGGGACGCATCCTCGTGCTCGGGGCGCTCGGCCTGTTCGGCGCCTCGCTGCTCTACGGCGACGGCATGATCACGCCGGCGATCTCGGTCCTGAGCGCCGTCGAGGGCCTCGACGTCGCGACGCCGATCCTCGCGCCCTACGTGGTCCCGATCACGATAGTGATCCTGGTCGCTTTGTTCGCCGTCCAGCGCTTCGGCACCGGCGGCGTCGGCGCGTTCTTCGGTCCCGTGACCCTGGTGTGGTTTGTCGTGCTCGCGGCTCTCGGCATCAGGAGCCTGGCCTCGAACCCCGAAGTGCTCGCCGCCGTCAGCCCCCACTACGCCGTGGGCTTTCTTCTCCGCAACCACATGGTGGGGTTTCTCACCCTCGGCGCCGTGTTCCTCGTCGTCACCGGCTCAGAAGCCCTGTACGCCGACATGGGGCACTTCGGCCGCCGCCCGATCCGCCTGGTGTGGTACTGCGTTGTCCTGCCCGCCCTGCTGCTCAACTACTTCGGCCAGGGAGCGCTGCTGCTGCGGCATCCGGAGGCCGCTCACAACCCCTTCTACAACCTCGCGCCCGCGTGGGCGCTCTATCCCCTGGTCGGGATCGCGACAGCGGCGACGATCATCGCATCCCAGGCCGTGATTTCCGGCGCCTTCTCCCTGACACGGCAGGCGATCCAGCTCGGCTCCTGCCCGCGCATGCGGATCGAGCACACGTCATCCGAGGAAATCGGACAGATCTACGTCCCGTTCGTGAACTGGACGCTGATGATCGCCACCGTCGGCCTGGTCCTGATCTTCCGCTCGTCCCACACCCTCGCCGCGGCGTACGGCGTCGCGGTGACGACGACCATGACCATCACCACCGCCCTGTTTTTCTTCGTCGCGCGCGAACGCTGGGGTTGGGGCCGGCTCAGAGCGGGCTTGCCGACGGTGCTGTTTGTCATCGTCGATCTGTCCTTTTTCGGCGCAAACATCAGCAAGATCGGCCACGGCGCGTGGTTTCCCCTGGTGATCGGCTTGATTGTCTTCTCCCTTCTTTCGACCTGGAAGCGTGGGCGCGAGATCCTCGCCCGCAAGTTTGCGGCGAGGATGCAACCCTTCGACGAGTTCTTCGCAACGCTGGACGCTGCGACGATTCCGCGGGTGCCCGGTCGCGCCGTCTACATGACCAGCACCTCTTCCGGGGTGCCCCCGGTGCTGCTCCACAACCTCGCGCACAACAAGGTGCTGCACGAAGAGGTCGTGCTGCTCACCGTGGTGACCGAGGAAGTCCCCCGGGTGCCGGCCGGCGAAAAGTTCGAGCTCGAAGACCTGGGGCACGGCTTCTTCCAGATCACCGCGCACTACGGCTTCATGGAGGACGCGAGTGTCCCGCACCTCCTCGGCGCCGCAAAGGCCAAGGGGCTCGACCTGACGATGGCCGAGACCAGCTTCTTCCTCGGCCGAGAAGCGCTGTTCGCGCGTAAGAAGGACGGCCTTGCCGCATGGCGGCTCGCCCTGTTCCGGTTCATGTCGCGCAACGCCCTCGGTGCCACCACGTTCTTTCACATTCCGCGGAACCGCGTCATCGAGATCGGCGCCCAAATCGAGCTGTAGCTCGAGCCCTGCGGGAAGGGTGCCTCTCGTG
>CAYRFI010000155.1:0-6934 GCA_964423595.1 uncultured Thermoanaerobaculia bacterium | reverse complement strand
GCCCTTCGAGCTGATGCTCGGCAAGATCCTCGGCATCGGTGCGGTCGGCCTCACTCAGTTTCTGATCTGGGCGACCTTGATGGCGGCGATCTCGGCCCCGGGCGCGGTCGCCGCGATCGGCATCAGCGGCATGGAGCTGCCGTCGATTCCGGCCCAACTCTTGTTCTTCTTCGTCGTCTACTTTGTCCTCGGCTTCCTGCTCTATGGCACCCTGTATGCCGGCATCGGCGCCGCCTTCGATACCGAGCAGGAGGCGCAGAACTTCCAGGGCGTGGTGACCATGTTCCTGATCGTGCCGCTCGTGCTGATGGTCCAGATCATCAACCAGCCCGACGGCACCTTGTCGGTGGTGCTGTCGCTGATCCCCTTCTTCACGCCGATGCTGATGTTCCTGCGCATGACCCTCACCCAGGTGCCGCCGGTCCAGCTCGCGGCATCGGTGGCCCTGATGGTGGGCGCGATCCTCTTCTGTACCTGGATCGTGGCCAAGATCTACCGGGTCGGGATCCTGATGCACGGCTCGAAGCCAAAGCTCAAAGATCTTGTCCGTTGGGTGCGGGAAGCATAGCAGCTCGAATTCGGAATTCGGAATTCGGAATTGCCCCCGCCCACCCTTTTACACCGGGGGGGGGGGATGGGAATTCCGAATTCAAAATTCCGAATTAGCCCTTGGGTTCCGCCAGGAAGCCCAGGGCTTTGTCGGCCTCTGCGTCCATCACGACCTGCAAGAGCCGACCGTCGGCCGCATCCGCAACCCGAATGACCCGCACCACGCCCCCCATATCGGCGAACTCGGGCACCACCTCCGCCAGGCAGTTGGGGGAATCGTTGAGGAAGGCATCGTTCCATACCACCGCGGGGTCGTCGGGGTAGAGCGGTAGGTAGTTGATCCCGGACTCCACGAGGTCGTTGAAAAAGTGAGTGCCAAAGCTCACATCCGGAAGATAGGAGCCTTTCTTGCGGGCGATCTCCACCAGGATCGCCGTGCGGCAGATGTCAGCGTAGGTCACCGGCACGCCCAGCCGAATATCGCCCCGGCTGCCCCACCGTCCCGGGCCCATGAGCAGGAAGCGGCGCTGCGGCAGCGCCTTGTTGACCGCACCGATGGCGCGCGCGACGCGCAGCATCTCCTCGCGCGTCTCGAGCTCATCGTAGTCTCGCGGGTCGACCAAGACCACGTACTCGAGGTCGCGCGCCTGGCCCATCTGGACGTAGCGATTTGCCGAGAAGATCTTGTGTTCAGTGCTGATATCCAGCGGCACCTCGACCCGCTGCGCCAGGGCGCCGCGGCTGAGGGCACGGCATTGGAGCATGTAGAAGTTCTCGCCGTCGTGGGCGAACTCGACGTCGACCGGCTCGCCGAGGCCCTCTTCGAGGAGGTCGAGCATGGCCTTGAGCTCGCGCGGGAAGGGCGACCTCAGGAGTCCGTCGAAGGTCACCACGAGTTCGTCGGGGTCGAGCTGGGCGAGGATACCGACCATCGGCAGGATCTGATCATCGCGGAAAAGCGAGAAGATGCGGTTCATGTTCGGAATCGCGCGTCCGACACGCCTCATATAGTTGGCCAGCGGCAGCGACTCGAACTGGCTCTCGCGCAGATCGATCACGTCGACGTCGTGCTGCGAGTAGCGATACACCTCGTCCGGACGCTGCACCGAACGCAGGGCAGGCTGCTCGAGCGCAACCAGCACCGGATAGTCAGTGACCGTTCGATCGACGGCGCGGGTACCGAGGCCGAGCACCAGCCGCGCCATGCCGTCGGTGTGGCGAATGCGCGGCGACCACCGCATCTCACAGCGCGAGAAAGCGACACCCGCAAAGACCGGGAAGAGCATGCCTCCGGCCTCGCGACCCACAACCTCCTGGATCAGCACTCCCATCTGTTCCTGGAAGTCGATCAGACCGCGCTCGCGGCGGTACTCGATGGGGTCGGGGTGGAAGATCGATGCGTAGACCTCGGAGATTGCGTCCTCGAGGGCCGCCAACCGCATCTCGAGGGTCCCCTTGTTGGAGATGAAGAGGCTCTTGTACTTGCCCGAGAACGCGTGGCCGATGCGGTCCTCGAGCAGGCTCGAGGAGCGGATCACCAGCGGCACCTCGCCAATCTGGTAGAGCATTTCCTCGAGCCCCTTGTGAATGGTCTCCGGGAACGAGCCGCTCTTGAAGAGACGCTCGACCAGCGGGTACTCTTCGCGCACCTCCTCCGAGGTCTTGTACTTGACGTTGATGAGCTCATCGAGGTCGTTGTGCTCGATGAACTCGAGGATGCCGTTCGAGGGCAGGAAGTAGGATATCGGGACCTTGTGGTCGGCTGCGAGCCGGCCCTCGCGCTTGGCCTCTCGCAAGATCGAGTGAGCGAGGATCAGACCTGCGGCCTTGCCACCGAGACGGCCGTAGCGGCCGACGGTGGGGAGGATGTGATCGAGGACCTCGCCGAAGTCGACTACCCGGATGTAGCGCTTGCCCACCGAGATGAAATCGAGCTGATCGGTGAGGAAGCGGCGCACCAGAGCGGCGCGGGTGCCCTTGACGTCTTCAGGTGGCGCCTCCGCCTCGCCCGGCGCGAAGTTGAGGAACTCGTGGATCTTGTCGCGCAGGACATCGAGTGGCGTATCGGGGTCCTCGGCGAGACGTGCGCCCTCTTGAACCAGCATCCTCTTTTCTACCAACAGGATGGTGGCGGTGATCTCCTCCGGCGCGAGGTGGCGCTCGGCAAACTCGAGGGCGAGATCGTAGAGCTCCCGTTGAGAGCCGTTGGTGAGCTGTGGCTTCGGGCGGTTGGGGTCGTGGGCCTGCCTGCCGCCGGTTTGGAGGGCGGCAGCGAGCTCGTCGAGGGCGTCGAGATCGACCAACTTTTTCTTCTGCAGATCCCTCAGCAAACGCCGGCACACGCGGGCGGCCAACTCTGGCCGGCGTTGCCGGAGATTGTCGAACTGGTGACGCCACTCAACCATCTCGAGGATTGTATCTGCTATTCGGAATCGGCGTCGGGCTCATCCGGGGTTTCGGGGCGGAGACTGTTGAGATCACCGAGGATGGCCTCCACATCCTCGACCTCGACGCCCATGACCGTTGCGCGTCCCGTCACCTCCACCATCGCTCGCCCACCCTCCTCGAGGGGGGCGTAGAAACTGAAGGTGATGGCCGATCGTGCCTGGTTGTCATCCTTCGCCTTGAAGACCACCTCGACGGTTCCCATTTCCGTGGTCATCGGCGCCATCAGATCGTAGTCGGTGGCCTCGAGGTCAGCGAGCGCTCGGAGACGTTCCTGAACCTTGGACAGATTCGCCTCCGTGTCGTCAGCGAACCGCCAGAAACCGTCATCGAGCACGAGCGACAGTGACGCGTCCGGGGTCGTCAGGCGTAACTCCTCCGCGTCCCAGGTTTCGAAGGGCATCACCTTCTTCGAGCGCCACAGGACCGGCGCCTTGGAAAGCCGGCTGCGGACCCTTTCCGATGCCCAGAAGTACTCTCCGTCGCCGCGCCGGCAGGCGACCTCGGTGCCGCCGTCGCCTTTCCGGGTCGCGCCGAGGTCGAGTCGCAGTGGTTCATGACCATCGGTGCGGACGATCGTGATCTCATACTCTGGAAGATCGAGACCGAGCTCCCGGGGATCCGCGTCGTCGTCGAGAAACTCCTCGATCCGCATCGAGCGGAGATCCGAGATCAAGCTTCCCAAGTGGTCGGCGTCCGCCATATCCTCGAGCGGCCGCAGAAGCCGCCACCGGTCTTCGAGCCGCACGGCCCGGATGTCGTCGGGACCGGACTCGATGTCGATCGAGGCGACGTCATCCTCGCGGATTTCGGCCACCTCACGCGAGCGCCAGTCATCGACCTCCCGCTCGAGGTCGGACACGAACCAGCCCGCGGCAATTGTCACCTCGCCGCCACCATCGAGACGCAGCGCCCTCTTCGATCCGAGCGGCAGCTCATTTCCGACCGCAACCAGCCGTTCACTGCCGTCAGCCATCCTCAGCGTGACCTCAGCAACCGGCTGGTCGAGCCCGTAGTCGGCCGGGTCGACCTCATCCGCAGCAAGCCGGCGGTCGGCCGTGAGGTTGGCGAGTGAACCGAGGGTTGAGTTCACCACCGAGGAGTCGGCCGGAAAATCGAGAGGCTCTCGCAGGCGCCACTCCTCACCGACCTTCTCGAGCCTCACCCGGCCTTCAGGCCGGTCAATCACGATTCCAGAGACCTCGTCACGCTCGAAGTCCTGCAGGACCTTGTCCGCCGCGGACTTCGCCTCATCCGAAGTCGGCTGATGCCGTTCGAAGAGGAAGACGTAAGCAGCAACCGCAATAACGATCGCCGCGAGAATCAAGAGGTTCTTTGTTTTCATTTTCCAAATCCTCTTCTCAAATTCCCGGCGGTTCATTCATCGTCGCGCAACCTTAATTGAGGGCGCTCGTGAATGCCCCGCCGGGAATTTGAAGAGTAGAAAGCACCAAATCTCTAATGCCTTCTTCTGCGCCAGACTAGGATGCCGGCGAGGATGGCCGCCCCCGGCATCGCCACCAGCACCAGCAGCAGGAGGTTGCGCATCTGCTGCTGCGACAGGAAGAGGCTGACCTGTTCGACGTCGCGCGGTGGGATCCCCACCAGGTCGTCGCGCGCCGCCAGCCAGTTGAAGGCGTTGGTTGCGAGGACCGCGTTGCCGGCATTGGAGATGTCGAGGTCGGTCAGAAAATCGGAATCGCCGAAGACCACGAGACGGTACTTGGCCTCCTCCGCGCCCTCGACATCGGTTGCTGCCGCGACGTCTTCGACGGCGACGCCGACCGCCACCGGCCCGTGGTTGTCGGCGTCATCGAGAGCCACCGGCTCGCCGCGCAAGAGCATAGCGAGATCGGTTTCGCCCCAACCTTCATCCGAGGTCTGGACCAGCACCGTGGCGCCATCACCATCGGCCGCCAACGACCGGGAAACGGTGAAAAGGACCGCGAAGCCCTCGAGGCCGCTGGTTATGGGGTGGGCCGGGAAGTCCTCGAGGTAGACCGCCGACAGATCATAAAAGGGCAGCCGCCGCGACGGGTCCACCACCAGGTCGTCGTGAACGACCACCCCACGTTCGTCGAGCATCGGTTCGAGGCGGGTCGGCCGCATCGTGCCGGCCGGCTCGATCAGCGGATCGAGCGCCACCAGCAGCCGTCCGCCGCCGTCGAGGTAGGCCCCGAGGGCCTCGATCTCGGCCTCGGTGTAGGCCCTGGTCGGTCCGATGATGGCGAGCACGTCGGCGTCGTCCGGGACCTCGCCCGAGAGCAGGGTCGTATCCGCGGTCTCCATGTTTTCGCGTTTCAGCGCCTCCTCGAGAACCCTCAGGCCCCGGTCGGACGCACCGCCGCCGGCACCGGCGAGCGCTGCCTCACCATGACCGGTCACGAAGTAGACCTTGGGCACATCGGGCGCCACCAGCGACAATATCGCGGAGGTGAACTGCTCCTCGCCCTTGAACGAGCGCATCGTCGGCCCCTGGCCGTACTGCACGCCTGAGTAGTCCATCTCCGCCATCTGGTCGGAGGTCACGTACTTTGTGCGGTCTCCGTAGATGAACACCACGGTGTCCGCCACCTGGACTCCGTACTGTTCAGCCAGTTGGGTGGTTTTGAGCGGTTCCCTTTCGGGATCGATGTACTCGACTGTGACCTTGTCCGACGCTGCCTTATAGCGCTCGAGCAACTCTTGAACCTGGTCGTACATCGAGGTTTGCGGGGTCATGAAGACCACGACTCTGATCTCATCATCGAGGTCCGCGAGGATGTTCTCGGTCTTCTCGGACAAACTGTAAATCTGGGACGTCGTCCAGTCGGCACGAACGAAGCGGCGGGTCGAGAGCCAGTTGATCATCACAGTCAACGCGATGACCAGGAAAACCGCAACGACGCCCGATATCGTGTAACGAACGGCCTGTTGCCTCATGCCATTACCTCCACTTCTTCACTTCGAGCGACTTGGCGGCGAGGAACAGGAAGAGCATGCCCCCAGACAGCTGGTAGATCAGGTGCCGGGTGTCAACGATGCCCTTGGCGAAGTCGTCCATCTGGGTCCAAAGGTTCATGTGGCCGAGAGCCGCCTTGATGACCGAAGAAGACATCATCAGCTGCTCGACGAGGCCGATCGAGAACAGGGCCACCATCGCGGCAAACGCAATGATGGCCGCGATCAGCTGGTTGTTGGTCAGGGTCGAACAGAAGATGCCGACCGCCAGGAAGAAGAAGCCGAGCAGGAATACGCCCAGGTAGCCGGCGAGAACCGGTCCGATGTCGATCTCCGAATGCAGCCTCAGAACCACGACGTAGAGCACAGTCGGTAGCCACAGGGCAGCGTAGAAGGCCATCGCGGCGGCGAACTTGCCGAGCACGACCTGTGCCTCGGTGACCGGCGAAGTCAGGAGCACCTCGATTGTTCCCGACCGCCGCTCCTCTGCGATCAATCGCATCGTGATGACAGGCACCACGAAGAGCAGGAAGAGCCAGAAGAAGATCGTGCCGCCGAAGAAGAGCCTCAAGGGAGTCATCGACGGTGTCTGCGGATTGTTGAGGAAGGAAACGATGAGATAGAAGATGTAGCCCTGCATCAGAAGGAACGCTGTCATCACGATGTAGGCGAGGGGCGAAGAGAAGTAGGCGATCAACTCGCGCCGGATGATGGCCCAGATCTTACGCATCGTGCACCTCCTCGGCCGCCGCCGGGACCATCTCATCCTCGCGAGTCGTCAGCCGGACGAAGACATCCTCGAGCGACGCCTGCTGCGGGGTCAGGGCAAGCAACACCCAGCCCTTCTCCACCGTCATCCGGAAGATCGCCTCGCGCGGATCCGAACCGGCAGCGTGCTCGATGAGATACCGGCCCTCTCCGCGATCGCTGATGGCAACTACGCCCGGCAGCATCTCGAGGACGGCCCGCGCCGAGCCGTTGGCGCCCTTGAGCTCGACCG
>CAYRFI010000154.1:0-7188 GCA_964423595.1 uncultured Thermoanaerobaculia bacterium | reverse complement strand
GGTGAGGTCGAGGAGCTGGAGGCAGCCGTGGCGCTCGCCCGGCATCGGCACATGAACCAACGCAAGCTGAAGGACCTGGGTTTTCCCGTTGAGTTCTCGAGTGACCCGCCACCGCGGCCGACCCACTGGCCCCCCACGAACGTAAGCCTGACAATCGACTGGAGGGTCCCGGAGGCCTTTCTGGCGGCTCTCGAAAACAATGTGGTCTCGAAGGAGGAAATCGCTGAGATCGTCGGGCTCCCGGCCAACCGCGAGTTGCTCCGGTACTCCAGCAGTAGGGAGGGGGTGTCCGGCCATCCAGTAACGGAGGACGATCTCGCGTTCTTCGTCTCTCGTGCAGGGTCGCCTGACCCTCTCAATCGTCTCTGGTGCTGGCTCAACCCGATGAACCTCTTCGGCTATGCCGACCTGGTTGCAAACGCATATCAGTATCGATCGGCTCTCGACGAGCTGAAGCTATACGAAGAAGAGATCACTGATGCCGTGTTGACCAGGATCGCCCCTTTTGTCCCTCCGGAGACCGAGATCCAGGTTACTGTGGCCTTGAGTGTCTGCTGCCCGATGTCTGGTTGGACAACATCTCGGATGGTCGGGGTGAACGTGGAACACCTCAAGGGCGGATGGGGGCACATGGTCCGCACCCTTTCGGCGGCGGTTTTTCGTCGTTTCCAACAGCAGCAGTGTTTGTTCGATGGCGGGCCTGAGTCCTTGACCGTGGACGACCTGGCGGATAGCGGATCGACGGGTCCACAATCCCAGGTTCTCGAATGTGCGATCAATATGACAGTCTTCGAAGGAACGGTCGACTACGTGGCAGACCTCGGCGCATCCGACGAGGAAGAGCGCGCAGTCGAACTCGGTGTGGCTCTGCTGCATCGCTACGCGACCGGTGATGCCGACTCCATTTCTTTTCTGCCGATCGATACCTTGGCCCTCGAAGAAAAGGACGTCCACTGCTCCTTGTGCGCCCTTGGTCGTCACATGGCGCGAGTCATCACAGCCTATGACGGGCCGCAGGCAATCACCGAGCTCGTCGAGCGGGGCCCAGCGACGTTTATCATCAGGGCGGCTGAAATTGAATCAGTTCGTGGCCGCGATCTGTTGAGCGAGGAGACCGTGGCCGCGATTCGCGAGCTCGCAAAACAGGGTTGAGGCACGAACTGATGTGCGACTCGCACCCGTCGCATCAGGGGGAAATAACGGGATTCGTGAGAGTCGAACCGCCGTTGTACCTCTTCGCGTCTCTCGCGACGATTATCGTGCTGCACCTGTTCCTTCCCGGAGCCAAGATTATCTCTGCGCCCTGGAACCTGATCGGCGTCCTGCTCTTGGCGGTAGGGATTGTCCTGAATCTGATCGCCGACAAGTCGTTCAAAGAACGTGAAACCTCAGTCAAGCCACTCGAGGAGTCTGCCCGCCTGGTGACTACCGGCGTCTTTCGCTTGAGCAGGCACCCGATGTACCTGGGGTTCGTGCTCATCCTCCTCGGTGCCGCGGTCCTGTCGGGCTCGATGACACCGTTCCTGGTGGTGCTCGTATTCCTCGTGTTCATGGACACGGTTTTTATTCGTTTCGAAGAGAAGAAGCTCGCGCAGACATTTGGTGACGCCTGGTTAGACTATACGCACCTTGTGAGGCGCTGGATCTAAATCCACTTGTATGGTTGCCAATGATCGCGGTGCGTGAGGAAATTTCGGCAAAGCCCTGGCCGGGTTACGACACGCCGTGTTTCCGCTTGAATCTCAGCCGCTCTTCGCGCCCCCGCCCGAGCGTCCATCGACCGGCGGAAGCTCGAGCCCCAGGCGGCGGATCTTGCGGTGGAGGGTGGTCTTGTGAATCCCCAGCTCGCGCGCCGCGGCGGTTCGATTCCACGATTTCCGGGCCAACACGTCGCGGAGGAAGCGGGCCTCGAGCTCCTCGAGTGAGGCGGGCTCCTTTGAGTGTTCAAAATCGACCGGTGTCTGCAACCAGTCGGGGAGATCTTCGACCTCGATCTCTCGCCCTGTCGAGAGCACGTGGGCGTGCTCGAGGATGTTCTCAAGCTCGCGCACGTTGCCCGGGAAATCGTGACGCATCAGTCGCCGCACCACCTCGCGAGAAATTGAGTCCACGATCTTGCCACGGGCTATTGACAGCCGACGGAGAATGGCCTCGGCGAGGAGCGCAATGTCAGACGGCCGTTCACGCAGCGGCGGCATCACCAGCCGGATGACGTTGACCCGATAGTAGAGGTCGCGACGGAACCCCCTCTTCTCCACGAGGCGCGCGAGGTCACGGTTGGTGGCGGCAATAATGCGCACGTCGGCGGTGAGGCTTTGCACGTCGCCGAGGGGCTCGTAAACCCGCTCTTGGATCAGCCGCAGGACCTTGACCTGGAGGGATAGGGGTAGGTCGCCGATCTCGTCCAAAAAAAGAGTTCCCCCTTGAGCGGTCGCGACCCGCCCCTGCTTGTCCCGGTCGGCACCGGTGAAGGCGCCAGCACGATAACCGAAAAGCTCCGACTCGAGGAGCTGCTCGGGAATGGCGCCGCAATTGATAGTCACCAGCGGACCATTACTGCGAGTACTTAGCCGGTGGATTTGCTTCGCCAGCAATCCTTTGCCCGTGCCGCTCTCACCCTCAATGAGGATCGTGCTGTCGCTGGCCGCGATGGTGGGGACGATCTCCAGGATTTGCCGCAGGTGTGGGTCGGCCGTCACGATCTCTTCACCGCCCACCGTCGCCTCCACATCGCGCAACAGGTTCTTGACCATGTTGAGATCGCGGAAGGTCTCGACGCCGCCTATGACCCGGCCGTCTTGATCCTTCAACAGGGCGGTGGAAATGGTCACGGGAACCAGGTCGCCGTTTTCGTCACGGATGTGGATGGGGAGGTTGACGATCGGCTGGCCGGTCTCCATGGTGTAGCGCAGGGCGCACGCATCCTCACAGATGTCGGTCCGGAGAACATCGCTGCAGCGTTGTCCGAGAGCGTCCTCACGGCGCACCCCCGTGGTGCGCTCGGCGGCGCTGTTGAAACAGGTCAGGCGCCACTCGCCGTCGACCGCGAAGACCCCGTCGGAGATGCTGTTGATCACGGTCTCGAATCGCGCTTGTGAGATCGGGTTCCCCTCGCACCCGCCGCCGGCAGGCCTCCGTTTGTCGTCACGCATGACTTCACCTCCGAAAGTAGCGTACGAGCTACTCTAACCGTATAAATAATAGCGTTTCTGCGTCACTCTGGTCAAAGAAACAGATTGGAAATTCACCGAAGCAAGCTATCAACTCGTTCAAAACAGATCGGTTAGATCAAAACCGGTGACTCAACCAAGGAGTCGGCACGGGACGTGCAACACGACTCTTTGAGACCGGGGCATTTTCGACACCCCGGAGAAGGGAAGAGCGATGAAAGTTCAAGACGGAGACACGGTTTGGGTGGGGCCGGAGCCCCACAAGGCGGCCCGCCCCATGAAGGTGGTGGTGGACAAGGGCGGTTGCACGTGGCTGTGCGATGCCGGAGTCGACGAGGGCCAGGACCTCAAAGAGCAGGGGTGCTGGAACTGCAAGGATGTCGCCTTCACACGCAACGACTGACGCGGCGCCACGAGTCGCGCATTTCATGGGAGGTTGTCATGCAGACCGCACAGCTCGAGAGTCACGAGATCTTCCAACTCCTACGACCGGAGCAGATGAGAATTCTCAGCGGCGCCGCCGAGGAAGTTACTTTCAAGGAGGGGGATACGGTCTTTCTCACGGGTGAGCCAGCGGACGATTTCTTCGTTGTGCTCGAGGGCCAGGTGGCCCTGCGGATGCTCCGGACCGACGGCATAAGCGTGCTCATCGACTGGGTGAGCGAGGGCGCGATCTTCGGCTCCTGTGTCTGTTTCCAGATCGACTCCTACATGCTCACCGCACAGTGCGCCGAGAAATCGAAAATCCTCAAGATCAAGGCCTCAACCCTCAAGAAACTCATGGACGACGACCTGGTCATGGGATACGCGATCCAGACCTTGATTTCGAGGGTCTACTTCAAGCGCTACATCGACACCATGCGCAAGCTCCAGGCGATTGTTCAGAGCGTCCCGCTGGAAACGATATAAGCATGAGGGTCTTCGAGACAACCCGCATCGGTCCGGTCGAGCTGCCCAACCGGCTTGCCTTGGCGCCCGCCAAGGTCGCCTTCGCCCACCTCAACCACGTCGACCGCGCTGAGATTCCTGCCCTCCTCGCCGTGGAAGGTGCCGTGGGGTGATTCTGATCGGATAGAAAGGAGGAACGCCATGGGGGCTCGGGCGCTGATCGCAGAGATCGAGGAACGGGCCATCATCGCGCTCGACAGAGAGGAACTCCCCGAGCTCCTCGAGACAGCTGAGGTCATTCGCGCAGACGACACCTGTGTCGCCGGATGGATCAGGATTCTCCGCATCAACGACCATTTCACCGTTCAGGAGCAGACACCGGACGGTGAGATCCTCGTGCGGAGGCTGATATCCCGGGAGGCCACGGAGCGTTTCGTCGAAGACCGGCTGAAAAATTACGAGCGCATGTGGGATGGCTGTAGCTGCACGATCGACTCCCACAACTGAGAGCGCATACGGTGGTTTGGTCCGTCCTCGGCAAGACCCTGACCATCACCTGGTTTGTCACCGTGATGATGGTCTTGGTGGAGTACGCCAACGTGCTCTCCGTCGACCGGCTGCGGTTTGCCCTGTGTGGTTCGCGCTGGACCCAGTACGTCGTGGCAACCATTCTCGGCGCCACGCCGGGTTGTCTCGGCGCCTTTGTGGTCGTTGCCCTCTTCATTCACCGTAGCGTCAGGCTCGGCGCCGTCGTCGCCTGCATGATCGCTACCAGCGGGGATGAGTCCTTCGTCATGCTGGCGACGTTTCCCCGCACCGCATTGCTCCTGACATTGGTTCTGGCGCTGGTCGGAATTCTGGCCGGTATTCTCACGGACGTCTTCAGCGACACGGGCACGCAGGAACTGGGGTGTGCCGATATGACCGTTCACGACACTGCGGCGTCGTGCCGGTGCTTCGATCCGGCCTCGATCCTCGTCGAGCTGCGGCGTCCATCGGCAGCCCGCGGCACCCTGGCGATCGGTACCTTCCTGTTTTTTCTGGCCGTCATCTCCGGAACGGTCGGCCCGGCCGAGTGGAACTGGATTCGGGTGACGTTTCTCGGCGTGGGCCTTTTTTCCCTGTTCGTCGTTGGGACGGTCCCGGAGCACTTCATCGAAGAGCACCTGTGGCGCCACATTGTGGCGAAACACGCCCCGAGGATCTTCCTTTGGACATTGGCTTCGATGACCTTGGTGGCGGTGCTGGATACGTCCGTTAACGCCGAGGTTTTCCTGCGACATAGCCCATGGCTGATGCTCTCGGGGGCGGCTTTCCTGGGGTTGGTGCCGGAGTCCGGGCCGCACCTGGTCGTCGTCATGCTGTACGCAGCGGGAAACGTCCCACTGAGTGCCCTCGTCGCGAACTCCGTCGTGCAGGACGGCCACGGGATGCTGCCGCTTCTCGCGCACTCGTGGCGAGACTTCATGAAGGTGAAGGCAATCAACCTCGTGGCGGGTATCCTCGTCGGAGGAGCCCTCATGATGGCGGGGAGGTGAGGGCGATTCGAGTCGGGGGTTTCGATCGTGAGCATGGCCGTCAACTCGTCTGGCGCGTCCTCCGGCTACGTGATCCCAGGCGAGTCTGCGATTCCGGAGCCCGCTGATGTGTGAGCTCTTCGCGATGTCGAGCTCACACCCGGCGACGGTCACCTACTCGATGCGGGAGTTTGCACGTCACGGCGGGCTCACGTCCGATCATGTGGATGGCTGGGGGGTCGCCTATGTCGAAGACCGCGACGTTCGCGTATTCCGAGACACCGATGCCGCCGCGGAGAGTCCCTACCTTCAGCTCGTCTCGGCGGTGGAAGTCCGCAGCAGCACAGTAATCTCCCACATTCGCAGGGCGACCCAAGGAGAGATCGCCCTGCGCAACACCCAACCCTTTGCCCGCGAGCTGGGCGGACGGGTCCACCTTTTCGCGCACAACGGCGATCTCCACGGGATCGACGGGCAGCCTGAGCTGCAGCTCGGTTGCCATCTGCCGATCGGTGAAACCGACTCCGAGCGCGCCTTCTGCGCCCTGCTGCATCGCTTGAGCTTCCTGTGGAGAGAATCAAGGGAGATTCCCGAGCTTACAGAGCGTCTGCGGGTGGTCGTCGACTTCGCCTCGGAAATCCGCCGTCTCGGGCCGGCGAATTTCATCTACACTGACAGCGATGCGATCTTCCTTCACGGTCACAAGAGGAGGAAGTCCCGCGATGGCGTCATCAGACCGCCCGGGCTGCATCTGCTGTGCCGTTCCTGCGAGGTCACTCCGGGGCCGATCGAGATCCCGGGCCTCGCGATTGGGTCGGAAACCCAGCGCGTCGTGCTGGCCGCCAGCGTTCCCCTCACCGGTGAGGGATGGACGCCCCTCGCTGAGGGCGAGGTTGTGGCGGCCCGCGAAGGGGAGGTGATTCAATGAGATATATCGTCGCAACCGATGGCTCCGAAACCAGCCTCAAGGCTGCTCACTTCCTCGTGGAGCATTCGTGCCCCGGGCCCGAGGACGAGATTTTCGTCATCTATGTCTTCCCGCTCCCGTCCGATCCGGAGTGCTACGAGGGCGTGGTGTCCCTGCCGACCGAAGCCAGTGACGATCGCGTCGCCGAGGTCGCAGGGCCCATCCTCGCGAAGACCCTGGAGATCCTGGACGAGGTGGAAGGCCGGGTCGACAAGGTGGTTCTGTTGGGGAACCCGGCCAAGGAGATTGTCGAGTTCGCCATGAATCTCGGCGTGGATCTCATCGTCGCCGGGACCCGGGGGCGCACGCCGGCGAAGGAGCTCTACCTTGGTAGCGTTTCCAGCGCCCTGACCCGCCGTGCACCGTGCTCGGTCCTCATCGTCCGGTGAGTTTTCGGAATCAACAACATTCGCCAGAAACGAGGCGAACTTGAATGATGAGCAGACCTCCTTCGACGTGATCGTACTGAATGCCCTGTTGGATCTCAGACCCCAACCGGCATATTCGCCGGTTCCTGTTGAACGGTTTCAAGCGGCAGACTGAGAACGATCGACTGCAGCTTTTTCATGGTGTCGATGTAGCGGTTGAAGTAGATTCTGGAAATCTGGGTCTGGATGGTGTAGCCCATGAGCAGGTCACCGTCCAT
>CAYRFI010000153.1:0-7194 GCA_964423595.1 uncultured Thermoanaerobaculia bacterium | reverse complement strand
CTGCGCTGTCGGGATGTCACCGGGCCGAGACGCCGGTCCCGACCGTTCTCTCGGCTCCGGCCGATAGGCTGTACGCGCGGATCGACAGGACCGGGACCACGGTCCTTCCGAACGGGAGGCTCCTCCGGCCCGTCGGCCGTTCCGTGACCGTGGCACCGCACCCGTTCGGTCTGACGTTGAATCACACGGGCGATCTCGCCATCACCGCCAACTCGGGGACGGAGCCCCTTTCCATCTCCATCATCGAGAACCTGACGAGCCCGAATCCCACGGTGCGTTCGATACCACCCGGCCCCACGACCGATGACGGGGTACTGGCCTCGGTCTTCATGGGCCTCGCTATATCGCCGGACGATCGGGTCGTCTACGTGGCCGGCGGTCAGGAAAACCGGATCTTTCTCTTTGACATCCCAACCGGCGAAAAGCTGGGGTTCATCGACTGCGCCACGGTGTCGGAGAACGAGGCCTACCGATACGGCTACATCGGGGACATGGTGCTCAGCCGTGACGGCTCGCGGCTGTTTGCCGTCGACCAGATGCACTTCAGGCTGATCATCGTGGACACCGCCGCGAGGAGAATCGTCCACAACGTCCCGGTGGGCCGCTATCCCTTCGGAGTTGCCCTGTCTCCCGATGAGAGGAAGGTCTACGTCGCGAACGTCGGAATGTTCGAGTACCGCAAGATCCCAGGAACCGACGAAGCGAGGCCGGAAACCGCCCTCGAGTATCCCCCGTTTGCCTTCGGCACGCGCGAGATGCGCGAAGGGGTGACGATCGGGAACACGCATGTTCCCGGTCTCGGCGACCCCAACGCACCCGAGTCGTTCTCCGTCTGGACCGTCAGTCTGGACCCGGACGGGCCCAGAGTCACCTCGAAAATGAAGACCGGCACGCTCGTGGGGCAACCCGTGGAGGGCATCCCGGCGGTCGGCGGGTCGAGCCCGAACTCTCTGGTCGCCACATCGAAGCACGTGTTCGTGAGCAACGGCAACAACGACACGATCTCGGTCCTGGACCTTCAAAGCGACGAGGTTGTGGCCGACATCCCCCTCAGGCCGTTCGAGGCTGCCCGCCAGTTCCGGGGCGTAATCCCGTTCGGCCTGGCCGTCTCACCGGACGAGCAGCGGCTCTTCGTGGCCGAGGCCGGCATCAACGCGGTCGGCGTGATCGACATCCCGACCCTGAAGGTGGTGGGTCACATTCCCGTGGGCTGGTTCCCGGCGAAGCTGGCGGTGAGTCCCGACGGAGGCAAGCTGATCGTCGCCAACGCCAAGGGCTTCGGCAGCGGCCCGAACGGTGGAAGGGACTTCGAGGTCGGCCCGGAAGGCACCTACATCGGGAATCTGATGAAGGGGACCGTCACGGTGCTGGACATCCCGTCCGACGCCGAGCTGCGGGAGCTGACGCACGAGGTCGAGGCGAACAACTTCAGGGTCGACCGCGCGGACTCCGACCGCTTCGCCTGGCGCGCGGGCAACCCGATCCCGCTCTACGGCGGGGAGCGGCCGTCACCGGTCAAGCACATCGTTTTCATCTCCAAGGAGAACCGGACCTACGACGAGGTCTTCGGCCAGATTGCATCGGGCGAGGGCGACCCGTCTCTCGCCCGCTACGGGCGACACGCGACGTTCACCAACAAGGCCGGGACCGACGAGGTGACGGACGCCGTCGTGATGCCCAACCATCTCGAGCTGGCCCGGACCTTCGCCATCGCCGACAACTTCTACGTCGACTCCGACGTCTCCGCCGACGGCCATCGCTGGCTGGTGAACACCTACCCCAACGAGTGGGTCGAGACCTGCACTGCCGCCTCCTACGGCGGCAACCGCACCTACGACCCCGAGTCCACCGCGCCCGGCAGCCTCGCCATGAACGAATCGGCCGGCGCCATCTACCCCGAGGACTACAACGAGGCGGGCTCCATGTGGGAGCACCTGGACCGGCACGGGGTGAGCTTCTTCAACTTCGGGTTCGGCATCATGTTCGAGCCGGCGGTCTACCACGAGTCCTTCAAGTACACCGGGGTCCGCCACTTCGTAAACTTCCCGGTGCCCGCGCCGATGTACGACCGCACATCGAAGACCTATCCCACCTACAACACGGCGATCCCCGACCAGTTCCGGGTCGACCAGTTCATCAGGGAGTTCCAGGAGAAGTGGGCGGACGGCGGTCTGCCGTCCATGCTGACCGTGATCATTCCCAACGACCACGGAGCCACCGATCGGCCCGAGGCGGGATACCCCTTCCGCGAGAGCTACATGGCGGACAACGATCTGGCCGTGGGCCGGATCGTCGAGTTCCTCTCGCACACGCGCTTCTGGGGAGAGATGGCGATCGTCATCACCGAGGACGACGCCCAGGACGGTGCCGATCACATCGACGCCCATCGCAGCCTCCTGATGGTGGTTTCACCCTGGGCGAAGCGTGGCTACGTCGGCAAGGTCCACTACAGCTTCGGCAGCATCTTCAAGACCTTTTGGAACGTACTGGGGCTCCCCTATCTGAACCAGTACGACGCCGGCGCCACAGATCTCGCTGACCTTTTTGCCGATCGCCCGGATTTCACTCCCTACGCGGCCCTGCCGGTCGACCCGCGGATCTTCGATCCCCAGAAGGCGTTGGACCCCTTCGATGAGGAGTTTGACTGGAACGCGCTCGGCGAGTCCCCGATCATCGACAACCCCGCGGACATGCTGAGGTACAGCAAGGAGCGTGAGGAGGACCGCCGGCAGCAATGGGAGAACTGAGGTGCGAAAGCCCGCGCACCTCACCGCACCAGGGTGGCACCCATGCAATGGTGCATTCTGAACGTGGCACCCATCGCACCCTTGGAGTACCTAAAGTCATAAAGTGATACGTGGCACCCGTGCGAGTCGCACCCGTGCGAGTCTGCCTCAACCTCCGGTCGGTAACTGGGGTGCGATGACGGTGTAGGTGGAGTCGTTGGTCGCGCTGTCGATGATTGTGAGGAAGGCTCCGACCTCGCCAGTGGCGCCGGTGACCTCGACCCCGATGATGCCGTTGTCGAGACTGTTGGCGTTGGTCAGGGCGCGCACCACGCGGTTGATCTGGGTGTTTTCGTACGGCCCGAGGGTGATGACCCGCGTGCCCATTGAAACGCCACTCCCGTCATAGACCGTCACCCGTACCTGGACCGTCTTGCCCGAGACCTCGCACACGCCGAAGTTCGTCCGCCACACTCCGGGCTCCTCCTTCACGCCTCCGGCGAAGGCTGAGCGGTTTCCCGAATAGGACAGGAGATCTCCCGCGGCGAGCGGCGGGATGCCGAGGCCGTAGGTACCACCCTCGTCCGCCGGTGTCGAGGTACGGCTGGAGATCGCGAGATTGTCACCTCGCACCTCGAGAGATCCCGCACCCGTGCCTGAAAAGAGCTCGTGCAAGACGTCTGACCAGTTCCGGGCGGCACCGGCGGCGATGGTGACGTCGGTTGTCTCGTAGTTCGTCCAACCCTCCCCATCCCGAGGCGTGTACACGACCTCGACCTGTTGCTGGCTGGCGTCGGTGTTGACGATCGTCACCGCCGTCGACCAGTACGAAGTCCCGACACCGGAGGTCCTGGCAACTGCGGGAATGAAATACCCATCGGAGTGATCCGTACCCCGGCCTGGGCTCCCGCCGCTCCCACGAAATACATAGGCCTGTACCGTGGCGTCCTGCATTTCGACGAATGGCATGTAGCACAGATTGGTGCCCGCATTCCCTCTGCAGTCCAACCAGATCGCAACGTGGTCCTCACTGTCGGTCCCCAGAGTCACGGAAATCTCCGTCGTGCTCTGCTGACTCAGCGATTGCGAGATAGAGGAATTGTCGCACCGCTGCCTTCGTACCCAGACGTCATAGGTCGCGGCATTCGGCACGGCGTCCCATCGAACCGTTGCCGGGTTTGCCGTGGCGTCACCAACTGGACATGAGTTGAAGGTGCCGTTCATCGCCGCTTCGGAGTCGAACGGGGCGGTGAAATGCACCACCGACCGCACGTCCATCGGTACCTCGATGTTGTCCGAGGCGGACGCAATCGTGATCACCTCGAGGCCGATGAGGTCGCCGCCGTCGAACCCGTCATTGTCGGACGGCTGACTCCGGTCGAGCTCGAGCTGAACGCCCACGTTCTCCGCCACCGGTGCGTTTTCGATTCGGAAGGTCCCGGCTGCGGTATCGACCGTGCCCCAGACAGAATCGCCGGTGCCGGAATAGTCATATGCCTGCACCTTCGCGCCTGTGATGTCGGTGTGGACATTCGCCACCGACACACCGTCGTAGGTGTAGGTCCCGGTAATGGTGGCAGCCCACGCTGGAGCACACATTGCAGCCACCGCCACAAACGTCGTCAGGCTCCTTCTGAGATTCATCTCGACCCCCATTCTCTGTTCAAGAGCTCATCTCAGCTTACCGCAAAGTTCGGGGATTCCACGAGTTGCTGCTCTCTCATGAGAAGCCCTGCACCTCTGTGGGAACTCATGCTGATATACAGTGCAACCGAAGAACGTAACGGGTGCCACTTGCACGGGTGCCTCTGATCACGACCTCACATCTCTAGGAGGTCATGGCGACTTTGTGATGTTGTGATCAGTGGCACCGATGTTCACCAGGGCGGCACCCAGGCGCGCTACGGCACAACCGGTCCGACGCGGTGGGACACTCGATGCATCGGTAGCCCCGGCTCGCAGGCGAAACTTTCGAAGTGCCGGAGCAACTGACCGGCCGACGTCGGCGTGGCTTCGACGCCGGGCCAGAAGTCGATGAACCACAGCAGCTGATCGAGAGCCTCGGCGTGCGAGTAGTCGTGGAACGCGGGGCCCGCGTCGCCGGAAACGGATTCATGGATGTCCAACATCTGCACCGGCTGGCCGCACCAGGAATTGAATGCCTCCAGATCCACCCATCTCTTGGTCCGGTCGTCGTGGGTCTTGAAGTAGGCCCGGAGCGCCCCGGTGTCGAAGACCAATCTCCACTGCGATGTGTGCTCGGAAAAGCGCTGACCGGCAATCGCCTGGAGGGTCTCGAACGCGAATTTCACACCCTCCTCGGCGCTGGATCCATCAAATTCCGTGACCCGATCGGCCGCGATGCAGAACCGCTGCGT
Organism: uncultured Thermoanaerobaculia bacterium; assembly: GCA_964423595.1. Lineage (GTDB taxonomy): Bacteria > Acidobacteriota > Thermoanaerobaculia > Thermoanaerobaculales > Sulfomarinibacteraceae > Sulfomarinibacter. The sequence goes on along the minus strand of CAYRFI010000153.1, from coordinate 2,090 downwards.
TGAGCTATCCATCCAGCCGTAGTCACCGGAGCCGCCGTAAATCTGCCACTGCGACAGCACCTCGCTGTACGGCGAGTTGGTGAGCACGCTGACGGGCAGGTCTGCGCCGGTATGCGCCACGAGCTCGCCGTCGAGGAACTCGATGGTCGCGGCGGCGCCGCTGCGGTCGGCCACCAGGTAGTGATCGACGGTGAGGTTGCGAACCACCTCATCGGTGGCGAGCGCCTCGTCCACCGTGGCACACGTATCGAGGAGATACTGTATCCAGTTCCCCGAATCCAACACCGGCCGGGGATCCGGTCGTGGAAGCTCGGTCTGGTTCAAGGACATGGTGCTCATCACCAACCCCGCCTCGTTCATCCCGGCCCACGCGATCTGGTAACCGACGAAGTTGAAGGTGACGCTGGCGTACTTCGAGCTCCACTCGGCACTGACGCCGGTGGTGCCGGCAAGCACCCCGGTCTTGTGGAGCCCGCGCGGGTTGATGAAGATCTGGCCTCTGCAGAAGTTCACATAGTCCAGGTTCGCAGCGAAGATCGCGTTGCCCCCGGCCATGAACGTAGCCGCCGAGCAACCGGCCCCAGCAGGACCTTGCGCCTTCAGCGGCGCGTCCGGTTCGACGCCGGCCGGGGCACAGCCGACGAGGAAGAGCGCACAGACGGCCCCAAACAACAGCAGATCACGACGCATTACGTAAAACAACATCTGTCTGTATTCGCGGATTTTCCTCACTCGGTCCGCAATCGTTCGATGGCCCTCGGAGCTACATACGGCATCTCCATAGGAGATGTTGCGACGAGGATCTCACGGAGTGCGTCGATTTGGAGGCAGCCCCCACAGTCACCAAATGAATAAATGTGTACGTGGCACCCATCCAAAGTGATACGTGGCACCCATGAGGGTTTTGACCAGTGGCACCGATTCAATCTAACGGCACAAACCTGATCACCCACTTTCCTTTTCCACAGTCGTCTTCGACCGGGACTTCGATTTCGAAGTTCTCACCCTTTTTCAGCTTCCACACCGGCACATCGAAGATCACGGCCCACTTGTCCGCCAACCCGTTCCCGTCCGAGTTCTCCCACTCGTACGCCGGGTTCGAAAACGGCGTCATCGCCTGGAAATGCATCCAGGCCATGTCGACGAGCGGTTCGGGTATGAGGGTATCGGGACCGTAGCCTTCCCTCTCACGCAGAAAGTCTTCGCCGGCCTGCCTGGGCAGGATTGAGAGATTGATTTCGAAGTCATCGTTCCTCCCGACGATCTTGTTCGGCTCCTCGCCGGCGCCACTGAGGTGCGGACACATTTCAATAGTCAAGATTTCCGCGTCGCCCTCGCTGTGCCCGAATTGTCCCACCTTCGCCCCGGAAAATTCCTGATAGGTCCAGCAGCCGAAATCTGGCACCGGTGAATGACCGAAGACGATATTCTCCACCGTTGACATCAGGTCGAAGACCTTCTCGCCCTCACACGTTCCAGGACTGCACTGACTGGTGTAGTGAAAGCCAATGATGACCTGATACGGGGGTGAGTACCACTCGCCTTCCTCGGCCCCGGCGTTGGTGACTCCAAGACACAGAAAACCACACCACCCCCCCAGGAGCACAACCCGCGCGGCGAACCCGCCTCCATTCATGACGACCTCCCTTCAACCGGCCTCGCCCGCCTCTTCGTTTTGAAGACCTCGATACCAACATCGGTCGCGCGATGGGTATCGGCAACGCCCGGAACACCGCCGATGACAAACTCACAGCCCACTCCAAACGTTGTAAGGTTGCGATCAGTGGCACCCATTTGGCACCCATTCAAGGTCATAAAGTGATACGTGGACCCATGTGCGGAGGGCCACAACCCCACGACCTGGCGCAACCACCTGCGCGACGTGCTCGTCAGCCTGTTCGGCGTCGGCGACGCCAGGTAGGCGCCGCGTGCACCGCTCGGCGCCGGTCGACGTAACATCTTCATAACGGGTGTCACTGATCAGAAAGGGCGATCCCTGCGCGTTGTGAGGTCGTGATCAGTAACACCCAAGCGAACATACGGGTGCCACGTTCACACTTGTTGATTTGTTTTGAGAGCCCAGGGTGACC
>CAYRFI010000152.1:6016-7725 GCA_964423595.1 uncultured Thermoanaerobaculia bacterium | reverse complement strand
ATGACCGCCGAACGCCTGTACAGCACATACGGTATCGACAACAACGGCATCACCAACGTCCGCAAGATCCACTGGAACCACAACACCCCCCTCCTCTACGAAGATGTCATCAAGAACGGAGAGGGCCACGTCACTCACAAGGGCCCGATCGTCACCCGCACCGGCCTCCACACCGGGCGTGCTGCAAAAGACAAATTCATCGTCGAGGAGAAGCTGACCAAAGATGATATCTGGTGGGGTGAGGTCAACAAGGCAGTTTCGCCCGAAACCTTTGAAAACATGTTCCGCCGTCTCCAGGCCTACCTGCAGAACCGCGACGTCTGGGTCCAGGACTGTTTTGCCGGCGCCGATTCGCGATACCGGCTTCCGATACGGGTCATCACGGTACGCGCCTGGCACTCGCTCTTCGCTCGCAATATGTTCATCCAGGCGAAGCCTGAAGAATTGACGAACCACGTGCCCGAGTTCACCATTCTGCACGCCCCGAGCTTCCAGGCTATTCCCGAGGTGGACGGAACCCACTCCGAAGCGTTCATTTTGCTGAACCTCCGTCGCAAATTGGTTCTCATCGGAGGTACCTCGTACGCCGGCGAAATCAAAAAATCCATCTTCACCGTGCTCAATTACCTCTTGCCCGAACAGCGGGTGTTGCCCATGCACTGCAGCGCCAATGTCGGTTCTGACAACGATGTAGCGATATTCTTCGGTCTTTCCGGGACCGGCAAAACCACCCTATCGGCCGATCCCAACCGCCAATTGATCGGCGATGACGAGCATGGGTGGTCGGACAATGGAGTCTTCAATTTCGAAGGTGGATGCTACGCAAAAGTCATCAACCTGCGCCGTGAATCAGAACCGGAAATCTACGCCACCACGGAGATGTTCGGCACGATCCTCGAAAACGTGGGCTATGACGTCATCACGCGCCGACTCGACCTTGACGACGATAGCCTGACCGAAAACACCCGTGCCGCCTATCCACTGAGCCACATTCCAAATGTGGTTCGGAGTGGTATGGGGGGCCACCCGCGAAACATCATCATGCTCACCGCCGATGCCTTCGGTGTGCTCCCACCCATCTCCAAGCTGTCGCCAGCTCAGGCCATGTACCACTTCATGTCCGGCTACACCGCCAAGGTGGCCGGGACCGAGGCCGGGGTCACCGAGCCCTCGGCGACCTTCTCCGCCTGTTTCGGGGCCCCGTTCATGGTCCGTCCGCCCTCGTTCTACGCCGAACTGCTTGCCGAAAAGATCACGGCCCACGGTTCCGACTGCTGGCTGGTCAACACCGGATGGACCGAGGGCCCCTATGGCACGGGCCACCGGATGCCGATCGAGCACACGCGGGCGCTGCTGAAAGCGGCGCTCGATGGATCGCTGGCTTCTGTTGATTTCGAAGAGGACTCCGTATTCGGCGTTCGGGTCCCGAAATCGTGCCCCGGGGTACCGACCGAGATCCTTCGCCCCCGAAAAACCTGGAGCGATCCTTCGGCCTACGACGCCAAGGCTCACGAGCTGGCCGGTCTCTTTCACTCCAACTTCGAGCAATTCGCCGATGACGCTTCGGATGAAGTCAAAGGGGCGGGACCAACCCGATAAGCGCTTCTCGCTTCGATGCGCGGGGTGCCACTCTTCGCATTGTCTGACTCGAACGCTACGAAACCGGTCACGCCTTCAGGGCAAACAATGCGAAGAGTGAGAATCCTCCA
>CAYRFI010000152.1:0-6006 GCA_964423595.1 uncultured Thermoanaerobaculia bacterium | reverse complement strand
CGAAGAGTGGCACCTGTGTCGTCGATGCGGAACGCGCGCCTCATTTACTGCCCTGCTAAAGTGCCGCTCGCATGGAACCGTGGCACTTCCCCCTTCTCGCGGTAGCCGGTATAGCGGTCGGCTTCCTCAACGTGATGGCCGGTGGTGGTTCGCTGATTTCCCTGCCGATTCTGATCTTCCTCGGTCTCGAACCGGCAACGGCAAACGGTACCAATCGCGTCGCTATTTTGATCCAGAACATCACCGCGGTTTCGAGTTTTCGAAGCCACGGATACTCCGAGATGCGCCACAGTCTCGGCCTGGCTCTGTGTACGGTACCGGGGGCGGTCGCCGGGGCCTTCGCGGCGGTGGTTGTCAATCCGATCGTCTTCAAGAGAATCCTCGGGGTCGTGCTGGTCGCTGCAATCTTCATGATCCTCCGCAAGAGTCCATCATCGACTGCGGGAGACGGAGGCGTCGGCCGCCCCGTCCTCGCCCATTTCGCCATGCTGGGTGTCGGCTTTTGGGGAGGATTCCTCCAGGCCGGGGTCGGCTTTCTCATCATGCCGATCCTCTACCAGCTGCTGCGCCTCGATCTGGTCCGGGTCAACATGCATAAGGTCTTCATCGTCGGCATCTATACGATTCCGGCGCTTCTCGTTTTCGCGCTGCAGGCCAAGGTGTGGTGGCTCGGCGGACTCGCGCTCGCGGTTGGTAATGCGGCCGGGGCATGGCTCGCCACTCGTGCGACGATCATCCACGGCGAACGTGCAGTTCGCATGGTTTTTGTCGCCATGGTTATCGCCATGGGCGTCAAGCTCATGTTTGGTTGACGAACACCTTCGTACTGTCATTCCGCACAATTCGACTAATTTCTGTATGATGCCCCCGTAGAGACTGGCGCGCAGGAGGTCGAGCCGTGAAACCCGCGAATAAATTGAAAACGACTCTGCTGGCCCTATCCACGGTTTTCGCACTTTCGGCGTGTGGCAGCAAACCGGTGGTCGGCGTGCTCCTGCCGATGACTGGAGACGCCAGCACATACGGCGAAAGCATGAAACGAGGCATCGACGTCGCACTCGAAATGGAGCAGGCGCAGCTGCCGAGCGGCTTCCAAATCTTGTGGGGCGACACCGCATCCGATCCGGCAACCGGCGTCGCCGAGATGAGACGCCTCGCCGGCGCGGGCGCGCACCTTTTCGTGGCCGGCACGACCAGCGATACCGCGCGCGCCCTGCTTCCGGTCCTCGACGAAACCGATTCCATCGCCGTCTCGCCGTCGGCTTCGGCGCCGAGCCTGACCAAAGACTCGAGGCGGTTCTTCAGAGTCTTCGCATCCGACGAACTCGAAGGCCGTCGTGCCGGTCGATTCCTATACGACGACCAGGACAAGACTTCAGTGCTCATCTATGCCGAGGACTCGGCCCAAGCGCGTGGAATCGAACCTCCGTTCCGGCTCGTATTCGAGCAGGCGATGGGGGGCGAGGTCGTCGGCAGGGTGGCGGTCGACGAGGAGGGTTGGGAAAAAGTCTCCGCCGATCTACTCGCCGCCCACCGGCCGGCGTCGGTCTACATCATCGGTTATGGAGACACGACCATCAAGGTCCTCCGGCATCTTCGAAGCAAGGGCTACGATGGTCCAATCTGCGCTACCTCGGCCTTCTACACGAGCAAGATCGTCGAGGGCAACCCGGACCTGGTTGAAGGTGTGTTCTTTCCGCAGCCGGCGTTCGACATACAGTCGGACGCACAACTGACGGTCGACTTCGTGAACGCCTTTCGGCAACGTTTTCAGGACGACCCGGACATTTACGCCGCGCACGCATTCGACGCGATGCGGGTGGTAATCTTCGTCGCGGGTGAGGCCAAGTCATTCAGTCCGGTTGAAATCCGGAAAACTCTGGCCTTCGGCGTCAAGGAGTTTCCGGGCGTCACCGGCATCATCCAGTTCAACGACTATGGCGATGTCCATCACAACCCGATCATGTTCATCGTCAAGAATGGTCACGTGATCAACTACGAGCGCTACATCGAAGAGCAAAGAATTGAGATTCGGGAGAAGATCAAGGAACTCCTCAAGGGTTGATCGAAGCCAAACTCGTATCATCCAGGTGAACAGTAGACACGAAGAGGGAATGGTGCAGGTTCGTCTCGAGTCCATCGGCTGCCGCCTCAATATCGGCGAGATCGAAGCCATGGCCCGCGGCCTGGCAAAGGCCGGACACCGGGTGGTTGGGCCGGGCACTCCAGCCGAGCTCTGCATTCTCAACACGTGCACTGTAACTGCTATCGCCTCCAGCAAGAGTCGTCAGCTCATCCGCCAGCTCAAAAAGATGAACCCTTCAGCGGCGGTCATCGCAACCGGCTGCGATGCCGAGCTCGCCCCGTCCGAGATGGCCGAGATTGGCGTTGATCTAGTCGTCGGCAACGCCGAAAAGGATCGACTGCTCGAACTCGCCGAGGCCGAAGGTCTTCTCGATAAGGCGGCCGCCGATCCCGACGACCAGGAGCTCTTCGAACCCGGCGACTCCGCCCGGACTCGCGCCTTTCTCAAGGTCCAGGATGGCTGCGACAACCGTTGCACCTTCTGCGTGATCACGATAGCCAGAGGTGCTGGCCGCAGTGTCCCGGCGGATGTCATCATCGAAGAACTCAACGAACTACAAAGACTGGGCTACCGTGAAGTCGTACTGAGCGGCGTCCACCTGGGCTCCTACGGCCACGATTGCGGTGACCAACGCGGGTTGCAGCACCTGGTCGAGCGCGCACTCACCGAAACCACGGTCGAGAGGCTACGGCTTTCCTCACTCGAACCGTGGGATCTCGATGCCGGGTTTTTCGATGTCTTTTCGGACCCACGGCTGCTGCCGCACCTCCACCTGCCGCTTCAGAGCGGTTGCGACGAGACCCTCAAACGCATGGCGAGGCGCACCAGTCGGAAAAAATTCTCGGCGTTGGTCCGCAACGTTCGACGGGCCGTGCCCGGTCTTGCCATCTCCTCCGATATCATCGTCGGCTTCCCAGGGGAGACCGACGAAGAGTTCGAAAAGTCAATCGCCCTTGTCGAGGAGTTGGCTTTTTCGCGTCTCCATATCTTTCGGTACTCGCGGCGAGAGGGCACGCCGGCCGAGAAAATGCCGGCACAGGTCCCAGGGCCCGTTGCACGCGAGCGGAGCCGGCGCATGCACGCCCTAGCTGCGGATCTCGAGCACGCCTTCAACGCGGGGCTGGTCGGCCACACCGCCGATGTCCTGTGGGAGGCGGCGGAAGATCATGGTAATGTCCTCCGCTGGAGCGGGTTGACACCGAATTACGTTCGCGTCACTGCGCCCACCGCGCCCGACCTGGATCTGCTGAATGTCGTGACGCCCACGGAAATTGTTGCGGTCGTGCCGGGCGGGGTAGTGGGGAGAATTCGGAACTAATACCCGGCAAGCGCTTCTTTCTTCGGCGAGCAAGGTGCCACTCTTTGCATTGTTTGCTCGAAGGGCGTCAATCGGGTGGAGCGCGACAGATTCAAACAATGCGAAGGGTGACACCTGTGTCGTCGAAGCCCCTGTGCGCCTCTCATTGTGCGGAGACAGGACCGGAGACCAGATACACTGGCTTCGAGAGGTGACGCAGTGGATCGGACCGTCGAGTTTTTATTTGAAGTCGGGATGCTCAAGAGGACGCCGAGGTCCGGGTGGCAGTTCCTCGACGGCGGATCCGAGTCGGTCGCCGAGCACGTTTATCGAACAACCATGATTGCGTACGTGCTCGCACGGTTGGACGGAACGGTCGATACCGAAAAGGTGCTGCGGCTGGCGCTGACCCACGACCTGCCCGAAGCGCGCACCGGCGATCTCAATTACGTCAATCAGAAGTACGTGACGGCCGACGAGACGCGCGCCGCGGACGATTTGACCCGTGGGTTGCCGTTCGGTGATGAGCTCAGGGAGGTCATGGCCGAGTACCGTGGCGCGACCTCGCCCGAGGCCGTCCTTGCTCACGACGCCGATCAGCTCGAAATGCTCCTCGAGCTCAAGGAGAAGCAGGACTCAGGCTGTCAAGCCGCCGCTGACTGGACGCCGTTCGTGCTCCGGCGGCTGCGGACCGACGCAGCAAAAGATCTTGCCGACAGAATCCTCGCGGGAGAGTCCGCTTCGTGGTGGTTCGATCGCGACTCGGAGTGGTGGGTTCGCGGGGGTAAAGGTTAGGCTGCATATGACCTTGACTCACAGACCGAGATCGCCGATTCTCGGATTCTGGGCACTCCACGTCGGCGGAGAATAATGAGAAGGAGGTTGATGGTGACCAGAACATCGATCACACTGGTTGCAGCCCTGGCCTTGGTCGGCTGCACGACGACAACCTCCAGTCTCCCGGTCCGAACCAACTACAGCAAAACCACGGCTTTCCACGAATGGAAGAACTTCCGCTTCGCCTCTGACACCAAGGATACCGATTACCATCGTTACCCGAGGTTCGAGCGGATGGCTCAGCTGGCCCTGGAGAAAGAGCTGACCGCGCGCGGATACACACGCCTTGAAGAGGGCTCAGCAGACTTCAGGGTCGCCTTCGAGCTCATCTTCCGAGGCGGCACGACGCCTCAGGCCGCGCCCAAGGACAGGGGCGCCGAGCCGATGGCCACCGCCTACGGAGGTTCCGGCCAGAGAGGCACCCTGATCGTCAAGATGCTCGACCCGGCGACCGCGGAGATCCTATGGACCGGGCAGATCTCGGAAATCAAGATGAACGCCATCGAACCGCAGAAAGAACTCGACAAAGCGGTGCGGCGCCTGCTGGTGGAGTTCCCACCTTTGACCAGATGAACGAACGCACTGGCGGAGGAAGCCCCAGGTGAAGATGACCCCAATGCTGCGCCAGTACCTCGACCTCAAAGAGCAGGCGGGCTCGGCATTGCTGCTCTACCGCATGGGAGACTTCTACGAGCTCTTCTTCGAGGATGCGCAGCAGGCGGCACCGGTACTCGGCATCACCCTCACACGGCGCCGCCAAAATGACTCGGTGGATGCGCCGATGTGCGGCGTCCCACATCACGCCTTTGACGGCTATCTCGGGAAGCTCCTCGATGCGGGATTCCGGGTGGCCGTGGCCGAGCAGGTTGAGGACCCGGCGAAGGCCAAGGGCCTCGTCCGTCGTGAGATCATTCGCACCCACACACCGGGGACGATTTCGGCCACCGAACTCCTCGAGGGATCTGAGCACTGCTACCTGGCCGCCTTCGGCAGCGACCACGAATCGTCGGCCCTGGCGTGGATCGAGATCAGTACCGGCACCTTCGAAGGCCTGCGAAGCAGCGATCCCGACACCCTTACCGAGTACCTGGCGCACCTCCAACCACGCGAGGTCCTGGTCGCCGAGGACTGGGACGGGTGGCAGCAGGTATGGCCGGCCGAGATCCCGCGGCCAACGGTCACGCCCGTTCCCCCTGAAACATTTTCGCCGTCCGCCGGAGAACAACGGCTGCGACGGGTGCTCGGGGTCGGCTCACTTCGCGGGTTCGGCCTCGACTCCGGCGAACCGCTGGTCGGCATGGCCGGCGCTCTGCTCGGGTACGTCGAAAGCACCCAGAAGGGCGCCCTCAACCATCTCCGCGAGTTCACCTGCCGAGACAGCGGTGAGGCCCTGGTCGTCGACAGGGCCAGCCTTCGCAATCTCGAGGTCGAACGGGGGGTGGACGGGTCACGAAAAGGCTCGCTGATCGGTATTCTCGACCACACGCGGACCCGGATGGGATCGCGGATGTTGCACGACTGGCTGGTGCGGCCGAGCATCGACCTCGAAGAAATCGGAGATAGGCACCGCGCGGTTGCGGAGCTGATCGACAGCGACGAGATCCTGCAGGATTTGCGGGAGGCTCTCACGGATCTGCCCGACCTCGAACGCCTCGCAGCTCGGGTAGGACTCGCACTCGCCACGCCCCGCGAACTCCACGGTCTGCGCGCCGGGATCGATCGCCTCCCGGGAATCGGCGAGACGGTCCGCCACGCGACATCCTCGCGGCTCCGTGATCTTTTCGAG
>CAYRFI010000151.1:2819-7883 GCA_964423595.1 uncultured Thermoanaerobaculia bacterium | reverse complement strand
TGATCGGACTCGCGCGATGCATCGCTATGGTGATCGTCTGGAACGAGCTGGCGGGCGGTGACAGTGAGTACTGCGCCGGTTTAGTGGCCTTCAACTCATTATTCCAGGTGCTTTTCTTTTCCCTCTACGCCTGGTTTTTCATCACCGTGTTGCCGCCACTCTTCGGCCTCCAGGGCACCGAGGTCCACGTCACCATCTCTCAGATCGCCAAGAGTGTGTTTATCTACCTTGGCATTCCGTTCCTTGGCGGCGTGATCACGCGCTTTTCTCTGATCGCGCTCAAGGGCAAGGCGTGGTACCACGAGGTCTTCATCCCGAAGATCAGCCCGATAACCCTGATTGCTCTCCTCTTCACCATCATCGTCATGTTCTCGCTCAAGGGGAAAGTCATCGTCCAGTTGCCCTTCGACGTCGTTCGCATCGCCATCCCGTTGCTGATCTACTTTGTCCTGATGTTCCTGGTGTCGTTCTTCATGTCGAAGAAGATCGGGGCCGACTACGGCCGCTCGGCGACCCTTTCGTTCACCGCAGCGTCGAATAACTTCGAGCTCGCCATCGCAGTCGCCATCGCCACCTTTGGCATCGATCACGGCGCGGCATTCGCGGCGGTCATCGGCCCGTTGGTCGAGGTGCCGGTGCTGATCGGACTGGTCAACGTTTCCCTCTGGTTCCGCCGGCGCTTCTTCGCACAACGAACCGACGCCCCGACCGGATGACCGATTCCAGATCAGATCAGGTAAAGGGTCGAACGCAGGGTTTCGTAGATCCCGACACCGATGAAAACCACCGCCGTCACGTGCCGGGCCCAGCGCTCGAAGACCTGGATCCGGTCGATGGCGGCACCGAGGCGCCGCGCGCCCGCAGCCAGCAGGGTGGCAAAGACGATCACCGGAAGAGCGGTGCCGATGCCGTAGATCAGGGGCAGCAGCAGCGGCGAGCTCCGCTCCACCGCCAGTGGCAGGAGTCCACCGAAGAAAAGACCAGCCGACACGGGACAAAAGGCGAGGGCGAAGACCAGACCGAGAATGCCTGCTCCCCAAATGCCGGCGCGATCAACCCCCGCTTGCAACCTGTCACTGACGCCGACCGACGGAACACTGAGCTCGAAAACGCCGAGCAAGAGGATCCCGAGTACGATCAAGATCGGGCCGAGCAGACGCGCAAACGTCCCCTGAAAGAAGCTCGATACCGAAACCATCGACATCAGCGACCAAACCGAAGCCGCGCCGAGTAGCAGGTATGCGAGGCTGCGGCCGCTGGTGTAGAGGGCGCCGGAGAGGAGCACCGCGCGGCCACTGCCGACCCGCCGTCCGACATACGACACAGCCGCGATGTTGGTGGACAGCGGACATGGGCTGATCGAGGTCAGGATCCCGAGCCACAACGCTGCGCCCATTGCCAACCACAACGAGCCCATCAGCCCTCTCCGAGAAACTCGCGAGTCTCGCTCTGTATGTAGTCGACGAAGCGGTCCTCGTCACGCACCAGCTGCCACACCTTGTCGAGGTTTTCCCAACGGACCACTTGCCCTTCGCGGTACTCTGCCAACACGACCGACTTCGTTACGAGCTGGAAGTCCTGGATAAAGTGCGCGTTTTCCGCCTCGTCGACGTTGATCACCCGCCATGCCAATGAGCCTTCCTCGAGCGCTTCCGAGAAGCCCGATTTGACGGCCTCGTGCGCGTAGGATTCGATCTTCCTGCACGTCGCGCAGCGGACGTTTCCGTGGAAATAGATGGCGACTACACCGTCCGCAATGGTGCCCGACTTCACATCCGTATCTGGCTCCTCCGCCGACGTTGCGGGCGTAAACAACGACAACGCGACGGCCGCAACTGCGGCCAGAACGACGATCTCGAGCGCGGCTGTTCTTTGCATATCAACTCCTAAGCCAGCATGGCCTTGATGTCTTCAACCGACGGCACCTTGCCCTGGACTTTGAGCTCGCCATCCACGACGAGGCCCGGGGTCATCATCAGCCCGAAGTCGGAGAACTTCGTGATGTCGGTGAGCTTCTCGAGGTGGTACTCGATGCCGAGCTCCTCCGCCGCCTGGCCGGTGAACCGAAGCAGCTGATCACAGCGTGGGCAGCCGGGGCCGAGAACTAACAGCTTTTTCATGACACGCCTCCTAGGCAACGAATGTTCCGAAAATCAAACCGGTGACGGTGGCCATGACAACCACCAGGCCGATGTAAACCGAAGTCTTCCTCCAGCCGATGACGCTGGCAATGACAATCATATTGGGCAGCGACAACGCCGGGCCGGCAAGCAGCAGAGCCAGGGAAGGCGCCGGTCCCATACCGGCCCCGATCAGACCCTGGAGAATCGGCACCTCGGTGAGGGTTGCAAAGTACATGAATGCCCCCGCCACCGATGCAAATAGCGTTGCACCGAGGCCGTTGCCTCCGACCGCACCCTCCACCCAACCCGATGGGATCAAGCCTTCGTGCCCAGGCCTGCCGAGCAGCAGCCCGGCGACCAGCACACCACCGAGCAGCAGGGGCAGAATCTGCTTGGCGTAACCCCAGCTCGAGGCGAACCACTCTCCCAGCTCACCCTGATCGCGCGCGGCTACCAGCGCCAGGCCGACGACGCCGGCGGTAAATGCGAGCTCGGGATGCCGGGGCAGCGCGAAAGCGAGACCGGCGGCCGGCACGCCGATGGCCACCGCCTGCCACAATTTGAGCCCAAACCACCGAACCAGGATCACACCCAGAGCCAGGGCCCCCGCTGAGGTCAGCCACCACTTGGCGCGCCATATAGCAAACCACAGCCCGGTCGGATCGTCCGGGCGCGCCCAATTGGCGAAGACCAGGATCGATACCTGTGCCGCGAAGAACGCAGCCGTTTGACCGAGCGGCCGTATATCGTCCGGCTCAGGCATCGCCATCGCGGCAGCAACACGCTCCTGTTCCGAACGCCGAAAAATGAACGCCATCAACACGCCGACAACGACCGCGAAGACCACAGCGCCAATTGCCCGTGCTGCGCCCAGCTTGGCGCCAAGCACGCTCGAGGTGAGCACCACGGCCAGGACGTTGATGGCCGGGCCAGCGTACAGAAAGGCTGTTGCAGGTCCAAGCCCGGCACCCATCTGGTGGATGCCCGCGAAGAGCGGCAGCACCGTGCACGAGCACACCGCCAGGATGGTGCCACTCACCGAAGCCACCCCGTAGGCCACCGCCTTGGGCGCTCTCGGACCCAGGTACTTCATGACCGCCGCCTGGCTGACGAACGAGGCAATGGCGCCGGCGATGAAGAAGGCCGGCACGAGACACAATAGGACGTGTTCGCGCGCGTACCACCGGGTCAGGGCGAGTGCCTCGGTCACCGCGCCCTCGAAGCGCGGCATCCCGATCGGCAGCCAGAAGAGCACGGCGAAGACGCCGACACCCCAGGCCAGGACTCTCCACTCAGTTTTCCAATCGATCACTTCACGTCTCTTGATCAGGATTCATTGGCAATCTCGCCAAATATTCCTCAAAACGACACCAATCAGCCGCCGGCCACGGTTCGTACCCGAGCCGTCTCCTCGAGCACCGCCTCCACACAACCGAAAAAGTTGAGTATGCACGGCACCCGAAGCCGATAGAAAATCTGAACACCCCTTCGCTCATCCAGCACCAGCCCTGCTTCCTTCAACACCGCCAGGTGCTTGGAGATCGTCGAAACGTCGGCGCCGATCATCTCGGTCAGCTCACAGACACATCGCTCACCGCGCGAGAGCTCGTCGACAATAAAGAGCCGACTCGGGTGGGCCAGCGCCTTCATGACTCGGGCCCGACGCTCCATATGAGCCTTGAATTCACCCTCGAGCACGTTCTTCAACACCATATTTGGCAATATAGCCAAATAACAACAATTGTCAAGGAAGGCCGCCCCATTCCTGAATATTTCCTCGGAGGTGCGCGTAGAATCGCATAAGCATATTGGAGGTCCCATGTCTCCCACAAGCAGCAAGCTGCACCGTTCGACGAAGAACCGCGTCATCGCTGGCGTCTGTGGCGGCTTCGCCGAGTGGCTCGGCTGGAACCCGACCACCTTTCGAGTTCTCTACGTCATCGTTTCGATTCTCTCCGCCGCCTTCCCGGGGCTGCTGGTCTATCTGGTCCTGTGGCTGGTAATGCCGAAGGACTGACGGCCCAATTCGGAAGTCGGAAGTCGGAATTCTGAATTCCCCTCCACCCCCCCTTTGGTTTTGCCCGCCCCCAAAAGGGTGGCCGGGCGGCATTCCGAATTCCGAATTCCGAATTCGTATGCGAACCTTTTACCTCCGCTTCCGTTGTGATCATTGAGAACGGTCGTTAATAAAGGCAACGATCGGACGTCTTAGAGACAACACGGAGGTGACGCATGAAACGCAAAGTACTGGTCCTGGTTGCCGTCGCGGCGCTGTTGGCGGCCCCGGCAGCGTTCGCCGGCGATGACACCCGGTGGGTCAATGTCCACGTGACCGAGAAATCGAGCAACACCAATGTCGAGGTGCACCTGCCCCTCAACCTTGTGCTGACCGTTCTGCGTAACGTCGATGTGGAGAACTTCCACGGCGGGAACGTGGATCTCGAGATCGACGACGATATGGACATCAACTTCCCGGAGATCATGGCGGCGGTCAAGGACGCCCCGGATGGGAAGTTCGTGACCGTCACCTCGGACGAGGCCGATGTCAATGTCCATAAGCAGGGGGGCAATCTCTACGTTACCGTCAACCAGAAGGAAGACGAGATGGCCAAGGTCGAGGTCACCATGCCGATGGAACTGATGGAAGCCCTCAGCTTCGGCGAAGAGAACTCCCTCGACGTCGCCGCCCTGCTGCAGAGCTTTGACAAGCTGCCCAACGGTGAGATCGTGAAGGTCACCTCCAACGACGCCAACGTCCGCGTCTGGATCGAATAATGAACGGCCAACGCGGGATATCGACAGTGGGCGCGGTGCTGCTCGCCGCCACGGCGGGGCTGCTCACCGCGACCCTGTTGATGGACTGGATGGTGGTCGACGTGCACGTGGTCGACGTGTCGGAGAATGACGACCTCCAGGTCGACGCCCCGCTCCACATCAAGGT
>CAYRFI010000151.1:0-2809 GCA_964423595.1 uncultured Thermoanaerobaculia bacterium | reverse complement strand
TCAAGGTGCCGTTCCCGCTACTCATAGCGGATATCGCGACCGGTTTCATTCCTGACGAGGCGTTCGAGGAGGCACGGATCCCGCCCGAAGCCAGAGCCCAGAAAGAACTCGTGCTGGAGACCCTCCGCGCGCTGCTGGACACACCGGATGCCGAGCTCGTCAAGGTGCGGACCGACGATGCCAACGTCGATATCTCCAAAGACGGCGACACCCTGCGCATTGCGGTCGACGCCGACGACGCGGTCGTCCGCTGCAACGTGCCCATCGACGGGATCCTCGAGGCCCTCGAGAACTGGGATTGGGAAACCGTCGATCCGCAAATGGTCTTCGACGTGCTGCACGCAGCTGAGAACGGCAATCTGGTCACCGTGGCGACCGACGACGGCGTCCGGGTCGCGATCAAGATGTGGTGAGGCAATTCAGCATCGAATGCTGAATTGCTGGATATGAATAGTGATTCCCCCGCCCGCGCGGCGGGGGTTTTATTGTTCCAGGTGTGTGGTCGGTACTTCCGAATTCCGAATTCCGAATTCCGAATTCTCCTCGGCTGGCTGGTAGGGTTCAGGCATCGCCCACCCACCCAGATCCGCGATCTGTTCGGCTGCGCGCTGTGTAGTGAGGTTCTCGGGCCTGATCGGCTCCCCTACCCGGATCTCCACCCGCGACCAGAAGCGCCGGAATGGTCGGCTCATTGCCCTCCCACCTTTGCGGCTGAAGAAGCTTCCCCACAGACCCACCAGAGCTATTGGCACCACCGGCACCCGCGTGCGTCGAACGATGTGCTCGATGCCTCGATGAAATGGGGCCAGATTGCCGTCCGAAGAGATCTCACCCTCTGGAAAGATGCAGACCAGCTCGCCTGCGACAAGCTCCTCGGCGATGCGGTCATAGGCCCGCTCGAGGAGGCCCGGATCGTTGCCGGTCGAGGAGATCGGGATGGCCTTGGCACCGCGAAAGAGGAATCGAACCAGCGGCATGCGAGCGTACGCCGCGTCCATGATGAATTGCACGGGACGCGGCGAAGCCGAAGCAATCAACAGCGAATCGATAAAGCTGATGTGGTTGGCCGCCACCACCGCAGCCCCGTGAAGGGGGATGCGCTCGGGATGATCCAACCGCACCCGGTAGAGAATATTCGCCAGACACCACGCAACGAATCGGAGAAGGAACTCGGGAATCACCGTGTAGATGTAGATCGCCACGGCCGCGTTGAGCAGGGCGAGAATCAGGAAGATCCCCGGAATCGATACTGCCGCTGCGAGCAGGCCGACCAGCAGGAACGATGACAGGACCATCAGCAGCGCGTTGAGGATGTTGTTGCCGGCGATGACCCGCGACCGCTCGGACCTTGCCGACCGCTGCTGGATGAAGGTCATCAGCGGCACGGTGTAGAAGCCCGAGAAGACCGCGATCATGAAGAGATCGATCAGAACGTGCACGCCGCCGGGCTGTCGCAGGTACTCGGCGACCGTGAGCAACATACCGTCGGCCGGCGCCACGAAGCGCCATCCCGAAAACGCCAGATCGACGGCGAAGACGCTGATACCGATCGACCCGAGGGGTACGAGACCGAGCTCGAGGTGGCGGCGCGACAGCCTTTCGCACAGCATGGAGCCCGAGCCGATGCCGACGCAAAACGTGGCCAGGCAGAGGGTGACGACCGTCTCGCCGCCGCTGAGGACATCCTTGGAGAAGTTGGGCAGCAGCGACAGGAACGAGGCACCGAGAAACCAGAACCACGAGATCGCCAGGACCGACAGGAAGACCGAGTGTACACGGCGGGTCAGCCGAAGGATATCGATGGTCGGTTTGACCGGGTTGAGTCCGACCGGGAGGCCAGGGTTGGCGGCGGGAAGCTTCTTGATGAAGACGCTGGTCACGAATCCCAGAGTCGCGACCGCAACCACCATCAAACCGAGCCTCGACACCCACCGCTCCCCACCCGCCACCACCAGACCGCCCGTGATCGTTCCGAGGAGGATCGCGAGGAAGGTCGCCATGGCGACCAGCGCATTGCCTCCGACCAGGGTTTCGTCATCGAGGAGCTCGGGCAGAATCGCGTACTTGGCGGGGCCGAAGAAGGTCGACTGCATGCCCATCAGAAAGAGGACCGTCAGCAGCAGCGCCAGGCTGTTGATGGCGAACCCGACGCCGGCCAGGGTCATGACGCCAATCTCCCAGACCTTGACCCATCTCATCAAAACCCACTTTGGGTAGTGATCGGCGAGCTGCCCGGCGGTCGCTGAGAAGAGGAAGAAGGGAAAGATGAAGATGCCGGCGCAGGCAACGACGATGGTCGCCGAGCTGATGCCGAGGAGGGTCATCGACCGGTAAGCAATAAGAATGACGAGCGCGTTCTTGAAGAGATTGTCATTGAAGGCGCCGAGGAACTGGGTCCAAAAGAGTGGCCAGAATCGCCGTTCAGCGAGCAGGTGGAGCTGACTCAATAAGTCCTCCAAGACGATGTTGAGGTCTCGATACTACACAGGTTTGTGGAGCGGACGTCGATATGGAGTGTATGGGGATGAGGGTGCGTGGGGATGACGGGCTGACAGGATTTCGAAGCGACCACGGTTTCGGTTGTGTTGTGCTGGTTGGAACGACCTTGTATCCGCCAAGACGCGAAGACCGCAAAGTTCGATTCTGGGTGGGTTGAGGGAATTCTTTGCGACGTCTTTGCGTCTTTGCGTTTTCAATTCGCGGTGAAACAGGTACAACATCGCTGGAGCGAATCCGCTTTTGATTGTCGTCGCCAGCCTGCATATCTCACCAGCTTTCGTCGCGAGGCCGGGAAGCTGTAGTGAGATGT
>CAYRFI010000150.1:389-8063 GCA_964423595.1 uncultured Thermoanaerobaculia bacterium | reverse complement strand
GGACCGCGATCACCTCGGGCTTGGAGAACTCGGCCGGGACCGGCTTGCCCTCGCTCATGAGCTTGCGCAGCAGTGTGCCCGAGAGCAGCAGGCGGGAGCCGCCCTGGTACTGGCCGTTTTCGTCGATTACCGCCTTCGACTCGTGCGGGCAGGTCTTCATCGAGGCCATGGTCCCGCAGTCGTAGCAGTAGAAGGTCCAGTCCATGCACAGCGGCTTCAACTGGAGGGCGTCGGTCGGGATCTCGAGGAAGATCTTCTGCGCGTCGAACGGACCGTAGTAGTCGCCGACCCCGGCGTGGTCGCGGCCGACGATGAGGTGTGAGCAGCCGTAGTTCTGGCGGAATACGGCGTGGAGCAATGCCTCACGTGGACCGGCGTAACGCATGTCGAGCGGATAACCCGCCATCGCCACTCGCTCCTTGCGGAAGTACTTCTCGATCAGCGCGTTGATCGCCTTCACCCGGACATCGGCCGGAATGTCGCCGGGTTTGAGCTTGCCGACGAGCTGGTGGATGTAGACCCCGTCGCAGACTTCAATCGCGATCCACGCCAGGTATGCGTGCGAGCCGTGCATCGGATTGCGCAGCTGGAGGGCGGCAACCGTCGACCAGCCTCTATCTGAGAACATCTTGCGTGACTCGGCGGGCCGCTGGTAGAGGCCCTTGAACTGCTCGGGGAAGTAGGACTCGGACAGGACCTTGACCGGGCCGGCGAGGTTGACGTCGGCCTGTTCCATGACCATCTTGACCCCGGGGTGCTCGAGGTCGGTGGTCTTGTAAACCTGCTGGCACTCGTGCGCCTTGTCGATGGTGTACTTCTCGGTCACCTTCATGGTGGCCATGAATTCTTCGTGCTCGGGATCCCAGAGCGCCACCTCCTCGCCGATCTTGATCGAATCGGCGAGCTTCTTGTCCGCTGACAGGGTGATGGGGATCGGCCAGAAGAGGCCGTTCTTCGACGGCATCTTCATGTCGTCACAGACGCCCTTCCAGTCTGCTTCGCCCATGAAACCTTCGAGCGGCGTGAAGCCGCCGATACCCATCATAATCAGGTCGCCGGTCTCCCGGCTGGTCAGCGGGACCTTCTTCAGACCTTCTGCTTTTTTCAGCTCGGCCTTGAGCGCCGCGCCTTCGAGCAGCAGCGGCTTCAGTTCGGGACTTCCATGTGGTGGGACCAATGTGCTCATCGAGTTGCCTCCTTTTGGTTTTCAAGAAAACGCGGCGGCCCGATGGACCGCCACTAGCGATTTCTCAGTCGGACTCCACGGTCAACCGTTCGTGGGCCATGGCCAACGTACGGTAAAGAATGTGAGCGAATTTCGAGTAGGGGAGGGTCAGGAACAGGGTCAACACGATCCCCAGGTGGATCACGTAGACCGCGCACGCGAGGATCGGCGGTACAGCGATAAAGCGGAACACCTCGGTGAAGACGCCGGTCGCGATGACCGTCAGCACGACCCACAGGAAGAAACGGTCGAAAGCGGTGGTGACACCAACCAGCTTTTCACCGGTGGCGCGGCGGTTGAGCCACAGCAGTAGGCCGCCCAGGACCAGCGCGACCGCCGAGATATTGCCGAGCCATTTGACCCAGTGCGTGATCGGCACCGGATAGCTGTAGCCGAGCTTCAACCAGGAGAAGAAAACCGTATCCCGGTAGAGGTAGACGACCGCGAAGCCTGAGGTGATCGCGGCGCCGACAAAGCCCCACATGACCAGGAAGTGCCCCCATCGTCGTTTGGGTACCCCACGGTCGCAGGTCGCGAACTTTTTGTGGGTCCCGATGTCGATAAAGGCCGGGATCAACGCCCCAATCAGCGACCCCTTGCGTTCCTGGTTTGCGCCCAGCATTTTCCAGTATTTGCTTCCGGAGAAGAACATCATCAGCAGGACGAAGAAGGTGGCGGAGAAATAGGTGATGTAGATCAGATTGTGAGGGACGAAGTGCTCGTAGTGGAAACGGCCATCAGCAGCGCTGAGAGCGTCATTGACGAGTGGAATGTGAACGCCGGTGGCGCCGAGCAGAACCAGCCAGTAGACCAGCGGGCCGAGGACCAGCAACGGCCAGGTCTTTTTGGCATTGCCGACGAGCTTTCCGAGGAAGGCGGGAGTCGCCAATTTCTCGACCACCATCGCGCGGACCGACGCCATGATGTCGCCGGGGTTGACCTCGCGCGGGCAGCGGACCGAGCAGTCGTTGCACTGGTGGCACAGCCATGGTCCGGCATCGCCCATCAGGCGATCCTCCATGCCCCACTGCGCCCACAGGATCTGGCGGCGTGGGAAGGGCGCATTGGCCGGCGCCAGCATGCAGACGCTCGAGCAGGTGGCGCACTGGTAGCAGCGGGCCGCTCTCTCCCCGCCGTGGTCGATGAACGCCTCGCGGAAGTCCGATGACATGTTGATGACCGGAATCGAGGCCATACCTCCTCCTTCTCTGGAGCCCTAGAAACCCTTGAGCGGGTTTGGACCCATTTCGTCGAGCTCTTCCGCGAACTCGTCGAGGATTGTCGGAATGCGGTCGAACTCGTCGTGCGACAGCTCGACCAGCTTGACGCGCTCGGACTCGAGGGCGAGCCGTTCGAGCGTCTCACCGACGTTGTCGAGCCGGGTGTTGGCGAGCTCGGAGCCGCGGACGTAGTGGCACTGGTAATCGTCACCGAACTTGCACCCGATGAGGATCACGCCGTCGATGCCTCGCGACAGTGCCTCTGCGAGCCAGATGATGTTCATTGAACCGAGGCACCGGACGGGGATGATCCTGGTCCACGGGTTCCAGGTCGCACCCATCGCGGCTGCCGTTTCGAGAGCTGGCAGAGCGTCGTTTTCGCACATCAGGGCGACGATGCGTGGCTTCTCCTCGTAGTCTTCGGGCACCGACACCGCCTTGATCATCTCGGCCACCATGTGGACCGAGTAGTCCTGGAAGGAGATGATCCGTTCCGGGCACGCACCCATGCAGATACCGCAACGGCGGCAGCGCAGGAGGAATAGCTCGGGCGTGCCCTTTTCGTCCTCGTTGAGGGTTCCGAACGGACATTCCTCGGTGCAACGCTTGCACTGCGTGCAACGCTGGAGGAAGAAGTCGGGGTAGGCGGTGTCGCCGGCGCGCGGGTGGACCGCCTCGCCGCGCTTGGCCATCTCGATGCACTGGACCGCTTTCATGGCCGCGCCGGAGCCGTCTTCGGCGGCCTGCACCGAGTCCATCGGTGCGTGCACGGTACCGGCGGCGTAAATGCCGGTACGGCGGGACTCGTAGGGGAAACAGATGAAATGCGAGTCCGGGAAGCCGTACTTGAGGGCCGGCAGGTCTGGTCCCTGGCGGTAGTCGAGGTTGAGGATTTCGGTGCCCTCGTGGCCGGCCAGCTCCTCGGCGCGTATCGCAGACTTCTCGCGGACCTGGGAGCTCTCCGAATGCTCGGCCTGATGGCGTGAGTCGTGGAGCTCTCGGATCAGCTCGCCGTCAGCCGACCGCGGCACCATGCCGACGGCGAGCACCACCAGGTCGGCCTCGATCGCGACGTTGTCTCCGAGGAGGCTGTCGGCGACGTGAATCTTCAGCGTTCCATTGGCCTCGATCTTCTGAACTTCACCGCGGGTCATCATCCCCACCGCCTCTTTCTGGGCGGAGAGGAAGAAGTACTCCATGAGCCCGGGAGCGCGAATATCCTTGTAGATCACCGCGTTTTCGATCGATGTATCGATCTTGGCGACCTCCATCATTTGGCGGAGTGTGTTGTTGCAGCAGTCGGACGAGCAGTATCGGAGATGGTTCTCGTCGCGCGAACCGGCGCACTGAATGTAAGCGATTCTCTTGGGAGTGCGGCCGTCGGACGGACAGGCGATCTTGCCGGCGACCAACATTCTTTCGAACTCGTGCGAGGTCACGACATCGGGGGATGCCCCATAGCCGAGGTGGCCGAGCTTGGTAGCGTCGTAGGGCCTGGCCCCGGTCGCCTGAACGATCGAGCCGACGGTCATCTCGAGGCCGGAAGAGCCGTTGAGGCTGACCTTGAACTGGCCAGGCTGGCCTTCGATCTTGACGATGTTGGTGGTCGTCAGGACCTTGATTTGATCGCTGGCTTCGATCTCCTCGATCAGCTTCGGCACCGGGTTGGCCTGCGGCTGCTCGTAGGGGGGTTCTTCGGGTGGGATCGACTTCTGGTTGGCGAGCAACCCGCCGAGGTGATCGTCTTTCTCCACCAGCACGACCGGGTGGCCGAGACCGGCCGCCGTCAGTGCAGCCTCGAGGCCGGCGCGGCCGCTGCCCACCACCATGACGGTGTCGCTGATCTCCTCCGCCAACGGCTCGATGGCCTTGAAGCCGCTGAGGCGGGCCAGACCCATTCGCACCATGTCCTGGGCGATCATGGTCGTGTCCTCGTCACCGTCTGCGTGCGACCAGGCGCAGTGCTCGCGCACCGCCATCCTGAACATCGAGGGTCCGTCGACCGTGAGCGCGGCAAACTCCTTGGTTTTCACCCGCTCGGTGCAGGCGGCGACCAGTATGCCGTTGAGTGCGTTGTCAGCAACCGTGCTTTTGATGGCCTCCAAGCCCTCGGGGCCGCAGAAGCACTCGTGGGTCAGGGTGCAGGCACAGCCGTGCTCATTCGCCGCCTCGATGACTTCGTCGACATCGACCGCCTCACCGATTCCGCAGCCTGTACACAGGAAAACGCCGAGCTTGTCCATTACGCCCTCCTTCCGGCTGCCACGAGAGCCCGGGCGACAGCCCCGGTTGCGTCTCGTACGGATGCGGCGACATCTTCCGGACGCCTCGCGACACCGGCGACGGTCACGTTCGAAGCGATGTCATCGAGTACGAATCCGTCGTCATCCTTGCGGGTAAAGACTGCGAGGTCGTCGTCGACCGCGTTCGGCACCATGCCGGTGGCGAGCACCACCAGGTCGTGCTCGGCTTCGAGGATTCGCTCGTTTTCCACATCTTCGACGTGCAATCTGAGTTTTCCGTTGGCCTGATCGATGCGGCCGACCTTGCCCTTGGTGAGCTTGACGCCTTCCATCGCTGCCACCTTGAGCAGCACGTCCTCATTGCGACCGGGTGCGCGGCGGTCGATGTAGTACATCGTGACCTCGGCCTCTGGCAGCTGGCCCTTGACGTACTGCGCCTGCTTGAGGGAGGCCAGACAGCACACCCCGGAGCAGTAGTTGAGGTGGTTGACGTCGCGCGAGCCGGCGCACTGGACAAAGGCCACGTTGGTCGGCGCCTCGCCGTTCGATGGTTTCAGGATCTTGCCGCCGGTTGGACCGCTGGGGGACGCCAGCCGCTCCATCTGGACGTTTGCGATGACATCGTCGAAGCCGCCGCCGAGCTCCATGAGGTTCTCGAGCGGGTAGGGCTTCCACCCGGTGGCGACCACGACCGCGTCGACCTCCACCGTTTCGGTGGACTCCGCGGCGTCGAGGTCGATCGCGCCGTAGGTGCAGGAGTCGGCGATTTTTTTCGCCTCGTCGTCGGCAACCGCGGAGCGGTCGAAGACGTAGCGATTCGGCCACGCGTTGGGGTGGGGGAGCCGGATCGCCTTGGCCTTCGACATGCCCAGGTTGTGGGGGTCGTCGACCTCTGTCGTGCAGGCTGACTCGCAGTCTCCGCAGGCCGTGCACTTGTGGTTCACCCAGTCGGGGCCGCTGGAGATCTCCACCGACCAGCCGCCGTCCTTGTGCTGGGCGCTGGTCACGCGGGCGTTGGTCAGCACCCGGATCCGCGGGTTGCGCTCGAGCCGGCGCGTGTTGATCTCCATGCCGCACGAAGGGGGGCACATCTTGGGGAAATAGTTGTTGGTTCGCAGGACGCGGCCGCCGACCGTCGTTTCGCGTTCCACCAGTATGACCTCGGCGCCGGCTTCGGCCGCTTCGAGGGCAGCGCTGATTCCTGCGATGCCGGCACCGATGACGAGCAGACTCTTGGCTTCGCTCATGTGGTACTCCGATCGACCACTCCCTCGCGCACCTTCAATGTCGGCTCCGCGAACATCGCGAAACGGAGCCATCTGAAGGCGAAACGAAGAAGGGCCTCGTCATTTGTTTTGAGCTCTTCGAGCGCCTCGGGCTGGATCACGAACTTGTTGCAGAACGAGGATTCGAAGACGAAGGAGCGGAAGGTGTCGAGGTCGTAGCATGCGGTGTAGAACATGTGCATCCGCTTGGGGTCGAGGGTGCGGCCGCCGATGAACCACGGGTGGCTGACGAGATCGCGGAACCCGGCCTCGAGGGTCTCGCGCTCCTCGATGCCCTGGTCATCGCGCCAGCTTTGTGCCGTCCACTCCTTGCAGTCGGCCTCATGCCGTCCCTTGCAGTGGTCGTCCTCGAACACGAAGAAGATGGGATCAGGCTCCTCGCCGGCACGGGCCGGCGGGATCGCCATTCCCAGCGGGTACATCCGGCACGCCCACGGACGATCCTCGTAGACGGTGCATCCTTCCTCGCCGACGAACGGACAGGGCTTGTTCTCCTCGGCCTTCATCCTCAGCATCACAATCGGCAGCTGCAGGTCTTTTGTGATGGGGTTCGAGGTGTGGATTTCGAGGAAGTCGCGTGTGTTCATGTCTAATCTGCGCGCCAGGTGAAGGACGTCAATCGGCGTGAGGATGATGTTGACGTCGGCGCAGCAGGAGTTGAAACAGGGAACGCCAGGGTGGCACGTAAAATCAAAGGTCTCGCCCTCCGCGAGCTGCCGTTTGTCCACCAGGAACTGCGGCAGTCTCGCGTCTGCTGTGCTCATGTGGAGCCTCCATTCTCGTCGCCGTCATCAGCGACGTCGGGATCGGCTTGATCGCCGATCGCGGCCTCGATGATGCGATCCTTGAGGGCGTCGGATGACCACACCGCCAGGGGGGTTGTCTGACCGGTGAAGGGGTCGAAGCGGTAGCGATATGACGCATTGACCGCGTAGTTCGACTTCATGTGCTCCCATCCCCGCACATAGTAGGGGCACTCGTCGTTGAAGCACGCGAGCTGGAACTCGCTGTCCCAGCCGGCTGCTTCCGGGAGCTCGAGAGCCTGCAGGGGCTCGTTACAGTGCGGACAGACGGGGTGTTCTTCGTTCGTCAATACGGCCTCTGAAAAATGGCCCCAGGCGCCGGAGCGCCTGGGGCCGGAGTAGAGATTGAAGATCAGCTCATCGGGAGAATGTCTCTCTTGAGCATCTCCCACTTTTCAGTTTCTGGATCCATCTTGCAGTTGACGAAGCACAGCCAGTTGTCGTTGTCCAGCTTGGGGAAGTCGGCGCGGAAGTAGTAGCCCGGCCAACGGGTCTCCTCACGGAACAGGATCGTGCGGACGTGCGCTTCAGCCTGGTACATGCGGTGCACGTTCTCCCAGCACCGCATCAGCTCGTGGAGATCCTTCGCACCGAGGTGCTGGGCGTCCTCTTTGAGCATGGCGAGGAGCTCGAGGCCGCGCTCGCAGAGGAACTTGGAGGTGGTGAACTGGGAGCCCACACCGCCGGCGTACTCATCCATGAGCTTCTGCAGGCGGAACATGAACATCTTCGGAACGATGTAGTTCGGGTTGACGTCCGTCTGCGAGGTGAAGTCCTTGTGCTCCGCGAACAGGTCGAGGGGCTTGAGGGTTTTCGCCTTGAGCTCTTCGATCGTGGCGTCGTCGATGGTCGGCATCGCCGGTTTCTCTTTGACGAGGTAGCGGACCGCGGACTTAG
>CAYRFI010000150.1:0-379 GCA_964423595.1 uncultured Thermoanaerobaculia bacterium | reverse complement strand
TGTCGCCGTCCTCACCGGGGATGGCGAGGGCCACCTGCCCCTCCAGGTAGAAATGCTCCTGCCCGCCGATGCGCATGTCGCCGGTTACCCGCCGCGGTGCGCGGCTCATCTCGTCTTCGGGCTCGCCGCGCTCGAACTTGTAGTCGGGCAGCACTGTGGTCCCGGCGACGATAGCGTCGTCGACGTCGATGGTCGGCATCGCCGGTTTCTCGTTGACGATGTAACGGACCGCGGCCTTGCCGGCGATCCGGCCCTCGGCGTGGGAGCCTGAGGAGAACTTGTGCGACGAGGCGCCGGAGGCGTCGCCGGCGGCGAACACGCCCTTGGTCGTGCACATATTCTCGTAGCCCCAGAAGTACTCGGGCGGTGCCAGATCTTT
>CAYRFI010000149.1:0-8241 GCA_964423595.1 uncultured Thermoanaerobaculia bacterium | reverse complement strand
AAAGCAGATCAGCAACGCGATCCAGTAGAGCGCGGTGCCAAGGGTAAAGTACTCACGCCACCAGCCCATCGCGAAATAGATCGACGCAGAGGCGAGGTTGCCCACCAGCCAAACGATCGTCAGCACCTTGCCGAGCACACCAACCCGCCGCTGGTAGAAGGACCGACGTTCAGGGGTATCGGATTCGCTGGTGTTCGTGGTCGTCATGACAGGCAGAGATCCTACCATCGCCGGCCGATCGCCTCAGCGCAGTGGGCGTTTCTGTCCTTGGAGGCAGCTTCGATGCCCGCCCGACGCTGCATCACCTCGCTTTCAGGCCGCCTGGGTTATGATTTCCTCACCACCCTGGGGGGGATAAAAATGAAGATCTCGCGTTTCGCCGGCCCGTTGGTGCCTGTTGTGGGCGTCCTCTGTGTTCTCCTGGTCCTGCCCGCCGCTCCAGCCAACGCCCAGGGGGCGGAGCTCTCCGGGGCGGTGAAAGCCGTCCGTCAAGCTGAAGATCTGACGAACAATCGCGAGGTCAAAGACTCCCTTGGTGAGGCGGGCAAGGCTCTCAAGCGTGCCGAGAAGCTCGCCGCCAAGGGCCAGACGGGGCCGCTATTGGAAGGAATCACGGCTGTCCGCAGGACTCTGGCCGGACTCCTCGACGAAACCGACACGGACTCCTCCCCCGCGGCGCCATCGATCGAACGCGCGGTTGGGTTGATCGACGACGCGATTCGCAAGGCCGGTGGCTACCGCGTGTCGACCGACACCTCCCTCGGTCTGCACACGACCTCGCTCGCCAGCCTGCGCGGGACGGTGCGCGTCTACCTGCCCGATGACATCAGGGTCGGCGACACAATCTCCGGGACCGTCGAGGTCGAGCCGGCGGGCGCGACGCCCGAGGAGCGTCAGCGCAATGGCGCCACACTGAGCGGCGTCGTCATCAGCCTCGAGGAGGACGAGACCTCCGTATCGGACGGCTCCGTTCGTTGGCGGGTGCCGATGCTTGACAACGACACTGCAACCCTGGTCCTTCGCGATCCCAGCGGCGCCGAGGTCGGACGGACGACGGTCCCGGTCAATCCGGTGGCGGACGAGTTGGGTTTCCACGACCAGCCGAACCCGACTGATTACGACCTGCCGCCGATCGTCCAGTTCGGCAACCCCTTCGCCATCTCCGGCCCGTTCGACGGCGAGTTCGTCACAACCGCTCTCGACTGCGGCGGTGAGCTCACGCTCCTTGCGGAGTCCCCCCGCACCCTCATCGCCAGAGCGCCACTCGACCTCGTCGGCCAGCACCCCATGACTCTCTCGGAGGGCGGGACAGTTGTCGGTCGCGATGTCAACGTGATTCAGCTCCACCTCTCGGCCGGCAAGCTCGATCTCCTGAGGGGAGAGACCACCGTGGTGACAGCCGAGGTCACAGGATTCGCGGGCCTCGAGCCCGAGGCCTACCCGATCGAGTTCGAGATGGTGAACCATAGCCCCGAGACCGTCACCATGGAAGGGCTCGAAGATAATCGGTATTACCAGTTAATCTCCCCGGAAGACATCTCCACCGGCGAAGATGTCTCCACCGAGGGCAGTTTCGTCGTCGAGAGCACCCTCCACGGCATCCACACCGGCACCTTCAACATCTCTGCGACGGTTACCTCACCGATCCTCTTCGATATTGTCGGCCCCGGCGAGCAACTGACCTGCTCCGAGGAGAAACGCTTCCGCCTCCTATGCGTGCGCTTCATCATCCTCGACGAACCCGGCGCCAAGGAGCGGAAAAAGGACCCGAAGGGCCTTCTCAAAGGGGTCAAATATAACGGCAAGAATTTCGGCGAGGTGTCGCAGGCAACTGTCGCCACGACAAAGGCCGCGCTGGAGAAGGCCAACGCTATCTGGCTCCAGTGCTTTGCGCACTGCTGCTGGATCCACTTCGATCTCGACACCGAGGATGGGAAACCGGCCATTTACGCGCTGGATCCAAAGGGCGTGCAGGTGGTTGTCGCCGAAAGCACATTCAAGCTCTTTCACGCTCCGAAGTATTGGGACGTCAAGCAGACGCTTACCTGCGAGCTGTCACAGCTCCTGGACAACCAAAACCCCAGAGACATCACAATGAACGATGGCAACGCCCAGATCACCGTCAACCAAGAGGTTACATGGAACGAAGATGTCGGCTCCGACTTCAAGAAGGGCGACTCCGCTCAAGCGGCGGTCGAGAGGGCCGCCCGCGAAGCGGATAGAAAGGATACGAAGGAATCCTACGAGCAACGGGCACAGAAGCAGTTCACAGTACCTGCCAGCGTCGTGGGACTGTTGGGGGCTTCGATCGACGAGGAGCTGGGCAGGAAATGCATCAACATCATCCTCGTCAATTCGCTGGACGACACGGGGAAAAAGGGAGATGAATCCGGCTGGGCCAGCCGCCCAGGACGCAACATGATCCTCGAGGAAAAGGAGCTCGACAGTACCGACGGCGCGGTGCTCGCCCACGAGCTCGGCCACAACCTCGGCCTCGAACACGTCGACGACGCCGACAGGTTGATGAATAAGGGCGGTGCCGGCTTCATCCTCACCAAGGAGGACTGCGACACGGCGTGCAACACGGCCGTAACTGACGACGACGTGAAACCGGCCACGCTCTCAGACGACGAGGCAAAGGAACGCCACGACGCCTTGGAGGAGGCGCGGAGAAAGGCAGAGGAGGAGCGCAAGGCGGAGGAAGACGAGGAGCGGCGGAAGGCGGAAGAGGAAGAGAAACGGCAAAAGGAAATCGAAGAGATTGACGCGCGCATCGGTGAGATCGACCGCCGCACGGCCGAGCTCGAGCAAACGATCAAGGCCAAGGAAGACAAGTTCCGCGAGAGCGTTGAAAAACAAGGGCTCGGCAAGAGCACGACGAAGCAGATCCTGGATGACAACCTCCCCGAACAGGCGAGGAAAGAGAAGGCCGAGCTCGAAAAGCTCAAGCAAGAGAAAGCCGATCTGGAACAGAAGAAAGCAGGGTTGCAGGAGTAGACCGCCCTTCGCGATGGATTGTGGTGCGGCCTGCCCTGTCACGGCGCAGCTGTCACACGTCGATTTCGCCGTTGCGATCAATGCCACCATTGAGGTGGCATAATTGGGAATTGCCATGAGCGACGACGAGACGACCCGCCACAATCACGACCACCGCGATTTCAAACCGGGCAACGTCATGGTCGGCAACGACGGTCGGGTCCGGGTCGCCGACTTTGGTCTCGCCCGCGCACTGTGGGAGGCCGGCCAGCGCGAAAGAGGCCGCCGCAACGTCGCCGAGGCGGAACGGGAGCTCATCGCTATCGGTGAGCTGGGAGAAGAAGATCTGGCGGCAGTACGGGAATGGCTGGCGGCACGCTGAGATCTGAGAGCCCTCGAAGATGTGACGTCATATATATCGAGGTGCCATTCATGTGGAGGGTGGCGCCCACGCACGTGCGTGAATATCCTGAACCCCAGGCTCGTATTCCCTGTCAGGAAGAATCCACGCGATGGCGGACATGCATGAAGCGCGATGCCCCGAATGTGGCGCCACCCTTGAAGCCGGTTTCGTCGGCAATTTCTCGGGCATGATGTGGCACGACAAAGAACCCAAAGGATGGCGGCGCCTATTACCATTCGTCCTCAGCGCCGGCAGTTTTGTGATCGGCAACGTGGGCTCCGCGCCGTGGGTCCGCTGCAGAGAGGCTCGGATGTGCCGGGACTGCGGAACGCTTGTTGTGCCAACGTGATCGACGAGAGACTCGCCCTCAGCGGAGAGCCGCTGCAAGTTGTCCGAGGAGCTCGCTGCCGTTGCCACTCCATGATGACCCGTGCATGCAGGCCAGGGTCGTCGGCTCGTTGGCGGCAAGCTTGGCAACGAGTCCACCGGTGTTCTTGGTGTGGGCGTAATAATCCATCGCGTCCCGCATGGCTTCGCTGGGCCCCAAGATATCCCCCTCGATGAGCGGCGGGTGTTCGGCACCCGGTTGGGTGAAGAGGTCGCCGCAGAAAAGGGTGGACGTCGCCTGCTCGAACAGGTAGCCGCAGTCCCATCCGTGGGGCAGGTGCGGGGTGTCGATCCACCCCACCGTGTGCGTGCCGAGAGAGAGCTTTTCGCCGTCGCCGAGACCGAGCGCTTCGCGGTCGGCAACGTCGTCGACGGACACCATTTTCGCCACCGCACCACAGAGCGGTACCGCCCGGGGGGCCACCTCCAGGAACTCGTTGAGGGCGCCACATTCGTCGGCCTCGAAGTGCGAGATGCCCAGATACCGCAAGCTGCCCGCCGGAATCACCGACTCTATAGCCTCACGGACGAGAGCGAACATCCGGCGGGGCCCGGTATGGAACAAGAGAGGTTCGTCATCGACGATCAGAAACTGGTTGAATGTGAATCCCGCCGGGAGCGCCGGCATGGGCGGCACAGGTGTGCTGATGCGGTATATGCCGTCGCCGATCTCGGCGATAGACGTGTTGGTTTCGGAGTTCGTGATTTTCATGATGGCTCCTCACAGGATTGCGTACATAAACGTATAGACCGCCATGCCGATGACGATCAGTGAACCGATGCTGAAAAACGTGGCGCGGACCTCGTGAGGCTTTGCAGTGAAGTAAGCCCAGAAGTGCGCCAATCGAGTGGCGACGAAACCGTACAGCAGCACCTGGGCGACCAGGAGCGGGGGTTGGGTCAATACGAACAGCAGTCCGGCAACCAGAAACACCGGAATGTTCTCGGTGTCGTTGTGGTGCATGCGCCTGGATCGCTCGACGTAGTCATCGGGGTCGAGCTGACCGGGACGGGGATTCGGGTTCGCCCAACCTGCAGACTTGTCCTCGGGATTCAGGAAGCCACCACCGACCTTCATCATCCTCACAACGGTGATCCACCCCTGCCCCATGCTCTTGAGGATCATGAGGGTCGCGGCAATCACATAGGTCACAAAGACCGGGTTATCAAATGTCATCTCGCACCTCCTTTCAGTGCTGCATCTCGGAACGTCGTACAGAGATCGGTAATGAGATCTTCATCGCCGTGGAGCAACGGATCTTTGGCGGACGCCGCGATCGCCTTCATGTTGAGCAGCCCGATCACGGCCATGTGCGCGGTGAAGGCGAAGCGGCGCGGGTCCCGCTCCTTGGGGAACCCCCCGGTGCGCTGGTCGGCACGAAGACGAGCCTCGGCGCCCCCGTACAGCATGTCGTTGACCGGGCGGATGCGCTCGAGTTCTTCTGGCCCCATGATCCCCTCGAATTCGCCGCCGGGGCCCATCTTGTAATACAGCATGAAGAGTTCGAGACGGTCGCGATAACGATTGAACACCGTGCGCATCAGCTGCTCAACCGCATCGGCCCCGTTCTCGGTCTCATCGACGGCTGCCTGCACGTCGGTCGCGACCCCAAACCACTCGCGCAGCAGCAGCTCGAACAACAGGGCTTCTTTGCTGTCGAAGTAGTAATAGAGCGCCGGCTTCGTGAGGGCGAGCTCGTCGGCGACCGCCGCCAGCGTGAAGCCAGCCAATCCGCTGCGCAGGACGGCATCTCGAGCCGTGTCGAGAATCTCGGCCCGGGTCTGATCCCGCCTGCGCTCACTCCGGGCCTCTCGTTTGCTGCGGGCCACGTTGCGTTTGGTTGAATTCATGAAGTTAATTTAATGCCAATAAAAAATTTTGTCAAGAGATAAAATTTTTCGACCCAAATCAAACGATACCACTGATCACGACCTCACAACCCGGAGCGTGCTTGCTGAAAGTACCTCTGACAATGAATCAACGCGACACGTGGTACCCATGATGCTGATCGTCGGGGCCGCCTGGAGGCGGCGTCTGGTGTAGACTCCCCAGGCCAATCCGCGATGGGAGGATGACCACGTTCCAATCGGCACACCCGCGAGTAAACTCCTTCCGCAGCTCTTGCGTCGTGGCGGCGAGTTTGTTGGGCGTGCTCGCCATCGGCTGCGTTCACTACCAACCGCGCCCGATCACGGCCGAGGCGACTCTCGACGATTTCGAGGCGCGTCGGCTCGACGCTCCGGAGATCCAGCAGTTTCTCCACGACCAGGTTGGGGTCGACCGTTGGCCGCCACCGACCTGGGATCTCCAATCACTGATGCTGGCCGCGCTCTACTACAGCCCCGATCTCGACGTCGCACGCGCGCGCTGGGGTGTGATCCAGGCTGGAACAATCACCGCCGGTGCGCGCCCCAACCCTGCGCTCAACGCCTCGGTCGGCTACAACAGCACATCGCAACTGATCCGGCCGTGGATTCCGGAGGTCGTGCTCGGCCTACCGATCGAAACCGCCGGCAAGCGGGGCATCCGCATTTCCGAGGCGCAGACGCTTTCGGAGGCCGCGCGACTCGATGTCCTCCACGCCGCATGGATCGCGCACAGCCGCCTGCGCCGGGCGTTTGTGGATCTTTACCGGGCTCGGGAGATGGAGACCGTTCTGCTCCACCTGCATGACCTCCAGGTTCAGAGCCTCGATGTGCTGGAGGCACAGCTCGCCGTGGGAGCGATATCCGCCAACGAGCTCTCCCTGACGAGGATCGCCACCGGCCGCACCCGCCTGGCTGCGCTCGAGGCCGCGCGCGAGCAAGAGCTGGCCCGCGTTGAATTGGCGGCCGCTCTCGGCATCCCAACTACAGCCCTCGAGGGCATCGAAATCTCCTTTGCCGAGCTCGAGCACCTGACCACCGACGTTCCGACGGACGAGATGCGGCGTGAGGCGGTGGTTCATCGGGCCGACATCCTGAGCGCCCTAGCGGAGTACGAGTCCACCCAGGCGGCCCTGCAGCTCGAAATCGCCAAGCAGTACCCCGACATCGACATCGGCGCCGGCTACCAGCTCGACCAAACCGACAGCAAGTGGACGCTCGGGCTCAACCTGGTCCTTCCAATTTTCAACCGTAACCGCGGGCCGATCGCCGAGGCCGAGGCCCGTCGCACGGAGGCGGCGGCGCGCTTCCTGGCGCTCCAATCGCGGGTCTTCGCCGAGGTGGACGGCGCGGTTGCATCGTACCGAAGTGCGCTCGAGACCGCAGCCGCCGCCGACGAGATGCTGACACAGCTTGGGCGGCGCGAAGCGTCCGCGCAGACGGCCTACCGACTGGGGGCGACCTCGAAGCTCGAGCTGCTGAGCGCCGAGATCGAAATCGCCGCCGGCCGGGTTGGCCGGCTCGAGGCGCTGGTGTCGGCCCAGCGCGCGGCGGGAGACCTCGAGAACGCTTTGCAGAAGCCGCTCGCTACCACGGATTGGGTTCTGGCGACGCCGGCGAGGGCCGAAGAGAATGTGGAGGCGCGAGATGAAGAGTGATCGGGCACGCCGGATGGGTACGCTGATGGTCGGCGCGGCGATGGTGGTCGCCTCCAGCCTCATGAATCCTGGATGCCGGCGAGGTGACGGCGACAGTGGTGCGCCCGTCGAGGTCGTGGTCCACGTCGGCACCGTCACGCGCGCTACGCTCCACAGTTACGTGGAGGCCTACGGCCGGGTCGAACCGGAGCCACCGGGAACGGGCAGCCCGCCGGCGCGCGCGATCATCGGTGCACCGGTCAGCGGCCTCCTCGCCCGGATCGAGTGCGCTGAGGGCGAACGGGTCGGCGTGGGGTCGACGCTTTTCGCGCTCGACAGCCGCGCGGCGGAGGTCGCAGCTACGAAGGCACGGACCGCCCTGGCGTACGCCGAGAAAACCCTGGAGCGGCAGCGCGAGCTCCTCGAGGCCGGCGGCACTTCCGAACGAGGGGTGCAGGACGCAGAGCAACTGCGCGACGCCGCCGGCAACGAGCTGGCGGCCGCAGAAACCCAGCTCGAGCTGCTGCGCGTCACCGCACCGGTGGCCGGCACGGTCGTCCGCATCGACGCCGCGCTCGGGCAGCCCGTCGAGCCGAACACGGTCCTGGCCGAGATCATCGACCTCGACCGGCTAGTAATCGAGGCCGGCGTGCCGAGCCTCGAGGCGCCGAACCTCGCTCCGGGTCAACGGGTCGAGCTCGCGTCGGACGGCTCGATCCTCGGACGCGTGGTCTTCGTCGGTCGAAATGTCGATCCCGCTACCGACACCGTCGTCACGCGGGCCTCCTCGCTCCCACCACTGCAGCAGATCGTGGAAGCCGGGGACTTCCCCGGCTCCTTTGGTTTCGAGATACCCCCGAACGCAGCTGATCCACGGATACAGCGGGGGCACGGCATCCCCCTCGAGGCATCGCCCGGTGAGCACGCAGACTCCCTGGTCGGAGGCGATCCGGCCGAACTCCGCGGCCGTTC
>CAYRFI010000148.1:5189-8710 GCA_964423595.1 uncultured Thermoanaerobaculia bacterium | reverse complement strand
CGGGCCCGGGGTCGCCGCGTAGGGCGTCGCGTGGATCGCGGTGATCCGCGAAGGCGCCGTGTTGGTGCTCGTGGGCTCCCTCGGCGAGCGCATCGCGTCCGTCTACCGCATCCCCCTCGCCGAGGGCACGCGCCGCCTGCGGCGCGCGAGGACGCGAAGCGGCGGAGACGTCGCGAGCGACCGTGGGCGCGGTCATCGACCGCGGCCGGCGGGTTTCCATGCTCGGGATGACCCCACAAAAAAGCCCGGGCCGAAGCCCGGGCGTGAATCCTCAGTTGAGGAGAAATCACTGCATCGCTACCAGGGTCACGCGCCGGTTTTGGGCGCGGCCTTCCCTGGTCGAGTTGTCGGCGATCGGCTTGTACTCGCCATAGGAGATGACGTTCATCCGGAACAGTGGAATACCCTGCTCCATGTTGAGGTAGCGCATCGCCTTTTCGGCGCGCATTTGGCCAAGCTTCAGATTGTAGCTCTCGCTACCGATATTGTCGGTGTGGCCCTGGATCTCGAGGTACGCGTTGCCCTCGACGCCCTTCACCTTGGCGGCAAAAGCATCGAGCGCGGCCTTGGCCTCGTCGGACAAGCTGGCCTTGTCGAACCCGAAGGTCACGTCGTTGGCGGTCATGGTGGCCTCAAAGAGGAACTTGCCCTTGGCAAGCACACCAGCCGCTTCGGCGCGCTCCAGCGCATCCTGAGCCGTCGCAGAAAGCTTGGCAACATCTTTCTCGAGGGCATCCTGCTTCGCCGACAGATCCGAGATTGCCTTCTGGTTGTTCTCGGTCGCGTCCTGGACCTCATGAATTTTCGTGTCAGTCACCTGGCCGAACGAGGAGATCTGCTCGTCCACATACTTCTTGGTCGCGCAACCGGTCAGACCGACCGTCGCCACGAGAAGCAGCACCAGTGCCGGGGTAAGAGTTTTCCGCATCATCCACCTCCAAAGTTTGTCAATCCTCGAAATTTGCTGTCAACGACAAGCACCGCGATACTATAACACATCCCCGAACACAAGACGCCAGTCTTGAATTCGTGAGAAAACGCTACCAGCCAAGGCATTCTGGCGTTGTCGCGTCGACCTCGGCGGCACATTCGATGACGCCGTCCACCAGCCGCACCAGAACCGGTGTCTGCAAGAACCAGTCGATTCCCGCAGGAAGCTCTGCGACGCGGCATTCGTTGCATTCAAACGGCTGCAGATTCTCGGTCGGGAATCCGTGCCGTTCCGGCACAGCGATGGCGGTCGTCGGCTGCTCGAGAGAACCACTGAAATGGAGCTCCATCAGCTCGTGGCAGTGCTCACAGTCCTTGCGGTAGAAAATGACGTACTGCGGGCCGATTTCGAGGTCATCAGGCAGGTTTTTGGCCCACCGGGCCAAATCCAGCTCGCGAAACGGCCGGCCGATCCAGTCCTGATACTGCGGCATGTAATAACCGTCCGCAGGCAGAGCCAGGGCAACACTGCTCCCCGCTTCGACCGGGTCGCCATCCATGGTTGGAGCAGGTGCCGACGGGCCGAACGCCACAATCACGCTCAACAGGCTCCATGCCCCGGCAACCAGCACTCTCGAGGTTGGCAGGTTTCGGGTCAGAGCGAGCCTCGGTTCGCGACGGCCGAGGACCAACAATCCGAGCAAAAATGTGATGTCCGTCACAAGTGTGACCCATGGGTTGACTTCAACTCCGCCAAAACAGCCGCAACTCGACGCTCCCAGAAGCAGATCGCCGACCAACACCGGCACGAATGCGGTGAGCATTGCAACACCGATCCACCGAGCCAGCGGCGGAAGCAGCACCATCACCCCCGCAACGATGAGTTCCGCTGCAATCTCGAACCTGAGCACGAACATCAGATCGATGCCGAGCCCACCGCACCACTTGATCATCGCCGCCGGTAGATGCGCCGGGCTGAGATCCATCAACTTGAGCACCGCACCGATTCCCAGCCACAGCGGCACGACGACCTTTGCCAACGCAATCGCCACTGAGCCCTGCCAATTGGTGCGAAGATTGTTTCCTTCTTCTGACATCGTGCTCCCTTGCCCCCTTGCTCCTCTGCTCCTCTGCAGTCAGTTTTATCCCTGATTCCCTGGTCTGAAGGTCCAACTGGTCAAGCTTTTTACAGATCGCTGACGTCTCCCCCGAGCGAGACCCATATCTCCGCCTCGACTTCGGTCGCAAGCTGACGGGTCTTCCGAACCGCTTCGTCGGCGCGGTCGAGCATCGCTCTGGCATCAGGGTCATCGCTCATGCCCCGCAGATTGATGCGGACGTTCATGGCCGCACCGAGAGCCGCTGCGCGGGTTATTCCGGCACCCACGCCGGCATCGGAGGCCGACGCCTTCATTCCTAGCTCTTTGGCACGAGCACACAACTCGACGATCTCAGGGCAGCATTCGGCAACCTCGAGCGGCACTCCGGCTGCGCCAAGGGTCGCCTCCCGAACCGCATTCTCCCTCCCGGGTCCGGAGACCCGGTTGGCGTCCATCAGCGCCTGGAAGGCCCACGTGTCGGCATCGATCGCGTCCAACAACCGCTGTTTCAACTCCTGCGCACGGACCGCGGTCCCCTCGAGCTGGTTCCGGACTTCTGCGAATTCCGACTTCGGATGCGGCAAGTTGGCAACCATGGCCGCCAGCGCGGCGCCGAGGGCGCCGGCCAAGGCCGCCACCGACCCACCTCCCGGCGCCGCCGAGTCGCGCGAAGTCTCATCCGTGAATTCCTGCAAGGTCATCGACGCCAGCGGACGCTCGGGCGCCAGGATGTCCTCAATGATCTTGTCCTTGGGATTGAACTCTGTCACCTCGCTGAGACCCAGCGATCTGGCCCCGGTGTGCACAATATCGTTGTCCGGCACGCCCCGTGAACGGCCCATCCGCTCCAGGTAGTATCGACCCGCTTCGAGGATCGCACCCTTGGGTAGGAGGCCGACAAGCTCCGAGCCGGTCACCCGCAGCCCGCGTTCCCGTGCGCTTTCCACACACGCCTCGAAGGCGGTATGGACCGGCGTCACGTCGAGATCCACAAGGTTCATCGAGACCTGCGCGCAACCGTACTCGGGGATATGCCACCCAATGGCCCGTACCGCCTTCAGCTTGCCCGGTTCCTCCACCATTTTCCCGTCCGAACCTTCGACCATGCGGCCCTTCTCGCGAACGTCGAAAGCGACCCGATTCGCCCATCTCTTGTCGGTGACGTTGAGGTTGACGTTGTAGGCAACCAGGAATTTGCGGGCGCCGATGACCATCGCGCCGAACTCGGGAACGAATTCAGCGGGCCCATAGTCGGGAGCGAACTCTGGGTCCTCGAGCTTGGCCGGCAGAGCCTCGTACTCGCCCTTCCGAATATCGGCAAGCGACCGCCGCTCTGGCCTGGTGGCCGCAAACTCATAAAGGTAGACCGGAAGCGACAACTCCTCCCCCACTCGCTTGCCGAGCCGATTGGCAAGCTCGACGCAATCGTCCATCGTCACCCCGGCCACCGGTACGAAGGGGCACACATCGACCGCGCCCATACGACCATGG
>CAYRFI010000148.1:0-5179 GCA_964423595.1 uncultured Thermoanaerobaculia bacterium | reverse complement strand
CATATCGATCAGCCTGCGCGCCGTCGTTACGAGTTGAAACGCACCTTCGAGAACCGCCTCGGGCTCCCCGACAAATGTGATCACCGTTCGATGGGTCTCGATTCCCGGATCGATGTCGAGCAGCTCGACTCCGGCAACCGCCGCCGCCTCGGCGACCTCGTTGTATACCTCGGGGCGTCTTCCTTCTGAGATGTTGGGGACACACTCAACTATCTTCATTTTTCCTCCGCGCCCCGGAATGCTATGTCGGCTTCGTCCCTATCGCAACTATCAGAATCTCATTTTTCGGGCCGTTCGCGCTCGCGCGCCCGGCCCGAAAAATGAAAATGACATCAGTTTGTATTCGACGGTCTGCAGATCTCTACGCGAGGCCGACGGCCTCCATGTCGGAATCAACCATCATCCGCAC
Source organism: uncultured Thermoanaerobaculia bacterium (assembly GCA_964423595.1). Lineage (GTDB taxonomy): Bacteria > Acidobacteriota > Thermoanaerobaculia > Thermoanaerobaculales > Sulfomarinibacteraceae > Sulfomarinibacter. The sequence goes on along the minus strand of CAYRFI010000148.1, from coordinate 4,770 downwards.
GAGCTCCTCGAATCCGACCTTCGGCTCCCAGCCGAGCTCACGCCGGACCTTCGACGAATCTGACATCAGTCGATCGACCTCCGCCGGCCGGAAGTATCTCGGATTGACCACCACCCTCGTTTCGCCGCTTATTCTGTCGCGACCGATCTCGTCGGTGCCGCTTCCGGTCCACTCGAGCTCGATGCCGGCGTGAGCGAATGCGAGCTGACAAAACTCGCGCACCGAGTGCTCCTCACCGATGCCGACGACCCAGTCATCGGGTTTTTCGGCCTGGAGGATCCGCCACATCGCGTCCACGAAATCCCCGGCGAAGCCCCAATCGCGCCGCGCCTCGAGGTTGCCGAGCGAAACCCGGTCGCGTTGGCCGGCTGCTATCTCCGCCACCGCGCGGGTGATCTTGCGGGTTACGAAATTTTCGCCGCGGCGGGGCGACTCATGGTTGAAGAGGATGCCGTTGGCCGCGTAGAGGCCGTGGGCCTCACGGTAGTTGACCGTCGCCCAGAAAGAATAGAGCTTCGCAACCGCATAGGGCGAACGGGGGTGGAACGGCGTGCTTTCGTTCTGCGGCACCTCGAACGCCTGTCCGAAGAGTTCCGACGATGACGCCTGATAGAAGCGAGCCTGTGGCGCGATCTGCCGCACCGTCTCGAGCAAACGGACGGTACCGAGTCCCGACACCTCTCCGGTGTAGGTAGGCATGGTAAACGAAATGCCGACATGAGACTGGGCAGCGAGATTGTAGATTTCTTCCGGCTGGACCTCGGCCAAGATAGTGGTCAGCGACTCGGTGTCACCGAGGTCTCCGTAGTGGAGGCGCAGGTGGCGATCGCCGATCGAGTCCTTGCGGAGATGGTCGATGCGGCCCCGGTTGAAGGTCGAGGACCGTCGCACCACCCCGTGGACCTGATAGCCCTTCTCGAGCAGGAGCTCCGCGAGGTAGGAGCCGTCCTGGCCGGTAATTCCGGTAATGAGTGCTTTTTTCATCGGCTGGAGAGTATCAGACACGCGTCTTCGTGCGTCTCGCTTCGGCGTGCAGGGTGCCACTTGTCGCATTGTTTGCCCTCAAGGCGAAACTCACCTGGAGAGCGTTAAATTCAAACAATGCGACAGGTGGCACCTGTGTCGTCGAAGCGGTTGAGCGTTTCGAATGGACGGTGGTATCAATCGATGCGGTAGTTCGGGGCTTCTTTGGTGACGACGACGTCGTGGGCGTGGCTCTCTTTGAGGCCGGCGCCCGTCACCCGGATGAAGCGAGCCTTGTCGTGGAGATCATCAATTGTGGCACAGCCGGAAAGACCCATTCCGGCTCGAAGTCCACCAACAAGTTGGGTCAGCTGGTCGGCCAGCGGACCCTTGTAGGGAACCATCCCCTCGATACCCTCGGGCACCAGTTTGGCCCGGACGCCACCATCCTGGAAGTATCGATCACTCGATCCCTCGGCCTCCTTCATGGCGCCGATCGAACCCATGCCTCGATAGGCCTTGAACGTACGGCCCTGGTATAGGATCTGCTCGCCGGGCGATTCCTCGACACCGGCGAAGAGCGAACCGATCATCACCGCGTCGGCGCCCGCAGCAAGCGCCTTTGTAATGTCGCCCGAGAAGCGTATGCCGCCATCGGCGATCACCGGGACACCGTGCTCCGCAGCCGCCCGCGCGCACGCCATCACCGCGGTAATCTGCGGCATCCCGGCACCCGTAACCACCCGGGTGGTGCAGATGGAGCCCGGTCCGATTCCAACCTTGAGTGCGTCGGCTCCGAGAGCGATGAGGTCGCGTGCCGCCTCCTCGGTGGCGATATTCCCGACAATCAGCGGGGTGTCAGGGAATTGACTCTTGATCCGCTCCGCAACCTCCATCACGCCTCGCGAGTGGGCGTGCGAGCTGTCGAGGCAAAGAACGTCGACATGCCGTTCGATCAGAGCCGCGCAGCGCTCGGCGACGTCTTCGGTAACACCGATCCCGGCCGCGACCCTCAACCTTCCGAACTCGTCCTTGCAGGCGTCGGGATAGTCGTGCGCCTTCTTGATGTCTTTGACAGTGATCAGGCCCTTGAGATTGCCCCCGTCGTCGACCACCAGGAGCTTTTCGATCCGGTTTTGATGGAGGAGCACCTTGGCCTCGTCGAGGGTCGTCCCGACCGGAGCAGTCACCAGGTTGTCCTTGGTCATGAAGTCCGTAATGGGACGATCGAACTCGGTGCAGAAACGCAGGTCACGGTTCGTCAGAATGCCCTTGAGCTGGCCCTGGCTATCGATCACCGGCAGGCCCGAGATTCGGTAACGCGCCATCACATCCAGCGCCTCACTCACCGACTGCCCGGGCTGCACTGTCACCGGGTCGACAATCATGCCGGATTCAGAACGCTTGACCCTGTCGACCTCTTCGGCATGCCGCTCGATGGACATGTTTTTGTGGATGACACCCAATCCACCGTGTTGGGCCATCGCAATCGCCATGTTGGCCTCGGTCACGGTGTCCATAGCCGCCGAAATGATCGGCAGGTTGAGGCCGGCCCCGTTCTTTGTCAATCGGGTCGATACGTCGACGGCGTTCGGATGTGACTCCGACCGCCACGGAACGAGGATTACATCGTCGAACGTCAGGCCAACTGGAATCTCCTGGTTCATCTCCTACCCTTTCGCAGCGACCGCCGCCCCATGACATTTTTTGTATTTCTTTCCCGAGCCGCACGGACATGGATCGTTGCGCCCCACCTTTGGTTGATTTCGACGCACCGTAGTCGGTCGGGCGTCAGGCGCGCTCACCGGCGTGTTGGCCGCGCGCTCCTGCTGTGCGTGAGAGGAGGCGAGCGTCCCCGCCTCGGGGTGTGACAGCGTCGTGCTGCTGAAACCGCGCCGCTTGAGCTTCATGTCCTCGACTGGTTCGGCGTGGTAGAGGAACTTGACGACGTGGTCCTCGATTCGTTCCCACATGTCCTCGAAGAGGGCGAAGGACTCCCGTTTGTACTCGACCAGCGGGTTGCGCTGCCCATATGCCCTGAGACCGATGCCTTCCCGCAGATGGTCGAGGGCCAGCAAATGATCCTTCCACTGACGATCGACTGTGTCGAGAAGGAGGAACTTCTCCAACCGGGCCAGGTTCTCGGCGCCGAACTGCTGCGCCCGTTTCTCGTAGTGGGCCTTCGCGCCATCGTTAAGAGCTGCCTCGAGTTGCGGTCGGTTGACCACCTCCCAGTCGACCCCTAGCTCTTCGACCGTGAGGCCGAAATAACTCCGATACTCTTTCTCCAGGGTTGCGGTTTCCCAGTCCGCCGGATCCGCTTCCTCCGGACTGTATTGATCGACCAGCGAACCCACGATCGCATCGACCACCCGCATGATGTAGTTGCGTCCTTCGAGCCCCTCGAGGATCCTACGGCGTAGGCTGTAGACCGCCTCGCGCTGTTTGTTCATGACATCGTCGTACTCGAGGAGGTGCTTGCGGATCTCGAAGTTGCGGCCCTCGACCTGTTTTTGCGCACGTTCGATGGACTTTGAGACCATTTTCGACTCGATCGGAATGTCCTCCTCCATACCGAGCCGGTCCATCATTTTTCGCACCCAATCGGAGGCGAAGATCCGCATCAGATCATCTTCAAGCGAGAGGAAGAATCGAGAGGACCCGGGGTCGCCCTGCCGCCCGCACCGACCACGCAACTGGTTGTCGATGCGGCGGGATTCGTGGCGCTCGGTGCCGAGGATGTGGAGACCGCCGGCGTCGAGGACCTGCTGCTTCTGGTCTCTGCACTGTTCCTCGTAGCGGGCCAGGACCTTGGTGTACTCTTCTGGATCGGCACCCGGATCGACCTCGATTTTGGCCAGGCTCTCGGGGTTGCCGCCGAGGACGATGTCGGTGCCGCGGCCGGCCATGTTGGTGGCGATCGTCACTGCGCCGAGGCGACCGGCCTGGGCGACAATGTCAGCCTCACGCTCGTGGTACTTGGCATTGAGAACGACGTGCTTGATCTTGCGTCGTTGCAGGAGCGTCGAGAGCCGCTCCGAGTTTTCGATCGACACCGTGCCCACCAGCACAGGCTGCTGGTTGCTGTGACACTCCTCAATCTCGTCGATCACCGCCCGGAACTTTTCCTTTTCCGTTTTGTAGACGACGTCAGAGTGATCTTTGCGGATCATCGGCATGTTGGTCGGAATCACCGACACGTCGAGGCCATAGATCTTCTCGAACTCCTCGGCCTCGGTTTCGGCGGTGCCGGTCATTCCGGCGAGCTTGTCGTACATGCGGAAATAATTCTGAAGGGTGATGGTGGCCAGGGTCTGATTTTCGGACTGGATTTTGACCTTCTCCTTGGCCTCGACCGCCTGGTGAAGTCCGTCCGACCAGCGGCGACCCGACATCAGCCGACCGGTGAACTCGTCGACAATCGTGACCTCGCCGTCCTTGACGATGTACTCCTTGTCGCGCTGGAAAAGGGTGTGGGCGCGAAGGGCCTGATTGACGGCGTGGAGGATCTCGATGTTGGAGGGATCGTAGAGGTTATCAACCCCGAGCATCTTCTCGGCCCGCGCCATGCCCTGATCGGTGAGCGAGGCCGTCTGCGCCTTTTCGTCGATCAGGTAGTCGCCGGTCGCTTCCTTGTTTCCGTGCTTGTCCTCGATCTCCTCGCCCTTGCTCAACCGCGGAATGATGCCGTCGACCTTGTAGTAAAGGTCCACCGAAACCTCGGAGGGACCGGAGATGTTGAGCGGCGTCCGCGCCTCATCGACGAGAATCGAGTCGACCTCGTCGACGATGGCGTAAACGTGGGGT
>CAYRFI010000147.1:3979-8781 GCA_964423595.1 uncultured Thermoanaerobaculia bacterium | reverse complement strand
CGCCGGGGGACGTCGAACTTCAAACGGGTCCGGGCCATGGGTGGGGCAAAGAACCACCTGGTGGTGGTGCCGGACGCCGACCCCGAGATGACGGCCACCAACGTGGTCGCCTCGGTCACCGGCTGCGCCGGCCAGCGCTGCATGGCAGCGGCGGTTCTGGTGGCGGTCGGCGAGGTGGACCACATCATCGAACGCATCCGCGACAAGATGGCGGCAATTGTCGCCGGCCGAAGCATGGGACCGATGATCAGTGAAGAGGCGCGGCGGCGCGTCTCGGGCTACATCGACCGTGCCGGAGAGGCCAACCTCCTGCTCGACGCGCGCGGCAACGTCGCCGAGGAGGCGCCGGACGGCGGCTACTTCATCGGCCCGAGCATCGTCGATGGCGTCGACCCGTCGCACGAGGCGGCCTGCGAGGAGATTTTCGGACCGGTGTTGACGATTCTCCGGTGTCACACGCTCGAGGAGGCCCTGGCGATCGAGAACAACAACCCCTACGGCAACGCCGCCGCCGTCTACACATCGTCCGGCAAGGTGGCGCAGACCTTTGTCGAACGAGCCGGCGCGGGCATGATCGGTGTCAACATCGGTGTGCCGGTGCCGCGCGAGCCTTTCGCCTTTGGCGGCTGGTACGACAGCCGCTTCGGTGAGGGCGACATCACCGGTTTCGGCGCCATCGACTTCTGGAGCCAGTCGAAGAAGATCACCAGCAAGTGGTCGGACGAACACCGCTCGAACTGGATGAGCTGAAGGACAGGTTATGAGCCTACTCGACCCCGACGAACTCGCACGGAACTTCGCCGAGATCCGCCCGCCGTTCACGCCGGACGAAGCCAGGGCGCAGGCCGCCCGCTGCCTGTTCTGCTTCGATGCGCCGTGCACCCGGGCCTGCCCGACGCACATCGACGTGCCCCGATTCATCCGCCAGATCCTGCACTCGAACCCCGCCGGCGCCGCCGAGACGATCCTCGACAGCAACGTGCTCGGCGGCTCCTGCGCGCGCGTCTGCCCGACCGAGGTTTTGTGCGAGGGCGCCTGCGTCGATCGCATCCTGCAGGGCGAGGCGGTGCCGATCGGCGGCCTGCAACGCTTTGCCGTGGACTGGGCGGACGAAAAGGGCCTGAGCGTCTTCGAGCCCGGAACCGACACCGGCCGCCGGGTGGCGATCGTCGGCGCCGGGCCGGCCGGTCTATCGTGTGCGTTCGAGCTGCGGCGTCGCGGCCATGGCGTGGAGGTGTTCGAGGCCCGCGACCTCGCCGGCGGCCTCAACACGATCGGCATCGCCGCCTACAAGATCACCACCGAATACGCCCTTTCCGAGGTCGAGCGGGTGCGCGCCATGGGCGCAGAGATCAGGCTCGAAACACCGATCGACGGTGCCGGCCTCGCGAAGCTCATGGAGGAGTACGACGCGGTCTTTCTCGGCATCGGTCTCGGCGCCACAGCTTCGCTGGGCATTCCGGGAGAAGAAACCGGCGGCGTCTGGGAGGCCCTCGAGTTCATCTTCCAGACCCACCGTAAGCCGTTCGCCGAGTGCGGGGTCGGCCGGCGGGTGGTGGTGATTGGTGGCGGCAATACCGCCATCGATGCCGCTACCGCTGCCGTCAGGCTGGGCGCTGATCGGGTCACCATCGCATACCGCCGCACCCGTGCCGACATGCCGGCCTACGCGCACGAGTACGAGCTGGCCAAGAGCGACGGCGTGATATTCGAGTGGCTGAGCGCGCCGTTGGAGTGTCTCCGGACCGGTGGCACGCTGACCGGCCTGCGCATGCAGCGGCTCGAGATGCAGGGTGTTGGGCGCGACGCGAACCTGGTGCCGGTCGCGGGCAGCGAATTCATGCTCGAGTGCGACATGGTCGTCAAGGCTCTCGGCCAGCAGCCGTTGGTCGGGCTGACGGGCGCCATCGATGGTCTCGAAATCGACCGCGGCCGGGTGGTGGTCGATCCGCGTAGCGGCGCCACCTCGGTGCCGGGCCTCTTTGCGGGCGGCGACTGTATCAGTAATGGCGCTGAGGTTGTCAACGCGGTCGAGGAGGGCAGAATCGCCGCTCGCGGCATCTCAGACTTCCTCGACGGACGTTGAGAAAGGTGAGGGCGTGATGAAGAATCGACCGAGTCTCGTCACCGAGATCTGCGGTATTCGCTCGCCGAACCCGTTCTGGCTGGCGAGCGCACCGCCGACCAACACCGGCGCCCAGGTGCGGCGGGCGTTCGAGGCGGGCTGGGGCGGCGCGGTGTGGAAGACGCTCGACTTTGAGCCCATCGTCAATGTCTCCTCGCGCTACGGTGCGGTCGACTATGACGGACGCAAGATCATGGGTTTCAACAACATCGAGCTGATCTCGGACCGAACTCTCGAGGAAAACCTGGCCGAGATTCGTGAGGTCAAGAGAGAGTTCCCCGACCACGCGCTGGTGGTCTCGCTGATGGTCGAGAGCGAGCGGGGGAGCTGGCACGACATGGTCAAGCGGGTGGAGGACACCGGCTGCGACGGCGTCGAGCTCAACTTCGGCTGCCCGCACGGCATGAGCGAGCGCGGCATGGGGTCCGCCGTCGGCCAGGTGCCCGAGTACACCGAGATGATCACCTCCTGGGTCAAGGAGGTGGCGCAGACGCCGGTGCTCGTCAAGCTGACCCCGAACATCACCGACATCCGCGCCATCGGCCGTGCGGCGCAGGCCGGCGGCGCGGACGGATTGTCACTGATAAACACTGTCAACTCTATAATTGGCGTAGATATAGATACTTACCGTCCCTTGCCTCATGTTGCGGGCCGCGGCTCGCACGGCGGCTATTGCGGTCCGGCCGTCAAGCCGATCGCCCTGCACATGGTCCACGCCCTGGCCGCGGATCCCGAGATCCACATTCCCATCTCCGGCATCGGCGGCATCCAGGCGTGGCAGGACGCGGTCGAGTTCATGCTCCTCGGCGCGACCGGCGTGCAGATTTGCACCGCCGTCATGCACTATGGCTTCCGCCTCGTCGAACACATGGTGTCCGGCCTCGAGCAATGGATGATCGACAAGCGCTTCGAGCGGACGAGCGACTTCGTCGGCAAGACCGTGCCCGCCATCGGCGACTGGGGCGAGCTCGATCTCGGCTACAAGGTGGTGGCCGAGATCGACCAGGACCGCTGCATCCACTGCGGCTTGTGCTATGCCGCCTGCGAGGACGGCGCCCACCAGTCGATTACGCGCACCGAGGTGCCGGACCAGGAGTTCGCCACCTCTGGCGGCGCCCACTTCGAGACCAGCGGCGGGCGACGTTTCATGGCCGGCGCCGGCGGTGGCTATATCAACCGCTACGAGATCGACCAGGAGACCTGTGTCGGCTGTAACCTGTGCTCGCTTCTCTGTCCGGTCGACGCCTGCATCAGCATGGTCACCCGGGAGTCGGGTTTGCCATCCATGACCTGGGCCGAGTACCAGGCCAGGCTCGAGAAGGGCGAGGTCGAGGCGATCCGGCCTCCCCAGCACGGCTAACCCTAAGCTTCAGTTTTCATCTTTCGATCAGCTGGGGAGGACTGCGGAAACCAGCACGAAACCACGAGGCCGCCGCCCGAACGGTGTTGGAGACTGATCCGGCCGCCGTGGCCCTCGACGATCTCCCGGCACAGTGCGAGGCCGAGCCCGCTGCCGGTCTTCTTGGTCGAGTAAAACGGCAGCAGCGCGCGCTTCATGGTTTCCTCATCCATGCCGCGGCCGCGGTCGAAGACCTGGATGCAGGCACCGCCGTCCGCGGTCTCGTCGACGCGTAGGCCGAGCTCGGGAGGGTCGTCTGACGCCTCGACCGCGTTTTTCAGAAGGTTGACCAGGAGCTGGCGAACGTGCGCTCGATCAATCCAGACCGGTCGCGAAGACAGGGTCCCCTCGACCGTGAGCGTCGGAAACTCCTCGAGGCTCTCGACCAGCTCGCTCCAGGTGGTCTTCTCGCGGCGCGGCGCAGGAAGCCTGGCAAAGTGTGCGTAGCCGTCAATGAAGTCCTTGAGGTGACCGAGGCGTTCGCGAATCGTCGCAAAGACCTCTTCGCCGCGGTCGGCATGCTCGGGTCTCTGGCTGATGAGCTCGGCAGAGTGAACCAGCGACGATACCGGCGCCAGCGAGTTGTTGAGCTCGTGCGAGATAACCCGGATGACCTTCTTCCAGATTTCGGCCTCCTGGCGGCCGAGCTCGGCGGTCATGCGGTAGAGCACCACAAGGACGTGCCGCCGCCGATTGAGGACGAACTCGCGCCGTGACAGGTGGTAGGTCTCGATGACGTTTTCCTCGTCGACTGAAAACACGCCATCGCCGTCGCCCGAGAGCATCTCGCGCATCGCGGGCGGGCAGTTCTCCTGGATGTCGGCGACGAAACGCCGGCCGTCGAGCCGCGAGCCGCCGGTGAGAAGGCGGCGTGCTTCAATATTCGAAAACACGACACGGTCGAGTGGATTAACGAGGACGATGGCGACCGGCGAGCTGTCGAGCGCGCTTTCGAGCAACAGCTCCTTGGAGCGGACCTCGAGGCGCTCGTTTTGCAGGGTCTCTCCGACCTGGTTGAAAAGCCGCGCGAGATCACCGAGCTCGTCGTCGCGATGCGAGGCCAGCCGAACGCTGAAGTCATGGTCATGGAAGCTGGCGATGCCGAAATGGAGACCGTTCAGGGTCCGGCTGAGTGGGCGCAGAACTCGTGCCACCAGCCACGCGCCGAGGGGCACGCCGGCCAGGAGAGCGAGCAGCAACCCGGCCCACGGTTCGTCGTTGAGCAGCATGCTGCCGGCGACAATCAAGCCTTCGAGGACGAGGATCAGAACGACCACG
>CAYRFI010000147.1:0-3969 GCA_964423595.1 uncultured Thermoanaerobaculia bacterium | reverse complement strand
GGAGGTGGCGGCTCGAAACGGGCGTGGATTCGGGGACCGACGGATCGGTCATGACGGCGGCGGGCGGCTGCGCGGCCGGCGTTCGAGCGCTATGCCGAGCCGATCCATCTTGCGGTAAAGCGCCTGGCGGCTGATGCCGAGCTCGTCGGCTGCATGCGCGACGACGCCGTGGTTCTGGTCGAGAACGTCGAGCAGTCGATCCCGTTCGGCCAACGCGTCGTCATTCAATGGACCGTCGAAAGCTCGATCCGCGCTGCCGAGTCCGAGGTCCGCAGGGCGGATTGCGTGGTCGGTGGCGACAACGGTCGCGCGCTGGATGCGATTCTCGAGCTCGCGCACGTTGCCCGGCCAATCGTGGTCGAGGAGCGCGTTGACCGCATCTTCGGCAAGCTCGAGCGCGGCATCGGGCGCATGCCGCTCGAGGAAGTGGCGCGCCAGCGGGAGCACATCGTCGGCCCGAGCGGCGAGCGCCGGCACCCTGAGCTCGACGACGTTGAGCCGGTAGTAGAGATCCTCGCGGAAGCGCCCGTCGCCGACCGCGGCCACGAGATTGGTGTTGGTCGCGCTGATCACCCGGACGTCGGCTTCGAGAGCGTTGCTGCTGCCGAGGCGGCGGAACTCTCCGCTCTGCAGGACCCGCAACAGCTTGACCTGTCCCGCGAGCGACAGGCCGTCGATCTCGTCGAGGAAAATGGTGCCGTGGTCAGCTGTTTCGAAGTGGCCGATACGACGGCCGGTGATGCCGGTGTAGGCGCCGGCCTCGGCTCCGAAGAGCTCGCTCTCCATGAGCTCTTCGGGAATGGCGCCGACGTTGACCCGAACAAATGGACCCTGGCTGCGCGCCGAGTTCGCCTGCACGATTTCGGCGAGCTTCTCCTTGCCGGAGCCGCTCGGTCCGGTGACCAGAACCGGAGCCGACGAGTCGGCGACGCTGACCGCGAGCGAAACCACGCTGTGCGTCGCCGGGCTGCTGTAGACGATGCCGCACAGCTCGTGTTCGTCCGCGAGTTCGGCCCTTGTCCGCCGGAACTCGGCGCGCAAGCACCGATTCTCCTGCCGTACCCGGCGCAGCTCGACCAGGTTGCGGACCGCTCCCACCAGGCGGTCGTCCTGCCAGGGTTTCTCGAGATAGTCAGCGGCGCCGGCCTTGACCAGATCGACCGCGGCCTCGAGCGAAGCCCACGCGGTGATGACCACGATCGGGAGATCGGGGTCGATCACGCGCAGATTGTTGAAGAGCTCGACGCCTTCCTCGCCGCTGGTCACGTGGGGTGCGAAGTTCATGTCCATGACCACGGCGCCGAGGGTCTCTGCGGCCGCAACCCGGCATGCCTCGGCCGGGGAGGCCGCACCGCAATTCGGGATGTCGTGGAGGTCGAAGAGCACGCCCAGGGCGGTCACCACCGCCGGCTGGTCATCGACCACGAGCACTCGGAGCTGGTCCCTCAAAGCGGCTCCATTGTAGTCGGCGTTCTGTCGTCTGGAACCTGCGACACCGCGCCTCCTTGCCTACACGGTCCTTGTCGTCACCACCGGCGGCACCAGGGTCGCCCGGAATGCCGGAGCGAGCGCCGAGACCAACCCAATCACCCACAGCAGCGCGATCCCGCTTGCGATCAGGGGCCAGCTGATCGACGGCGCGCCGGCGAGGTGCGCAAGGGCGTAGTTGAGGGCGTACGTCAAGAGTGCTCCGAGGGCAAGTCCGATCCCGGTGATCACCCAGATCTCGATAACGAAATACCCCAAAACGGAGCTCCGGGTTGCACCGAGAGCGCGACGAGTTCCGATCTCCCGGGTCCGCTGGGTGACCGAGAACGATGTCAGACCGATGATGCCGAGCGCGGTCACACCGATCAGCAAGGCCGCGAGCACGGTCAGGACCTTCACCAACACGGCCTCGTCGTCGAAGTACTTTCGCTTGTAGTCAGCGAGCGAGCTAACGGTCACGATCCGGTCGGTGTTGACCGCCAGCACCGTCGGCTCCAGCTGGTTGAAGACCGCGTCGATCGCGCCGGGTTCGGTCCGCACCATGTATCGGATCTCGCGCTGGTCATATGCTGGACCGGGGCGGAGCATAGCGAGCCCGGCGATGCTGGAACGCGGCCAGGCATTGTGCATCTCGCGAATGATGCCGACAATATTTCCAAAGACCTCGTGCGTATCCGTATCGACAACCGTATTGCCCAGTGCGTCGCCGTCCGGGTACAGGCGGTCGGCGAGCGCCTGGGTCAGGATGAGGTTCTCGGGTTCGTCGTCCCCTGGCCGCAGATCGGCCTCGATGTGGTCGCGACCGGCGACCAGCTCGACGCCGAGTGTTTCGAGTGCTCCGAGACCGACCACGAAGTAGGGTGCGGGATGACTGTCGCCTTCGTCGCCGGGCGCCGCCAGGTCCGTGATGTTGCCGCCGCCGGCAAGTGGCGGATAGTCTATCGCGGCGACCGCTCGGACGCCGGGGAGGGCGCGCAGCTGTCGCAGGTCCTCGTCGCGCACGGTGTCAATGAAGCTGTCGTCGGCAAACTCGTCGGTGAACGGCCGGGTTGTCACGACCACCAGGTTCGGCTCGTCGAGCCCGGACGGGCGAGTCAGGAGCTCGCGCCGATCCTGGATGATAGCGACGCAATTGACGACGATGGCGAGCGTCAAGGCGACCTCAACGGTGATCAACCAGAAACGGGTCGGGTTGTGCATCAGGGCGCGAAAGATTGGACCGAGCTCCATGAGTCCCTCCGTTCTACTGCAGCTTGAGGTGGATCGCCGGCGCCAGGCGGCAAATGCGCCAGGCCGGGTACAGACCAGCTACCAGCCCTGCGACGAGCGACAGCCCGATCCCGGCAGCGACCATCACCAGGTCGAGGCCGAACTGGCCGCTGTTGTCGAGCAACCGGTTGATCTGGCCGAGGCAGAGCGCTGACAACCCGAGACCGATGGCGCCGCCGATGATACCGACCACTTCGCACTCCACGATGTGCTGCAGAAAAACCGATGTTCGGCTCGCGCCAAGGGCCCGCCGGACACCGACCTCGGGTGCCCTTGCGAGGAACTTGCCGAGTAGGATCCCGATCAGGTTGACCGCGCACACAAGGAGGAAGAGCAGTGAGATCACCAACATCCCGGTTGCCTCTTCGGGAACGACCTCCTGGTCGTCGAGCCATTGCATGACGTTGAGGAGGCGGTTGTTGAGGGGTCTGCCAAAACGCCCGAGCTTCTTCTGCTCCATCACATAGGCCTCGAGAAAATCGCTGTAGGCCTGAAGTTGTTCGGCAGTATCGAGCTGGACCCACATCTGGATCCAGATTGCCTCAGATGCCGCCAACTCGTCGAAACCTGCTGAGTCGTCGAGGTCCGTCCAGATCAGAAGATTGCCGGCGGTTTCGACCTCGAAAACGCGGACGAACTCGAAAGGCATGAAGATACCTTCCGGCACGCCGCTGGCGCCCGAATGCGTGTCGTAGAAACGAGGTGATGGACGCCACGGTGCGAGCACGCCGGTGACCGTGAACGGACGGTCTTCGATTCGGATCGTCTTGCCGACACTGTCGCCACCTCCGAACAGTCGGTCGTTGGTTGCGGCGTCGATGACCACCACCGGATCCGGACCCCGGTCGGAGTCACGGCCCCAACCTCCGCCGTAGGTAAACGGCACCTCGAACATCGGGAAAAAGTCCGCAAAGCACATCCGCACTCGTTCGCGGTAGGGCTTCTGCTCTGCTTCGGGGGGATGAACGGTGAGTGAGGCGACAAACATCCCACTCTGATAGGTCGGGATATCCGAGGCCATGATGCCCTGCATGTCGCGGTAGGTGATCTGCTCGGGTGGCATCTCGGGACGCCTCCGGGAGTACGGCCGATTCGGATCCCAACTGTCCATCTCGACGTAAAACAATCGATCACTTTTGGATGGGATCGGGTTGCCCGAACAGATGTAGAACACGGTAACAAATGCTGTCGATACCGCGACACCAAGTGCAA
>CAYRFI010000146.1:0-8784 GCA_964423595.1 uncultured Thermoanaerobaculia bacterium | reverse complement strand
GGAGGGGCGACAGATGGATAGCCCGGGGCGTGAGCCCCGGATCTTGCGTCCAGCATCGACAGCGAACAGCGACGGCGATCAGCGACGGCGAACGGCGGCGGCGACCTCGGTTCCGGCCAATCTCGCCGAGGGCCACGGCCGTACCGGTCGTGACCGGACGCACCTGTGGAGGATCGCCTACGCATCCGCCAAAGAGGTCGACAGCCACCTCAGACTTCTCGCCTCTGCCGGAGCCATCGACCGAGCCAGGACCGACGATGCCCTCGAGTCCTTCGACCGGGTCCGCGCCAAGATCTGGCGCCTGCTCAATCCCAGCCATTGACATCTCTGAAACAAAACGCGATGTTGTAGGGACACCGTTGTTGTTCAACCCAAATCGTGTCCTGCGGGGACTCGTCTCGAGCACCCTAAAAACCTTCATTTTACGGTGCGCGCCGGGCACGATAAAAATCCCAGCGACGCTGCCCGCGCGCAGATCGATTATTCTGGAGGTAGGAGACTTGTGCCGAGAGAGCTCGCATATTTCCCATCCTGTTATTTCACTCTCAGAGCACGTTTCCATCCGATTTTTTAGTATCGCTAATTGTAGTTAGGTAAACTCATGCATAGAGAACTCAGCAAAACAAAGGGTCATCAGAAAGGTGTAGGCATCCAACTCAGCGCAATCCTGCACGAACGCGACTGGTTTTCTGATTACCCAGGCGCCACTTGGCTCCTCGGCGGTCAAACATACGAGAGTCACCGATTTCTTGCCGCAACAACTGCCTCGGGGTCCGCATCTGGACCATGGCGCCTCAGATCAATCCGACCTCACACCTCATTCCAGCGGACCGCAATCCGCGCGAGCGCGGCTTGCGTCCGCTGAACTCGGACCGTTAGGCGCATAGTGAACTTGAGGGTACAGGGGACGATAGCCTCGGAATATTGGGTTTATTAAGGAGAGGCTGATGATCGACCACATAGTCATCCAGGTCAGTGATCTCAACGCAGGGAAGGATTTCTACAAGCGAGCCTTGGTGCCACTGGAATATGAACTCATCTGGGATCTGGAGGAATGGGCGGGATTCGGTGTGAAAGGGAAAGTGGACTTCTGGCTCCGCAGCGGTTCGAAGACCGAAACCCCGGTTCACGTTGCATTCCGGAGCAGCGACCGAACCACCGTGAGGTCGTTTTACGAAGCCGCGCTAGCCGCGGGAGGAACGGATAACGGACCTCCTGGAATTCGCGAAGACTATCACCCCAACTACTACGGTGCTTTCGTTCTGGACCCTGAAGGCCACAACATTGAGGCCGTCTGCCACGATCCTCAGTGAACGGCCAGGATCAGTGAGCGCCTGACAGCTAACACAGGCGTCTTGTTAAGAGCCACAGTAACAAGACACTCGGAGGAATAGGTAACGTTCACACACCCAGGTTCAAGTTTGAAGTGCGACAAATCTCGAGCTGAGTCGTAGCTCTCCCCAAGCGTTCTGAAATCGAGCCTTTTCGACGGTCGATTGTTGGGCTTCTCGGTCGTTGGCTTTCTCTGCCGCCGTCGCTGATCTCTGCCGCCGTTCGCTGCCCCTGCTCCCGTGCTCGTTTTCGGACACGGGCGCAGTCGCGGGAGGGGCGTTACAATGACCCTCCGGAGGTAGCGATGACCGAGCCCGTTTTGACTGTCGAGCTGACGGAGCTTCCCGAGCCCAAGCAGTTCAAGGCCGGGATCCGGCGATCACCCGACCGTGGCTGCACCCTCAACACCCACGACACCAAGGTCGCGCTGGCGAATGCCCTGCGTTACGTGCCAGCCGAGCACCATGAGATCGTCGCCCCCGAGTTCCTCGAAGAGCTCGAGACCCGGGGCCGGATCTATGGCTACCGCTACCGGCCGGCGGGCGAGATCACCGGCAAGGCCATCGACGCCTACATCGGCCGTATCACCGAGGCCAAGGCGATGCAGGTGATGATCGACAACAACCTCGATTTCGACGTCGCCCTCTACCCCTACGAGCTGGTGACCTACGGCGAGTCGGGCCAGGTTTGCCAAAATTGGATGCAGTACCTGTTGATCAAACGCTACCTGGAGATTATGGACGACACCCAGACCCTGGTGGTCAGCTCCGGTCACCCACTGGGCCTCTTTCCATCACGTCCCGAGGCTCCGCGAGCGATTATCACTAACGGTCTCATGGTGGGGATGTTCGACACTCCGGAAGACTTCCACCGCCTGGCAGCGCTCGGCTGCGTCAACTACGGCCAGATGACCGCCGGCGGCTGGATGTACATCGGCCCGCAGGGCATCGTCCACGGTACCTACATCACGCTCTTGAATGCGGGACGGCTCTACCTCGGGGTCCCCTCCGACGGCAACCTCGCCGGTAAGACCTTCGTGACGTCGGGTCTCGGCGGCATGTCGGGCGCACAGCCCAAGGCGCTCGAGATCGCCGGCGGCGCCGGGATCGTCGCCGAGGTCGATCCGTCGCGGGTCGAGACCCGACACTCGCAGGGCTGGGTGTCGAAGGTCTCGGACGACCTCGAGACAGCGGTCGGATGGATGCTCGAAGCAGCCGAAGAGCGCGAGCCCCTGTCGATCGCCTACGTCGGCAACGTGGTCGATCTCCTCGAGTACCTCGACGCCAACGATATCGCGGTCGATCTCTACTCTGACCAGACCTCGTGCCACGTTCCCTACGACGGCGGCTACACCCCAGCGGATGTCACGTTCGATCAGGGCCGCGAGCTGCTGGTATCCGATCGCAACGGTTTCGCGAAGCTGGTGGATCAGAGCCTGATCCGCCACTTCCAGGTGCTCAAACGTCTGACCGACAAGGGGGCCCATTTCTGGGACTACGGCAACGCCTTCATGAAGGCGGTTTTCGACGCCGGCGCGCCCGAGATCGCGAAGAACGGCGCCGACACCTCGGAGGGCTTCATCTGGCCGTCCTACGTCGAGGACATCATGGGCCCCATGTGCTTCGACTACGGCTACGGCCCCTTCCGCTGGGTCTGTCTGTCGGGCAAACCCGAAGACCTCCACAAGACCGATGTCGCGGCGATGGGCTGTATCGACCCCACCCGCCGCGGTCAGGACCGCGACAACTGGCAGTGGATCCGTGACGCCGAGGCCAATGCGCTGGTGGTCGGCACCCAGGCGC
This sequence comes from uncultured Thermoanaerobaculia bacterium, assembly GCA_964423595.1. Lineage (GTDB taxonomy): Bacteria > Acidobacteriota > Thermoanaerobaculia > Thermoanaerobaculales > Sulfomarinibacteraceae > Sulfomarinibacter. Next base: position 5,650 of record CAYRFI010000146.1, on the reverse strand, counting down.
GAATCCTCTATGCCGATGCCGATGGTCGCACGGCTATTGCTCGCGAGTTCAACCGTATGGTGCGCGACGGTGCGATCGGGCCGGTGATGATGGGTCGCGACCACCACGACACCGGCGGAACCGACTCGCCGTACCGCGAAACGGCCAACATCTACGACGGCTCGAACACGGTCGCCGACATGTCGCACCACTGCTGGGCCGGCAACGCCGCCCGCGGCATGACCATGGCGGTGCTCTCCAACGGCGGCGGTGTCGGCACCGGCAAGGCCGTCAACGGCGGTTTTGGTCTGGTGCTTGACGGCTCGGCAAGGGTCGAGCGAATCCTCGACACCGCGCTCGAGTGGGACGTCATGGGTGGCGTCGCACGCCGCGCCTGGGCGCGCAACGACAACGCCATCGAAACGATCGACACCTGGAACCGTGCCAACGCCGCCCGAGGACACGTGACCGTTCCCCGCATCGCGGCGGAAGACCTTCTCGAGCGACTCATCGAGGATCAGTGATCTTCGTCTCCTTTTTTGCCGCGCGCGGCTCGCAGCTGCTCGCGGCAAAAAAGGACAAGGGTTGTGGTTTAAACTGGTTAGATGGACGCCCTCATCACCTACCTGCCGGCTGAGGTGTTCGGTTTTGTTCTGACCCTCGGGCTCGCGCTACTGATCGGTATCGAGCGCGAGGAGCACGAGCCAAACGGAATCGGCGGGGTCCGCACCTTCCCCATCATCGGGCTCGGCGGTTACCTGCTCATCGCAGCCTTTCCCGATTCCGCCATTCCCTTTTCCCTCGGTCTGGTTGTAACCGGGGCGTTGGTCGCGCTCTCGCACTGGTACTTCCTCACGAAAGGCGAGCCAGGCCTCACCACCGAGACCGCCGCGTTGCTCACCTTCGCCCTCGGCGGCTGCGCCGCCAAGGGCATGTACTGGCTCGCCATCGCCACCGGCGTGATCACCGTCATCCTGCTGCAGGAGAAGCACCTGCTCGAGGGCCTGGCGACGCGATTACCACGCATGGAGCTGAGTACCCTGTTGAGATTCCTGCTGCTGACCGCGGTGATCCTGCCGCTGGTGCCGAATCGCAATTTCACGCCTTTCGAGATCAATCCCTTCAAGATCTGGCTGATCGTGGTCGCAGTGTCGGGGGTCTCCTACGTCAGCTACCTGCTGCGCCTCTGGGGGGGAGAGGACCGTGGACTGCTGCTCGCCGGTCTCCTCGGCGGCGCCTACTCGTCGACCGTCACCACCGTCGTGCTGGCCCGCCAATCGAAGAAACAGAGAGGTTGTGCTTCCAACTTCGCCGGCGCCATCGTCGCCGCCACCGGGGTGATGTACCTCCGTTTGTGGATCCTGTTGATGCTCTTCGCCGCGCCCCTGGCGCAACGCCTGACCGTGATCTTCTGGGTGATGGGACTGGCAGCCATCGGGGTCGGTCTATTCATGACTCGGCGAGCCCAGCGCGCGGAGCCCGACTGCGAGATCGCAACTCCTGCTGGCCGGGGCGACGGCAACCCGCTCGAAATGACCTCGGCCTTCACCTTCGCCGTCATCTTCGTCGCGGTCCTGATTGCTACGCGGTTTGTCGCCGAACGGTTTGGCAGCATCGGCGTGTTGGTCATGGCAGCGATCATGGGCGCCGCCGATGTCGACCCCTTCATCCTCGGCCTCACCCAGACCCTCGGCACGGGTCTCACGATCGAGACCGCTGCTCTGGCGGTGATCATCGCCAGCGCCGTCAACAACCTCATGAAGGGGTTCTATGCCCTGATCTTCGGCACCAACCGAACCGGGCGTCTGAGCCTCGTCCTCCTCGCCGCCCTTGGCGGTATCAGCTTGATCGCTTTTTGGATCCTCTGAGCCGCGCCTCTCGCTCCTCATCGGCCACCGAACGGCGTAACTTCACCGCGTCGTCCCGGGTGAAGGCGAACTCACTCGCCCACGGGCAGAACGAGTCGAGAACCACCCGGTCCACTGATAGATCGAGGATCAGCGGGTAAAGGCGGCAGCCCGCGGGCCGATCGTCGCGGACCGAGCACCGGCCATCGGCGAGGAAGATGCAGTGGCCGTCCACGTTGACGAGCTGGAGATCGTGGTCATTGTTGACGAAGAAGAAGTCATCCCGTCCCGCCGCATGGAGCCGCGCCGCGTCGGCCTCCGTCAGGGTCATGCGGGTATCGAGGCAACAGATGTGACAGTCGTGATCAAAGCAGGGGTTTCCCCGACTCATACGAAGACCCCGGGGGGGGACCAAAAGCTCAAAATCCCCACCCGGCGCCACCTGTCACAAGCCACCGCCCCCCCTCGCCGCCGTCGACGCGATACAACAGGCCGACCCCGAGGTTGGCGTGCGCCACCGGTACCCCGAGCTCGACGCCCGCGTAGGTACGGCCTTTTTCCACCCACCCGAGGTCGCCCCAGGTCCGCAGAACAGTGACCTTATACGCCCCTCCGATATAGCCCGCATTGAGAAACGAACCGCTGCGATTCGTCGTGCCGGTGACCCTCGCCCATCCGACGCTCAGCTTGCCGCCACCGAGGCCCGGCTCGAGCTCGACGAATGGACCCCGAAAGTCACACGGAGTGGTGCAGTCATAGCTCTTCGGCTGCGACGTCGGCATGACGGCGATCGAAGCCGACACGACCTGCGGGGAGGTGACGTGGAACCCGACGAGGCCGAGAGCGAATCGGCGACGGTCCCGCTCTTCCGCAACGACGTCCTCCATGACGTTTGTGCGGCCCTCCGTCGAGCTGATGACCTCGACGAGGTCGGCCGGACCCGGCAGCGCCTCGCGCGATGGATCGCGTTCAGCGCAAACCGCCTCGAGGCCGAACTGGGCCGGGTCGTCGAGCTTGCCCAGAGCAACTCGCTCGGCCACCAACTCATCGACGAGAGATTCTTTGTCTCGTTCACGATAGATTCGCCGCATCGCCACAACCTGCGGGTTGGCGAGACGATCGCAGTAGGTTTCGAGCACCGGCCTGACCTTGCGCCAACGGCCCTTGCTGTAAATCGGCGGCTGATAGGACTCGTCCCACCGCGGTGTCACGTAGTCTCGCAGGTCGATGGACCTGGAGATGATCCAGCCATCCTTCTCGAGCCTCAGGATCGGGTCCTCGCTGTCGCACAAATCAATGTAAAAGTGCATGCCGGCATAGCTCGCCTCGATGTCGGGGATCGCCAGAACTCCCGACATCATTTTCCCGAGGATCAGGCTCTCCTCGACGATCCCGCGGTTGACCGCGCGTCTTTCGGCATCCTCCGGCGTCTCACCTTTCTTGAGGCCCCTCTGATACTCGCTGTAGTAGGTCCAGCCCGACGACACCAGGTGCGCCAACTTGTCGGTGCCCATGCGGACACCGGCGACCTCGATGGTCGGGGTGAACGGCATCCAGGTCCCGGTATCGATCAAGGGGTGGTTCGAGTAGAGATTGGTGCGCCGGTATTTCTTTTGCTCGTCACCGCCGTTCGGGATCCGGGCCACCCACTCCGAGTTCCAGGCCCACACCTGGATATCGTGCAGCAGCACGAAACGCATCCGCGATCGATAGGCGACGGCGATCTTGCGACAGCTCTCCGGCGGACGACGGTCGGGAAAGCTCGCAATAGCCCTCTCCAGCTCGAGGTTGAACCTGGCGTTGACGGCGTCGGTGGAGTCGGCAAGTGGTCGCCCCCAGGCGTAGTACTGGTCGGTCTCGAGGGCATCCGCCCGAACCGCAAAGACCATTACGAAGAGGGCAGTCACGAGAACCAGTCGCTGCATCACGTCGCGAAATTCCCAGTCTGCCCATTCATCGCCGTGCCTTTCACCTCCAGCATTTCGGGCCGAAACGAAGTCATTCTATCCTGCACGACTCCCGGTGTGGCCACCGACGAGGCTATCGTGTCGTTCTTGCTCCCTCTCCTCGGGCTCACGGCGCTGGCGATCGTAAGCGCCATCACGGGAGACATCCCCTTCGCAGAGGTCGCTCTGCTGCGGGGGATGAACGCGTCGTCGTCCCAAGGGGATGCCTGACCCGGCGGCGGCGTCATTTGCTGTGTACGTACCGTCCGATGCAGTGCTAAAATATTGATCGTGTTAGACCTTGAAGAACGAAGTCGGAAACGCCGGGAGATAATGGAGACGCATCGGGCGAGCTCTTTTGCCGATGCTGAGGCCTGGGATCTCGATTACTGGCAGCGCCGAACACCTGAGGAGCGGCTTTCAGCCCTTGTGGCGATCCATCGAGACGTCGCGCTGGTCGAGGCTGCACGGGGCGAGCCAGCCACCCCGGATAGCTGAACCATGGAAGCGGTCCAGGACTTCGAGGACATTTTGGAGCTCTTCGGTCAGCATCGGGTGCGCTACCTGATCGTCGGCGGGCTGGCCTTCATCTTTCACGCCAAACCGCGCTACACCAAGGACATCGATCTCTGGATCGATCCCGACCACGAGAATGTTCACCGTGCTAACCGGGCCCTCGAGCAGTTCGGCAGTCCGGCCCTGCTGACCGTCGACGATCCGCAGGAGGTTCTGCAGCTCGGTGTGGCCCCCAACCGCATCGATATCTTGCGCGAGACGGTTGCCCTCAGCTTCGCCGACGCGTGGGCGCGCCGGATCGAGAGCCACTACGGCAGCGCACCGGCCAACTGGATCGACCTCGACAGTCTTCTCGCGATCAAGAGCGCCATCGATCACCCCCGGCACCAGGAGGATGCGCGAGTTCTCAGAGCGGTGCGGGATCGACGAAAACCGGAGTAAACGGCTCTCACGCGGGCGATGATTACCGATACTGACGGAGAATTCTGCGGGCCAGGGACAGCTTGTGAACCTCGTCGGCGCCGTCGTAAATGCGGGCGGCGCGCTCGTGGCGGTAGAAGAAGGCGAGCATCGTGTCGTCGGTCATACCGAGCCCGCCGTGGACCTGAAGCGCGTGGTCGATGACCCGCTGCAGGGTGTTGGCGGTGACGAACTTGATCATCGAGATGTCTTCCCGCGCTTCCTTCCAGCCGAGCTTCTCGATCTTCCAGGCGGTGTTCAGGACCATCAAACGCGCCGCTTGGATGTCGGCCGCGCACTCGGCGATCCAGGTCTGGATCACGTCCTTGTCGGCGAGGGGGCGGTCGGGCGCGATGGTGCGGCGAACGGCGCGCGAGCACATGAGATCGAAGGCGCGGTTGCAGATGCCGATCCAGCGCATGCAATGGTGGATGCGGCCCGGCCCGAGCCGCTCCTGTGCGATGACGAAGCCGTGGCCCTCGGGCCCGAGTAGATGACTCTGCGGCACGCGGCACGAGTGGTAGAGAATTTCGGCGTGGCTCGCCCAGTCGTCGCCGATGTGGCCCATGACGTTGATGTTGCGAACGAGGTCGAAGCCGGGGGTGTCGGTGGGGACGATGATCATCGAGGCGCGGCGGTGGACCGGCGCATCGGGGTCGGTGATCGCCATGACCACGGCAAAGGCGGCGCCGTCGGCGGCGGTGGTGTACCACTTCTGGCCGTTGACGACGTAATCGTCGCCGTCCTTGACCGCGGTGGTCTCCATCATCACCGGGTTCGAACCCGGCATCTCGACTTCGGTCATCGAGAAACAGCTGCGAATCCTGCCGTCGACCAACGGCTGCATCCACCGTTTCTTCTGCTCGTCGGTGCCATGGAGGTGGAGGATCTCGATGTTGCCGG
>CAYRFI010000145.1:0-8822 GCA_964423595.1 uncultured Thermoanaerobaculia bacterium | reverse complement strand
CCCCGGCACCGTCATCGCCGTCACCCACGATCGCTACGTCCTCGACAATGTGGCCGGTTGGATCCTCGAGCTCGACCGCGGCCACGGCATTCCCTGGAAGGGCAACTACTCTTCGTGGCTCGAGCAGAAGGAGGAGCGGCTGCGGCAGGAGGAGCGCAGCGAGGGGCGGCGCCAGAAGACGCTCGAGCGGGAGCTCGAGTGGATCCGCATGACGCCCCGCGCACGCCAGGCGAAGGGCAAGGCGCGGATCAACGCCTACCAGGAGCTTTTGTCGCAGGAGCCCGCGCAGATGGTGCGCGACCTCGAAATCTGGGTTCCTCCCGGACCGCGACTCGGCGATGTCGTCATCGAGGCCGAGAAGCTGAAGAAGGGCCACGACGATCGGCTTCTTTTCGACGACCTCAGCTTCTCAGTCCCCCCCGGCGCGATCGTCGGCGTCATCGGCGGCAACGGCACCGGTAAGACGACGCTCTTCGACTTGATCACCGGGAAGCAGGATCTCGACGGTGGCAGCGTCCGGCTTGGAGAGACCGTGAAGCTCGCCTACGTCGATCAGAGCCGGTCCACGCTCGACCCGGAAAAATCGGTATGGGAAGTGATCTCCGAGGGCTCGGATTCGATCTGGCTCGGCCGCACCGAGGTCAACTCACGCGCCTATGTCGGCCAGTTCAACTTCACGGGCTCCGACCAGCAGAAACCCGTCAAACTGCTGTCCGGCGGCGAGCGCAACCGCGTCCACCTCGCACGCATGCTCAAAGAGGGCGCCAATGTGCTGCTCCTTGACGAGCCCACCAACGACCTCGACGTCAACACCCTGCGGGCGCTCGAAGAGGCGATCCTCGCGTTCGCGGGCTGTGTCCTGGTGATCTCTCACGACCGGTGGTTCCTCGATAGGGTGGCAACCCACATCCTGGCCTTCGAGAGCGAATCGCACGTGGAGTGGTATCCCGGTCCCTACTCCGACTACGTTGCCGACCGTCGCAAGCGGCTGGGCGACGTCGCCGACCGGCCGCATCGAGTCACCTATCGACCGCTGACCCGAGGGTGAATTCTCAGTTCTCAATTTTCCATATTGGCTCATCCGGGAATAGGTGAGATCAAGTTTGGGATGTCACGGTCAGCAGTCGCAGCGCAGAGTTCAGGGGCAGCGCCAGCGATCAGCGCCAGGGGCAGGGACAGATTTCAGGGACAGGTGCCGGGGCAGCTTTCGGGGCGCAGCGGTCGGGTTTCGCGAGGTCGTGATGGTCACCTCCGGGTCGTTCAAAAAGAGACGTAGCCGGTGGGCAGCCGACGTCAAGGGCAAGACGAGTGCTGCGCACCCTTGACATCGGCTGCCGCACCGGCTTCAGGGAGGGTATGAACGACCCGGAGGTGACCATGTCAAACGCCGACGCGAATACCAACCTCGTTGCCCACGAAAAGGCTCTCGAAGCAGCGGGCATTGCCATCGCGCTGGCCATGAGGGTTCCAGCTCCGCTGAAATCGATTGCCGATCAGGTCATTCGCTCAGCGAGCTCTGTGCCGGCCAACCTCGCGGAGGGCCACGGCAGGACTGGAAGAGACCGGCTGCACTTCTGGAGAATTGCCTACGCGTCGGCCAAGGAGGTCGACAGCCACCTGAGGCTCCTCACTCAGGCTGGAGTGGTCAACGGCATCAAGGTCGATAGGGCGCAGACGACCTTCGATCAGGTCCGCGCCATGACGTGGCGGCTGCTCAATCGAAAAACCGATTGAATGGACGCGCACGGCCACCGTCGCAGTGGTATCGTTCCGCATATGAGCCCCACAACCAGCCGAGTCGCGCGCGTCGAGCTCTTCCATGTCGCGATCCCGTTGCCGGCCACCTTCCGACCGGCCTGGATCCCCGGCATGCCGTCAAACGAGAACCGTTTCACCCTGGTCAGGATCACCACCGATGACGGCGTCGAGGGTTACAGCGCCGGCCCCGCCATTGGGCGCGAACGGGCCGGCCTCGGTGATCTCCTCGGCCCCTATCTCCTCGGCGAAGACGCCTGTGACATCTCCCTGGTGCAACAACGCCTGCGCGAGATTGCGTACCTCGGTTGGCGCAACTGGTGGATCGAGCCCGCGTTCTGGGACATCCGGGGCAAGCTCGCGGGCCGGCCGGTCTGCGAGATGCTCGGCGGCTCGCCCTGCACCGTCCGCCTCTACGCGTCGACCGGTGAGGTCAAGGAGCCCGCAGCTCGAATCGAGGAGGCGGAGGCGCGCCATGCCGAAGGCTTCCGCACCGTCAAGCTCCGCGTCCACGATCACGACGAGGCGGTCGATATCCGTCAGGTCGTCGAAACGGCGAAGGCCATCGGCGATCACGTCAAGATCGCGGTCGATGCCAACCAGGGATGGCGCGTCACGATCGTCGGCGACTCACCGCTGTGGGACATGGAGCGGGCAAAGAGGTTCGGAGACGCCTGTGCCGACGTCGGCGTCGCATGGATCGAGGAACCTCTGGCGATGGACCGCTACGACGACCTGAGTGCCTTGACCGCCGCCAGTCGGGTGCCTGTCGCCGGTGGTGAGCTCCACAGCGCCGGCCTACCGGAGCTCAGAATGATGATCGAACGACGGTGCTACAACATCTTCCAACCGGACGCCGTTTTTTGCGGAGGCATCGCCCAGACGATGGAGGTGATTCGGTTGCTCCGAAAGCACGATCTCGCCTACTCGCCCCACACCTGGACGAACGGCATCGGCTTCGCGGTCAACCTGCAGCTCTTCGCGGCCAGCGGCTTCGCCGAGGAACGCGAGCTCGAGTACCCGCTGGCACCTCCAGGGTGGACGGTCGAGGCTCGCGACGGAATCCTCGAGGTCCCGTTCGACCACGACCGGGGGACCCTCGAGACTCCTGCAACGCCGGGCCTCGGTTTCAAGATCGACCACAGGGCCCTCGCGCGCTACGGCAAACGTTTCTTCGTCATGGATCGCAAGCGGCTGATCTGGTTTTCACTCCGGCATCGTGGCATCAAGGCATCACAGGAGATCGACCGAGTTCGCCGAAGGCGGATTGCCCGATCGACGCAGCAATCTGATATGTGACCGTCATCATCGCAGAATGAGTTCCGAAGACAATAATTACCGGCAGGCATCTTTTGGGGAGGCATTGGAGTGAACGCATCGCTCGTTCGATCTCTGACACTGGGGATCATCGCTGCCGTCTGTGCAATCGTGGTTTCCGCGCAAGTCGATCAAGGGCCCCAGAAGAAGCAGTCCAGGGGTTTGGTAAGGAATTCCCCAGGTGCCTTTCAGGGCTACACGATTGTCGCGCCGCTCAGATCGACCTCGACCTACCTCGTCAACATGGAGGGCGAGATCGTTCACGCGTGGAAGAGCCGCTATACGCCGACCTCCGGCATCTACCTCCTGGCCAACGGTAACCTGCTGAGACCCGCACGCGATCCCTATAATCCCCATTTCAACGTTGGGGGTCATGGTGGGATCGTCCAGGAGATCGCGTGGGATGGAACCGTCGCGTGGGAGTACGTCTACTCGAACCGTCATCATGTCCAGCATCACGACATCGAGTTCCTGCCGAACGGAAACGTCATCCTCCTGGCATGGGAGCGGAAAACCTTGCAGGAAGCCGTGATGGCGGGTCGCGATCAGGAGATGGTCACCGGCCTGGGCCTTTGGCCCGAGCACCTGGTCGAGATCCGACCGCTGCGGCCGAAGGGCGGGGAATTAGTTTGGGAGTGGCACCTCTGGGACCATCTGATCCAGGAGCGCGACCCCAGGCTCAAGAACTTCGGAAAATTGGACGAGCATCCCGAGCTCGTGGACATCAACGGAGACTTGGGACATCGGCGTGAGTCAGACGAGGAATTTGCGCGGTTGAGAGCGCTCGGCTACATCGCCGACTCTCCTCAAACGAATAATCAGCAAAACAGAAGCGACAAGCAAAAGGCCGACTGGAACCATGCGAACTCGGTCTCCTTCAACCCGAAGCTCGACGAGATTGCGTTGAGCGCCCTCCGCTTCGGTGAGATCTGGATCATCGATCACAGCACGTCGACTGCAGAAGCGGCCGGCCATAGCGGCGGCAAGGGGAGTCGAGGCGGAGACCTCCTCTATCGATGGGGCAATCCCCAGGCCTACCGTGGAGCGGGATTCGCAGACCAACAGCAACTCTTCAGCCAACACGATGCTCGTTGGATTCCCGATGGCTTCCCGGGCGCCGGAGACATAACGGTGTTCAACAACGGCCGGGAGCGGCCCGAAGGTGAGTACTCATCGGTTGACGAGATTCGGCTGCCACGGAAACCGAGCATCGTTTCCGGGCCGAAAGGTCGGCGGTTTGCCGAATCGGCGGAACGAGTATGGTCATTCGCCGGTTCAAGGAGCGAGCGTTTCTTCTCGGGCCACGTTTCCGGAGCCGAACGGTTACCGAACGGGAACACCCTGGTGTGCGTTGGTGAGCTCGGGCGAATATTCGAAGTCACGCCGGGCGGCAAGATCGTCTGGGACTACCTCAACCCGATAGCCGGCGACCCGACCGAAGATATCCCTCCGTGGCAACCGACCACAGCCTCCGGCACCTGGGAAGACGAGGTCCTCTACGGGCTGCAGCGCGCCAGTCGGATACCACGGGATCACCCCGGGCTCGCCAGGCTCACGAAACCCGCGAACAGATAGGCCGCTGTAACACTTCGCAGTCTCGAAGGTACTCTCCACGGGAGACAAAGACAGCGATGACCTTCGAGCAGCTCTACACCACCAACTTCGCGGACGTCTATCGGTTCGCTGTCTGGTTGACGCACGACACGACCCAGGCCGAGGACGTGGCATCCGAGACCTTCATCAGGGCATGGGCGCGGCGCCATCAGCTGCGCACCGAAACCTTGAAGGGCTACCTTTTCGCCATTGCCCGAAACATCTTCCTCAAACATCGAGATCAGTCCAACAGACACGAGCAGCTGCCCGAAGAAATGGCGGACGGGGCGGCCGATCCGCAGCGAACCGCAGCCGCGCGGTCGGACCTCGACCTTGTAACAGGCGCCCTGTATCGAATGCCCACTGTCGATCGGTTGGCGCTGGTCCTCAGAACGGAGCACTCACTCCCCTACGAAGAAATCGCGAGGGTCCTGGAAATCTCGGTGGGCGCGGCGCGGGTCAAGGTGCACCGCGCCCGTCGACGGCTCCTCGCGGAAACCATGACCCAAAACGGAGGTGAATAATGGCCGTGACACGAGACGTGATCCTGGATCTCCTGCCCCTCTACCTCTCGGACGAGGCGAGCCCCGACTCTCGCGCCCTGGTCAAGGAGCATCTCGAAAACGATCCGGAGCTCGCGAGATTGGCGACCCAGTGGAAGGACCGGCTGCCGGAGCCACCCCCCGCGCCGGTCAAACCCGACGCTCAGGCGATGGCCTACCAGGAGGCCCGGCGACAAATCACAAACCGGGTCATCACACTCGCGGCAGTGATCGCAATCGGAACGCTGATGGTAGCAGGCACCGCACTGATGGGTGCGATGTGGTTTCTGGCACGATAGCGAGACCTCAGGCGCAGCGGGCCACGTACCGTTCGAGCACTGGCGGCCAGCCGGTCTCGTAGCCATCGCGGGTCAGCTGCGCCTCCTCGCCCAGGGTTTCCCAGCCCCGGTGCTCGAGCTCGACGCGCGTACCGCCGGCAATATCCGAAAAACGCAGCTCCACCTCCTGCGCCGTGGCGGCATTCCGACCGGGGTGCCAGGTGAAGACTACCCTCTCTGGCGGTTCCCACTCAGTCACCGTGCCCCACAGGTGGATCGAGCCGTCGGCGTGGGTCTCGTAGATCCTCCCGCCTTCGCGGCCCTCGAAGTAACAGGATTCGGCGTCAGCCTCACCGATCGAGTGGGTCGCGAGCGGCCACCAGCTATCGATATCCTCCGTGAAAAGCCGAAAGGCCTGTTCGGCGGTGCACCCGACCTCGACGCATTTTCGTACCGGCGCGATTGTGTGTTCATCATTCATCCCGTCCTCCCGTTTTTTTCTCAGCCGCCGCCTCGAACGCGGCCAGAACCTCGCCCCAGAAGCTCTCCAGGTAGGTTCGCAGCGGCTCGAGGCCGCGCGGATCGATCGAGTAGTAGCCCCTGGTCCCTTGCCGCCGTTCCGTCACCAGACCAGCCTCTTTGAGGACCTTGAGGTGCTGCGAGACGGCCGGACGGCTCACCGGCAGACCGGCCGCCAGCTCGCCCACAGCACGCGGACCCGGACGGAGACTCTCGAAAATCTCGCGCCGTGTCGGATCTGCCAGGGCTCTGAAAAGGTTCTCGCAGCCCTTCATCAATGGTAAGTATACACTTACCATCCGGAATTACAAGTGCACGTGTCGACTGCACCCGAATCTCAAAAAACCGACAGATCACAGGCGCGCCAGACAAGCGCGCGATAGAATCGTTATTGCAGTCGTTTCCTCTGTCTTTCGCATCGGAACGGGGCGTGCCGCAGTGACGATCACCGCAGACATCGAAGACCTGGCAGTCGCCGATTTCATGATGGTGCTGGCTCAGAATCAGAAAACCGGCCAGGTAACTATCGAAAACGGGGACGATCGGCTCAAGCTCGCCTTTCGCAACGGCAACATCGTCTACGCCGCGTCGACCGGTGTCCGTGAAACCGTGGGCGCGATGCTCGTCCGGCGCGGCCTGGTAGACGAAGAGCAGCTCGAAACAGCCCTGCGACTGCAGAAAAAACGGGAGGGTGGGGCCCTGCTCGGGCAGATCCTCGTCGAAATGGAGGCGGTCACCGCCGAGGACTTGACCGGTGTGGTGTATCTCCAATTCCAGAATGTCATCCGTGAGGCTCTGGGGTGGACCCGAGGCGTCGGCACCTTCGAGCCGATGGACATACCGGATCTCGGTGAGGTTCGAGTCGATCCGCGTGAGGTGATCCTCGAGACGGGTATCCGCACTGAGCAGATCCTTCTCGGCGGCGCGGTCAAGCACGACGAAGCTACTCGCATGGAGGAATCCCCGGACTATTTCAAAGCCGTCCGCGACGTTCTCGCCAACCTGAAGGAAGAGTCCCTGGTGGTCACCTCCGAGATGGCCGCCACCATCCTGGAGGACGCCAACAAGCTGGTCCGCCGGGCCATCCTTTTTCTCGTTTACCCGGATGCGCTCAGCGTTGTCGGAGGTTTCGACCCCGATGACCGCGAGGCGTCGCTGGCGATGGTCGGTCGTCGCATCGAGCGGGTTGATGGCGAGGAATCGGCAATCTCGTGGGTCATCAACGAGGCGCGCAGTTACCGTGGGCGGCTCAAGGATGGCGACGGCAATAGCCCACTCAGGGAGCTTCTCGGCCATGACGCCCCCAAAGAGGTGATCGCGATTCCGATCATCGTCGACCACAAGGTGGCGGCCGTGCTCTACGGCGACAACGGATCGGAAGACAGTGCGATCGGCCAGATCGGCGATCTCGAGCGGGTGGTGGCCCGGGTGGCGCGTGAGATGGGGAAGAAACGCCACACGTGATCTAGCGCACATCGTGCGCCGGAGAGAACACAGTACCGTTCCGCCGAGGATTATCATGAGATCTACGTGTATCCCTCTGCGAGCAGCTGCCTTTGGCGTGGTCGCCATACTCTCAGTGGCCGCTCCCCGAACCGCCGACGCTCAAAACACCGCTCTGCGACCGCAGATCGTGGTTGCAGATGCAGCATCGGGTTGCCCATCGGTCGCGGGCGCCTTTGTCACGCTGCTCGATCCCGCGCGGGGCATGCTCCTGTTGTCAGCGGCGCCGTTCCCGGGGGGTCACGTTGCTGGTGACGCCCACGGTTCGGCGATGACCATTTCTGTGCCGGGCGCCACATGGCCGCTCGACCGGATCGGTTCGGGTCAGGGCCAGGTTCCGATTTGGGCAGCCCGATATCCGTTTCTGGCCGCCAGTGGACGCGGCTGCATCGGTTTCGACAAACAGTACTGGTCGTCGGAGGGTGACCTCGTCACCTATGCTCGCTGGCTGGTTGAAGAGATCTACCTAGAGCTACCGGTGGAGGAGCGGCAACGGCGACCAGACTTTCGGATCGGCAATCGCCAGGTGAGTCTCCGGGTCGAGCGTCCGGGCTACGGACCCTTCCGACTCAACGGCAAAGAAGGCGCCACCCTCGCCTGTCGCTACCAGGACGGCGCCCGCATCTATCTCCTGATGCCCTTTGTTCTCGACGAGGCCACCGGCCGGGTCGCCGTCAAGGTCGCCTACACCGATGGCGCGTACTTCGACACCTCTCAGAAAGCGCCTCTGGGATGGATCATCTCGTCGCCTGACGAGCCCGGGTCTCTCTCCGAGCCGCCGTTGACGATCACGATCGAGGGCGTGTTTTCCGGCGAAGAGTAATTTCGGCTCCAACGCGTTTGCCTCACCGATTTCGCCGGGAAGGAGATAAGATCTCGAATAGATGGCGGAAATATTCGAACCAACCAGTTTGAGTGGGATCGAGCTGAAAAACCGCCTGGTGAGGTCCGCGACCTGGGAGGGTCTGGCAAACGCGGACGGCGAGGTGACCCCGGCACTCGTTCGCGTCCACGAGGAGCTGGCTGAGGGTGGCGTCGGCCTCATCATCTCGAGCTACATGTACGTGCAGAGGGTCGGCAAGCAAGCCCTGGGACAGATCGGCGCTGATTCCGACCAGCTCATGCCCGGCCTCACCGACCTGGCGCGCGCTGTCCACGACCAGGGTGGAAAGATCGTGGGACAGATCGTTCATTGCGGTGGTCAGGCCGACCGCCGGCAAACCGGCGGTCTGCGGCCGGTCGCACCGAGCGCGATCGAAAGCCCCGGTTACTCGACGACGCCTTTGGAGCTGACCGCCGATCAGATCCACGAGAT
>CAYRFI010000144.1:0-9177 GCA_964423595.1 uncultured Thermoanaerobaculia bacterium | reverse complement strand
CCCGACATCCTTCCTGCGCATGGTGAACGAGAGGATGCCCACTCGCGGTTTGTCTGCATCCCACCCGTGCAGAAAGACCCCCGGGACCTCTTTCAGACCCGCGACGAGTCGTTGGAGAAGACGCTGACTGCGTTCGCGAATCGCCTCGACCGTACGCTCGCGAATCCACGCGCAGGAGGCGCCGAGACCTGCCGCACCGGCGCTGTTGGCGGTGCCGGCCTCGAGCCGATCCGGCAGGTGCTCCGGCATCTCGTGGCTCTCCGAACGCGAACCGGTCCCACCGCGCACCAGGGGCTCGATGTTGAACCATGACGCCAGCAGCAAGGTTCCGATCCCGGGCGGTCCGAGGAGGCCCTTGTGGCCGGAGGCGACGAGCGCGGCGGCGCCGATTTCGCGGAAGTCGATTGGCAAGCTGCCGGCGGTCTGGGCCGCGTCCACCAGCACCGGCACCGGCGACACCGCCTGCGCCACCTCGGCCACCGGCAGTATTGCTCCGGTGATGTTCGAGGCGTGGGTCATGATCACCAGCGAGGTCGGTGCGCGGGTGACGTTTGAGGCGATTTCATCGGCCGAAGGCACGCCGTCTGGTGATCTGCCATTGACGGTCACCAGCTTGATGCGACGTTTCTCTTCGTACCAGCGAAGTGGCCGCATGACCGCGTTGTGCTCGAGGGCGGTGGTGACGACCCGATCGCCGGCATTGAGCTTCGAGGCCAGCACCGCGTTGATCCAGAAGGTCGCTCCCGGCCCGAAAACAGTCCTTTCCGGATCGCCGCCGAGCAACCCCGCCACGTCCTCGCGCGCCCCCTCGAGGACCCGGGAGGCCGCCACCGTCAATCGGTGGCCGCCGCGACCCGGGTTGCCAGCCGCCTGGTTGAGAAAGAGGGCCACGGCCTCGGCAACGTCGGGCGCCTTCGGAAAGGAGGTGGCGGCATGGTCGAGGTAGATAGCCCGCACCTTTCACCACCTTGCGTAGCGAGGACCGCGAGTTGTCGTGAGATGTGGTGTTTTCGACCCGAGGGGCGCGGACGCGTACTTGACAGTACGTGGAGCACCCCGAGGCGAGAGAACGCCGCAGATTGCGGCTAATCGCGGGCCGCAGTAGCGGGGTGGTGAAGGGTGCGGGTCAATCATGGGCGGACGATGGACCCCGCGTCGGCGAGACGGCCGGCGATCTCGAGCATGTCGGTGACCCGGCCCACCCGCAGCTGATCGGCGAGCTCGAAGAAATTGAGGCAGGTGCCGCAGGCGATAATCTCGACCCCTGCCGCGTCGAGCCCGCGTAAATCGTCGAGCAGGCACGAGCCCTCGCAGCACAGCTTGACGCCGTCGTTGTAGAAGAGGATCGCGTCCGGCCTGCGCTCGAGTTCGGCCTGCGTCTTGAGGAACGAGCGGAGGAGGAGGGCGCCGAGCTCATCGTTGCCTGAACCCATGGTGGTCGCGGTGATCTGCACGACTCGCGGACCGACGATCGCAGAGGCCTCGGGGACGTCACACACCAGCAACTCTTCCTCGCCGGGGCGAGCATCGCCAGCTTCGCCGCCCGCCCTGATCGCGACCACGAAGCTTCCGCCGCCGCCATCCGAGACCTCGACCTCGGCGCCGCGCGAGGTCGCGAAGCGGGTCACGTTCGAGCGGCTGAGCTCGTCGGCCACGTGCATGGAAATCTCACGCTCGCCCGCTGCCAAGAGATCACGCAGCTTGAGCACCGGGCCCGGGCAGGCGAGATCACGGACATCAATCGTCTTCACACCCGATCCTCCTGGATACTTCAACCCGGCATCATTCTAAACCCTTTCCATTTCTCCCGATATTCGCGTTCGGCGCCGCGGGCGGCGACGGGAATATCGGGAAGTTGTACACTAGAAGCCAGACCCATAACTCAGGAGGTGACCATGCTCGGTCGAGGCGTTTTGAGTACCCTCTACACCCTCAGCCAACAAAGGACCTATACCCTGACCCTCTATCTGGACATCGACCAGAACAAGCAGTCGAACAGGCGCAGGGGGTATGTGGTGCAGGGCGAGGCGCTCATCAAAGGTCTCAAGTCGCAACAGGCACGCAGCGACCGCCTCGACACCGCCTGTAAGCAGGCGCTGTCCCTGGTGCGCAATCTCAACCCGAAGGGCAAGACTGCGCTGATCGTCGTCCATCCGGAGAGCAAGCTCCGCGAGCTGGTCCAGATCGAGCTGCCCTTTCCCGTCTCCATCCACTGGCGGCGGGGCGCCTTTCTCCGGCCGGTGGTGGAGGCGATGGACGAGCACGAGCGCTACGCCGTGGTCCTCACCGACAACAAACGTGCCCGTCTCTTCACGGTGCAGATGGGCGAGCTGACCGAGCACGAGGATCTGCTCTCAGAGACCAGCCAACGCACCCGCTCCCTCGGCGCCGATCAGATGCGGGCCCAAAAGCGCCATGACCAGCGCCACCAGGAGGAGGTGGCGTCCCATGCGAAGCGCGTGATCGACGCTCTCCATGACCTCGTCCTGCGCGCGCCCTTCGACCGGCTGATTGTCGGCGGCACCCCCAAGGCCGCCGGCCAGCTCGTCCGCCTGCTGCCGACCCGGCTCCGCGGCAAGCTGGTCGACACGGTCAGCATGCGGGTCGACGGCTCCAAGAAAGAGGTCCTCAACAAGATCCTCGCGGTCCAACAGCGGATGGAGCGCGGCCGCGAGACGGAAATCGTCGACGGCGTCCTGGCCGAGCTCCACGACCGCGGCAAGGCTGTGGCCGGCTTCGCCGCCGTCCTCGATGCCGTCAACCAGGGCCGTGTCTGGACCCTGATTTACGGCAAGGATTTCAACGCCAAGGCCGGCGAGTGCGGCGAGTGCAACGCCTACTCACCGCACGCCAACGGCCCCTGCGTCTACTGCGGCGAGGACGTCCACCCTCTGCCGCAGTGCGTCGACCGCATCAGCCAGTCGGTGCTCGAGATGGGCGGCCGGGTCGAGGTCGTCGACGGCGAGGCCAGGAAGAAGCTCGAAAAACCAGGTGGGATTGCGGCGATGTTGAGGTACTGACGCTTCGGGAATTAGGAAGTAGGAGTTAGGAATTCCCATTCAATCCCCACCATGAACGCGGCTGGTCGATGGATGGAAAATCCGAAATCCGAAATCCGAAATCCGAAATTTCTACGGGGTGGGCGGCATTCCTCATTCCTCATTCCTCATTCCTCATTCCTCATTCAAACCGGTGTGTGTCAGTCCAGCCAGTGCTCGACCGGGCGCGAGAGGAAATCTTCCAGGCCGACGCCGTCTCCGCCGACGAGCAAGGTCCGGTCCGGAGAAAACGCCTCCGCGAAGGTGGCAAGGCCCGGAAGTGAGCCCCTCCGGCGAGAGCTTTTGACTTCCATTGCAAGGATGCGGCCCTTCGCGTGAACGATAAAGTCGACCTCACGGTTGCGGTCGCGCCAGTAAAAAAGCGCGCACCGCCCCATGGCTGCCGCATTGGCGAGGTGGGCGCCGACGGCCGACTCGACCAACCGGCCCCGAAAATCGGGGTCGCTCCGGGTTTCTCTCGGCGTGAGGCCGGTTTGCGCCGTCATGAGTGCGGTGTCGAAGACCTGGAGCTTGGGGCTCGACCCGCGTTGCCGTACGGCCTCGCCGGCGAACTTGGGGACGCCGGTGAGCATGCCGATGCCGGAAAGCAGGTCGAGGTAGTGGGCCAGCGTGGTCGTGTTGCCAGCGTCCTGCAGCCGGCCGAGCATCTTGTTGTAGGAGAGGATCTGCCCGGAGTAACGGCAGCCGAGCTCGAAAAGGCGCCGCAAGAGGGCCGGCTTGTCGACGCGCTTCATGAGCAGGATGTCCCGCGAAATGGTGGTTTCGACCAGCGAGTCCAGGATGTAGCGTCGCCATCGCTCCGGATCCCCAGCGAGCGGTGCTGCGCCCGGGTAGCCTCCAAAGGAGAGAAATTGATCGAGGGAAAACCCGAACGCCGACCTCATCTCGGCAAACGACCAGTGGGGGAGGCGCAGCTGCTCGAATCGGCCCGCGAGGCTCTCGACGAGCCCGGCCTGAACGAGCAAGGGCGCCGAACCCAGAAGGACGACGTGAAGCGGCAGCCCGACGGCGGTGTCCTCGTCCCAAAGCCGTTTCACCGTCTCGGACCAGCCGCCGATCTTCTGGATCTCGTCGAGGGCCAGGACCGCGCCGGATCCACTTTCGCCCGCCACCAGACGCGCAGCTTCCCATTGCGCCCGCAGCCACGCGCTGTCACGCAGGGTGGGCTCGTCTGCCGATGCGAAGCGGTGCGGACGGTCGAGACTCTCCAGCACCTGGCGGACGAGAGTGGTCTTGCCGACCTGGCGCGCTCCAGTAACGATCTGGAGGAATCACCGCGGTTCGCGGAGCCGAAGGGAGAGGGGCTCGGCAAACTCGCGGACGAACGAGGGAAGGGACGTTTTTCTTTTCATAATGAGTCATTTCACTCAATTGATTGAGTAATACTCAACAAGGCCACCCGCAGTGCGTCGACAGCCTCAGCTGGCTGGTCCGATGAGCGGCGGGAGCCACCGTCGGGTGATGGGCACTACTATCTCATCCGGGCGACCAATACCTGTGGTAATGGAGGGTGGGGGATCGACCGCACGGTGACGGCCTGCCCCTGATTCGAAGGCCGGACATGAGGTCCAGACTGTCACGAACCGGCATGAGCCCGAGCGGGTCACAGGCGTGAAATCATCTTCAGCGTCTGACGCTGCCGTGAAAGAGCGAGCCGCGAAGTCTCAGGCAATTGCACCGAAGTGCGGGTTGACGTTCCCCTCGGTGTCCATCAACGGCACCGGCGGCCCGACGGCATGCCCCTGCGCGTACCCCACGCCGATGCCCTGCAGCGTTTGCAGGATGGTCTCGTTCTCGACCTCCTCGGCGATGGTGGCGATGCCCATGATCCTGCCGATCTGGTTGACAGCGCTCACGACGGTTCCGTAAACGGGGTCTTCGACCGAGCCCCGCACGTAGTGGCCGCCGATCTTGATGTAATCGACCGGCAACGCCTTGAGGTGGGCGAACGAGGTCAGACCATTGCCGAAGTCATCCAGTCCGACTTCGCAGTTTATGGACCGCGCTTCGGCGATGAAACGTACCAGCTGCGCAACGTTCTCAAGCGCTGCCGCCTCGTTGACCTCGAAGCCAAGCGTATCGGCCGGAAGCCGGTGCTCCGCCAGGCGCTCGCGCACCGTGGGGATCAATTCAGGGTCGTGCACCGAGGAGACACTGAGGTTGATCGAGCAGAGCGGCAACTCGCGCTCCTGGTTCTTCCGACGCCACTCGGCCAGCAATGCAACGGTCTGCCGAATGACCCAGCGGTCGATTGCCGGTAACAGCTGGTAACGCTCCGCCTGCGGGAGAAACGAGGCGGGGGCCTCGACGCCGCCACGCTTGTTTGGCAGGCGCAGCAGGATTTCGCACCAGGGCCGGGCCGGACTCTGCTCGGCCAGGGGGACGATCGGTTGAGCGTAGAGCTGGAAGCGGCCCTCATCAACGGCGCGGGTCAGGCGGGCGATCTGACGCGTCTCCACGTCGGGGTGAACCCCGGGGGCCACCGCCGGCCCGAGATGGACGCGGTTGCCTCCCGCCTCCTTGGCCTCGTAACAGGCATTGTCGACTGCGCGCATGGCGTCAGCTACTCGTCCGCTCGAGGCTGTTATCGGGACGACGCCGATGCTGGCGCCGAGCGTGAAGTCCCTCCCTTCCCAGACGTACTTGAACTCCTCGATCGACTTCTGGATGCTGTTGGCGATCTCTTCCGCCTTGCTCAATGAACAATGTTCCAGGAGGATGCCGAATTCGTCCCCGCCGAGCCGCCCGATCGTGTCGTGGCTGCGCAGACGATCATTCAGCAATTCGCCGACCATCCTCAGGAGAGTATCGCC
Source organism: uncultured Thermoanaerobaculia bacterium (assembly GCA_964423595.1). Classification (GTDB taxonomy): domain Bacteria; phylum Acidobacteriota; class Thermoanaerobaculia; order Thermoanaerobaculales; family Sulfomarinibacteraceae; genus Sulfomarinibacter. The sequence continues at coordinate 3,305 of CAYRFI010000144.1, read as the reverse complement.
GGCCTCGTGACCGCAGACATCGTTCACGAGCTTGAAGCGGTCCAGGTCCATGTAGCATAACGCGTGTTCCTTTCCGTCGGCCGCGACCTCCGCCAGTAACCGCGCCAGGCGTCGCTCGAACCCTTGCCGGTTAATAAGGCCCGTAATGGAATCGTGCGTCGCTTCATGGGAAAGCGCGCGGACAACGCGCCGCCGTTCAGTGACGTCGTGAAAGACTATCACGACGCCCTTCGTGATCCCGTTGCGGTCGCGGATCGGGGCCGCGGAGTCGCCGATCGCCACTTCCGTGCCGTCGCGGCGCAGCAGCAGAACGCCATCCGCCAGATCGAGTGTGCGATCCTCACGGAGAACCCGGGGCGGGATGCTTTCGATCGACTGCCGCGTCGCTTCGGAGATGAGAGACAGAATGGTGTTCACGGGCTGCCCCATCGCTTCGCTGATGCGCCAGCCGGTGAGGCGCTCCGCCATGGGATTGAGATACGTTACGGTTCCCGTCAGGTCGGTCGTGATGATGGCATCGGCGATCGATGACAGGGTGACGAAGGCCTGCTCCTTCTTCCTGAAGAGGTTCTCCTGAGCGCGCCGCCGCTTCGTGAGATCTCGAATCGTCGCCAGATTGAGCGCGTCCCCCCCGGAACCAAGAAGACTGCGGCTGAACTCCACGGGAAACTCGGTTCCGTCCCGGCGTTGGGCGAACAGGCTGACCTTGACAGCCTCCGGCGGGACGTGTGGCGGCTCGCCGCCGGTTTTCAGGTGCCACTCGATCATCTTCTGGTAGCGCCGGGGGATGACCCGATTCAGCGGCTGGTCCAGCATCTCCGCCTCGGACCATCCGAACAGACGCTCGGCCTCCGGGTTCAGCGCGACCACATTGCTCCGCTCGTCGATGACCAGCATGGCGACGCCTATAGCGTCGAGCAACTGTCGAAATCCCTTCTCATGAATGGAACTTGCGGTCATGCCCGCTGACCCTCTACGGCATCATTCGGAGGTTGATGGTAAATTGATTCTATCTCATCGCCATGACGCTGTCTATTGGTTTCGGGCGATCGCAGCCTGCGGCAACCCTCGCGTGTACTGCTCCGTGTTCAAAAGAGCCCCCAATGCCATCTTTTCTCGACCACCCGCCTATATCGCAACGCCAATTCTTTGTGGACAGGCGCCATGACGGATCAATCTGCCACGTGATTTTGCCGAGGTAGTTCTGTCCGTAGTGTTCTCTGGTGGTGAGCGTGCCGCCGGGTGTGTCGAGGTCTTGGATTCGCTCGCAGGAGGCGAAAAACCAGAGCTTGTCGCGGAGGATGGGGCCACCGAGTGTCGCGCTGATGACCTGGTGTTTCGTCGACAACTCGCTGACATCGAAGTTCAGCACGGTGGTGGCCGTGCCCATCACCGGGTTGGTGGCGTCCATGCCGTCGATGAAGTAGGCGTTCTCGCCGATTGTCGAGCCGAGAACCCTGGGCTGCGGCACGTTCGCCCACCCGCCCAATGGGGCGACGCCGGCGGTCTGGTTGACGATGGTGGTGTAGTTACGGTTCTCCGAGCCGATCCCGAAGGCTGTGCGGGACGAGCTCGGCTTGTGTGAAGGCGACAGGGTGGCGTTTCGGGTCCTCGAAGACGGTAAGGTCGTTGCGGAACCGGAAACCATCGACCTGTTGGACCTCGAAGGGACCCTCAAACCGCGACGGAAGGGCGTCACGCTTGCCGACCCGGACGAGGTCATTCGGGCCGAAGCAGCCGAGGAATGATCGCCCTCGACACGAACTTTCTGGTCGGGTTTCTTGTCGAAGATGACGATACCCAGAGCCGGCCCGCCAACCGGCTGATCAAAGGTGCGATCGAACGCGACGAGGAGCTCTTCATCAGTGACATCGTGATGTGCGAGACGGTGTGGGTCTTGTCCTCAGCCTATCGATTCTCGCGCGCCGAGATCCTCGAGGCGCTGGCTAGACTACTGCGCGCGCGAGCCGTTGTCTTTGCCTCGAGCGACCGGCCGGCTCGCGCCCCGGAAGCGTATGACAAGGGGAAGGGCGACTTCGCTGACTATTTGATCCGGGAGCATGCCCACACTGCCGGCGCCGACACTTCGCCCCCGCTTCGATACCACTGGAGCTTACGCAGGATGATGTCCTCGGCGGTCTGCACATGCGTCGACCTGGGCGGATCGTCAGTGATCTGGGTGAGTCCGGTTCGTTCGAACTCGATGTTGTCGAACTCGCTTGTGCCCTTGACAAAAAAGTCCACCTTGAAACCGGTCTCGAGATGGATGGCGTTGAATGACCCACGGGAGGCCACCGCCTCCCTCGCAACATCGAGATCGACGTAAAAGGGGACACTCAGCCGGTCGACGAGCTCCACGACGCTGGAAACGTCGAGATCGACGATCAGATCCGCGTCCATCGTCTGCCGCGGTACGCCGTGGATCGCACTTGCGAACGATCCGCCCAGGTGATAGCGGATGCCGAGCTCTTCGAGTATGTCGATCACGCGGAGAACGACCGCCAGCGACGCCGGCGTCTCCGGACTCATCGTCGAGCCGCCGACCGGCGATCCCAGATCTTCGCCGCGGCTTTTTCGCCGACCATCAAACCCATGAGCATGCGCCGCCGCTCGTCCTCAGACGCACTCGGATACCGCGACCGCAGACCGGCCAGCATCAGCGCACGGTTGGTTTCACACGCGTCGCCGAGCAGCTCGAGCTTGCGCCAAGCGGGAAGCGCCTTCAGGATCTCGATCTGCGCTTTCTCCGCCGACGCCTCGGTGTCTCGCGCGAGAGTGCCCATATGAGCTGATTCTAAACCACTCTTGTTCGAATTCCCGCTGTCGGCCTTGGCACTGACCGCCCCCGAGATTCTTCGATGACCCTCGCCATCCCGGCTGCTGGGTGGGCGAACGGAATTACTTATGCCCGCGGGCGCCCACCAAGTCCGTTGCCTACCGCATTTTGAGAAAAGTATAGGGGTTATGCCGTGAGAGGGCAACTCACAAGGACGGTGAAAAACCGCGTGGAAAAGGCTCCCGAAGGATTTCACACCATCAATCTGGGGTGCGAACCGAGGAAAACAATCAGGGAAGTGTCCGGGATTCGTTCGAAGTCAGTACAACGCTTCACGAATTCCGAATTCTGAATTCGGAATTCTGAATGCCCCTGCCCACCCGGCGCCTTAATCGCTGGGATGTGGAAATTCCGACTTCCGAATTCAAACGGGTATCCGCTTGATGAGCTTCGCGACCGTCTTGAAGTCGGAGGTGTCGCAACGCTCGAGGAGCTCGAAGAGGGCGGACTCGGTGGTAGTGATGGTTGC
>CAYRFI010000143.1:0-9511 GCA_964423595.1 uncultured Thermoanaerobaculia bacterium | reverse complement strand
GTGCCACCACAAATCACCTCGTGGGTACGTGGCACCCATGCAATGCATCGATGCGAGACGCGGCGCCCATACCATAATCCCGAGGTGCCTTAGAAGCGAAACACGCCCGACACCACCGCGTACTGGAACCACGCGAAATTGTAGACCTCTTCGATGTCGGCGCCGCCCTCGACCGTGCGATAGCCGGCGGTAAGTCCCCACCTGTCGTCGAAGTCGTAACCGACCTTGAGCGCCACATCGAAGGCCCGCCCGGGTCCTCCCGCCAACCCTTCGAAATCGAAGAGTAGGTGCCAACGGTCGGCGAAACGGTAATCGGCCGCAAGAGAGAGCAGCGGCACGAAACCGACATCGGTGTCCTCACTCGAGGTGTCGCCCTGGGAAAGCGCGATTTTGGCGTCTCGGATTTTGGCGGTGAATCCCAACCAGAGGTTCCATCGTTCGCCATCCTTGAAACGCCAGCGGTATCCCACCCGCCACGAGTTGAATTGGTAGGTCGCCTCGGTGGGGAGCCCGCCCTCGTAGGTTTCACCGGCGAAGTTCACCGTCTCGTCAAAGATGCCGCTTTCGGTGTAGGACAGAGGCGCCGCCAGCACCCGCAGGCTGTGCCGCTGGTTGAAGTTCCAGGTGAAATACACCCGCCCCGCAGCCCACGGCCCGGAGCCCACAAGGTCCTGAAGTGAAAACCGGGTGCCGGCCTCGGTGTTGGGGATCTGAACTGTGTTCCGGCTCTGCCACACCGGCCCGAGTTCGAGTTCGAGGCTGAAACTGGGGTCGTCCTGGGCTGCCACCACACCGGACAGCGAAAGGATACAGGCGAGGCACAACCCGACAACCGACGTGCTTGGTGTGTTCATCAACAGACTCCTGGTTCGGTAATTCGTGATCACTGATCGCGATCCACCCGGAAAACGAACCCTTCGAGCCACGAATTCCAATCAAAAGGAAAAGGCGCCCCTGATCACAAACTTACGTAGGTGCGAAGTGGGTGCCACCCATTTGTGGGCCGACACTTTTGTGAGGTTGTGATCAGTGGCACCCATGTGCAGGCTTGATTAGTGGCGCCCAGGCTAGGCTCATCCACCCATCATCTGATTGGAATCAGCCGCAGCAGCTATCCGTTACGATGGGAAGCAGCAGTTCATGTGATCAGCAAGGGAACAAGGTGAGCCAAAAAAGACCCTTAGTACTGGTGGCTGGGATCCCGCGCAGCTCTTTTGACGAGCTTGCCCCGGTGCTCGACCGCAACAAGCTGACGGTTGTTCAGGTCACGTCAGCCGATGACGCGACAAAGTTTGCGCACTCGGATCGGGTCGAGCTCGTCATCCTCGAAGCTCAACCGACCGAGATGAGCCTCGAGGATGTGGTTCGGACCATCCGTTCAGAATCGTCGGCTTCCAACAAGGCTTCGATTCTCGTGCTGGCCACACCTGGCACTGAGGACGGGGCCCGCCAGCTCATCGGCCACGGCGTCAATCGGGTCATGCTGACCGTCGACGCACCGAAGCTCATCGCCCTCCAGGTGGCTGACCTCATCGACATCGCCCCTCGGGCGACGTTGCGGTTGACGACCCGGATGTTGGTCGAATTGGACGACGGCTTCGAGGAGGCGCTGGGCGCCGTCGTCAACCTATCGGCGGCGGGCCTGTTGCTGGAGACGGACGCCGATCTCGAGCCGGGCCAACACGTGGTCCTTTCGATGGATATCGGCCCCGAGGAGGAACCCGTGGCGGCCAAGGCCGAGATCGTGCGCAAGGCCGACCCGGAGCGCGAAGGCATCGAGGGCTTCGGAATCCGTTTTCTCTCCTTCGCCGGCGACAGCCAACAACGGCTCGAAGCCATCCTCGGCGAAGCGTTCCACATCCCATTCGACGAGGTACGGACGACCTCCTGATAGGTGCCACATTCACAATGACACAGTTGTCGGCCTGCGGATGCAGGAACGACGGGCACTCGCGAACTCTCGAGTGCCAGGCTTTAGAAACTTCGAACGTTGTGGAAACTCTCCGGAAAATGGACTCACCGCGGGCGACGCGGCAGTAGACGTGGTACGTAACTCCGGGAATGAAGGGGCGAGGATGTCTCGGCGCGAGATTGCTCCCACGCGCGGACGGGACAAACCGATTCCACTCACCCTTCCTCACAACGCAACAATGCGGAACGTGGCACCCTTCTCGTAGCTCAGAGAAACAGGAGCGCGCTGCCGCAGACTGCGATCGTGGCCCCAATCGCTGCTGGCCACGCCACGTGCTCGCGATACAGCGCCATGGACACGGGGATGATCAGGACCGGAGTGAGCGCCATCAGAGTGGCGGCGACTCCCGCTTCGGTGTACTGCACCGCCAGGAGAGACAGCGATACGCCGACGAACGGACCAAAGACGGAGCCGATGCCGGTGCTGGTCATCGCCCGCCGGTCGCCGAGCGCGGCTCGGACCCGCGGCCAGCGGCCGGTCGCGGTGAAAACCACCGAGAACCCGATGATGCCTGCCAGCACCCGAATCTGGGTGGAGGCAAAGGCGTTGTAACTGCCCATTCCATACTTGGCCAGGACCAGTCCGAGCGCTTGTCCGACGGCGCCGCCAAGGCCGAGGAGAATACCAGTCAGCGGGAGACGCTCGATCCGGCCGTTCGCGTCCCGACGCCTCTCCAAAACCACCGAGGACACCCCGACGATGGTCAGCGCCATGCCGGCCAACTGCTTCGGTGTCAAAACCTCGTGCATGACCAGGAAGCCGAGGATCGTGGTGAAGAGGGGCACCAATGTCATCATCAGCATGGAAATCCGCGCGCCGATCATGACGAACGCACGAAACAGGCACAGGTCTCCGATCGTGAAACCCGCCAGGCCCGACAGCGACAGCCACAGCCAGGCGTGACGGGAGGCATCCGTCGGCAGCGGCGTGCCCCTGGTGGCCCAGGTGAACGTGCCGAGGAGGAACACCGCCATGACCAGGCGAATGAGGTTGACCGGCAGCGAGCCGACTCGGCGACCGGCGGCCTGGAACGCGAGGGCGCTGACCGCCCAAGAGCAGGCCGTCGCCAGCGCTGCCACCTCACCGGCGTGAGAAAAGGGCGGCTCCATAGCTGGATGATTCTAGCCGGACAAGGTGCCACTGATCACAACCTCATAATTCAACAACTGTGAACGTGGCACCCATGCGGAACCAACGCAGCGCCTATCTGATCCTGAACTGCTCGCCTATCGCCGTGATCTTGTCATCGGGAACGCCAGCCGCACGCGCGAAATCCGGCCATTGGCGAAGAGCCCCGGCGACCTCCTCGACGATATCGCGCCCATCACGATTGAGATCGAACCTGGCCCCGACATCGACCAGGTCTGCTCGCGAAAAGTCGTTTCGCCTACCGGCAAAGCTCATCTGGTGGTCCCGAGTAAAGCTCCGGCCGCGAACATATGTCAGATCGTAGGCCGGCGACAGCCGCCATTGGCCGCGACCGTCCATCAAAAAGCTGAAGTTCTTGACGTGGTCATCCTGGTTCACTGCCAATAGGTTGAAGCAGGCTCGACGATAGGCCTCTTCGAGCGCCGGGTAACCGAGACCGAGCGCGAGGACGAGGCGGAAATACTGTTCGTATGAATAGAGCCCCGGGACGTTGTAGTCGATGTGCTCCATCCCACCCAGCGTGTGCAGATGGAGCCGGCCCCCGTCATCAGTCCGGTCGAATCGCCGGGTCATATAGTGCGCGAAATTCCGTTCCTTCATGAGCCGGGTCTCGGCCATCTCGATGCCTGCTTCCACGGCCAATCGCGAGTAGGCATACTCGATCCGGTTGAAGGCCTGCGGTTCTGGATTCGGGTTCCCGATCTCGCCAACACCGTCGAACTTGATCAACCACTCCTCGTCACCTGCCTGCTGTGGCGCAAAGGCAGAGCGAATCTTTTCGGACTCGGGATTCCACAGAATGATCGCTTTCGCCCGTGCACCGCCGGCCGACGATCCCAATCGCATGATCTCCGGGATCGCCACCTCGGTATCGCCTTCGACAACCCGCCGTGCCGCTTCGACAAGGCCCGCAACCTCCAATGCCTCGTCTTCTCGTGCTTTGCGGGGAATCCTCTCCGCCGGCTGGTACTCCAACGCTCCCATGGCACGCGAACCCACATACAACAACTTCTGTACCGGGCCCAGTCGTTCGCCGGCACGGCCGCGTTCTGCGAAGTACTTCTCGATGATGGCGTTGCCGAATCGGTCTGGCAGAGAATCGGCGAGAACTCCGGGAAGGCCCTCGAAGGCCTCGAGCCTCGACAGCGCGGGGAATGCCTGGGGACCTTCGGTGCTCAATGGAAGCCGCCGTGGAGAAATTTCCAAACCCGATCGACGAAACGTTGGGTCGTACTCGAAGAGGACCTGCCCGTCCTCCGTTTCGGCAACGGCGCCAACCCTCCGACCCCACAGCAGCACCTCGGCGAGACAGGCGTCCTCAGCCACGGTCGCGTCCCCTCGCCCGGCGACGCTCACTGCCTCCGGTTTCGAGCAGCTCCATCGGCGACACCCTGGGGCGTGGTAGGAACGCATCGACGGCGTCGGTTCTGCCCAGCGCCCGAAGGATGGCAATCATCGTCGACAGACGTACGTCGCCGCCACCCTCCATGTTCCTCACGGTTCTCGGAGAGATACCGGCTCGTCGCGCCAGGTCCTCCTGCATGAGGTTCTGCTGCAGGCGGTACCGCCGGATCCGATCGCCAATCTCCGCAATCAGCTCGCTATCGGTCAAATGTGCGAGGGTCACGATTGGGTTCCACCTTTCTCCAAGAAAACATTTAATGGGCAAGATAATACCTTATATCGTTATTTTTCTTATACAAAGGGTAATATATTGCCTGTTGAAAGTCAATCGATAATAGGCAATTAATTGCCTTTAAAGAACACATATCTTTATAAGGGGCAAATTATTGCCTGTTATCACGTATCACTGATCAGAACTTCACAACTCCGGTGAGCCGGCCTTCAATGAGTGTGCAGCCGTGAAGGTGAGGACCTTCCCCGCTCCCATCGCAACGAAGTTCTCGCCGTAGGCGTCCTGGAAGGCAGCGATCTGTTGGTCGCCGGTGCAGTGCATCGCGCCGCACTTTTCAACGCCGAGCCGCTTGAACTGTTCGATGATCTCGACCATCTCATCGTCGGAATGACGGAGGAGATGGAAGCCACCGAAGACCATGAAGATTTCCTCGTCGAGGATCTGTTTGGCCCGTTCGAGGATCTCGATGATCCCGGGGTGCGAGCAGCCGGTGATCACAACCAGGCCGTCCCCGGTTCTGAGGATCAAAGACTGCTCTTTGGTGTCGCCGCCCATCTCTCCGGTCAGGTAAACGTCTTTGATGATTTCGACCGGCTCGGTCACCGGGACGGAGGTTGCTCCTGCTTGCTTGACCGACGAGACGAATGTCCCCGAAAACGACACCGGGTGGTACACCGAAAGGCCGTGGTTCTGCTCGAGGACCTGGGCGAGCGCGCCCGTGTGATCGCCGTGCTCGTGCGAGATGACGACCAGGTCCACCTTGGTGAGGTCGACGTCGAGGGCCTCGACGTTGTGGAAGAAGACCTCGGGCTTCGTCCCGGCGTCGAAGAGGATGGTCTTCTCGGTGCCTTCGATGAGGCAGGAGTAGCCCCAGTCAGCCTGTGTTCCCGGCGCGAACGCGTTATTGTCATACAGGATCGTGACCGTGATCTTTCCATCTCCGGCTTCGGCAAAAGCGGGGATGACAATGGCTAAAAGAAACAAGTTCATGATCAGAACGAGTTCCTTCTCCATGATCGCCTCCTCATGAAATTCGTGAGGTCTGCTTGTTGAACTGCATTCTTGTCGGCGTCATAACCCGAGTCCAGAGGTCATTCTGGAGAATCTCGTCGATGTCGTCCACCAAAATCTGGTGGTAGAGCGACCGCGCCGCGGAGTAGATGGCGGGATCGAAGAGGATACGAGGTCTCGGGACAATGCAACGATGCGGAACGTGGCACCGATGCCGATGGAGCCGGGCCCCGATCACGGCGGCGCGTCGGGAAGGCCGTCGGCCAGCATCAGGCTGTGCGTCTCGCGGATCGCGGCGAGCGTGACCTTCGAGCCATCGGGAGCGACACCGAAGGACTCGGTCTGCACATCGTCGAAGAAGCCCACCAACGGTCGGCGGGTCGCGGCGGTGTCGCGCTCGGGATCGAAGTCCTGCTCGAAGACTCCCGTGCGCCCCCGATCGTCGACCCCGGTGTAGGCCACGGCGGCGCCGTTCCGCGTCCAGCGGCCGCGGCCGAGGGTGATGCTCGCCGCCCTCATGGTGGAGCCCAGGTCGATGGCGGCCGGAGCCAGGCGGCCGGTTTCGATCTCCACGAAGCGAACTCCCGCCGCGAGCCCTGTCGTCGAAACGAACAGCGCCCAGCGGCCGTCGGGCGAGACCTCGGGAGTCGCGTGGACTCCCGTCGTGATCCGTGCGGCCTCGGAGCCGTCGGGATGCATGCGGAATAGACCCAGATGATCCGGGTTACCCGACGAGTAGACCACCCAACGTCCGTTCGGGGTCATCGTCGGATTCTCCGCATCGACGCCGTCGGCGCTCACCTGACGCGCGTCGCTCCCGTCGAGATCGATGCTCCAGATCTCGAGGTGCCCACCGCGCGAGGAGCTGAACAGCACTTGTCGGCCGTCCGCGCTGAAGGCCGGGTCCCAATCCTGGGACGCGTCGTCAGTGAGCTGGCGCAGCGTTCCAGAGTCCCGATCGAGGAGCCAGAGATCGAGGTTACCGGTGCGGGTGGACGAGAAGACGACAAGGCGTCCGTCGGGCGAATAGGCGGGCTGCCGATCGAGCGCGAGTGTGCGGGTGAGCTGACGGGTGGCCCCACTGACGAGATCGACCTCGCGGAGCTCCTGGCTCTGCTCGAGGGCTTCGAACACGAGTCGATTGGGTCCCAGGATCGAAAACACCACGGGCGAGGCGGAGAAGCCGCTCAACGGAAAGAGCCCCGAGGCGTAGAAGAGCGTCTTCGGAGAGGCTCCGGGAACGAGCAGACGAACCGTGGCGGGGGTTCCCGTGAAATCGCCGATGGTGTTCGGAGACGCCGCATAGAGGAGCCCCGTGCCGCGGTGGTCCCAGGCGCTGCTCGAGATCATGCCGAGTCCATCGACGGCCTCGAGGTCTTCACTCTCCCCGGTGACCGGATCGACGAGCAGTAGCTTCCATCCGCCGGAGGCGCTGATTGTGTCGCCACGGGTGACGGCGATCCGGCCGCCGTCCGGGCGCCAGCGGGGGCCGAGCAACATCCGCCCCTCGACCTCGAGCAGAGTCCGTTCGCGCCCGAGCTCCTCGAGATCGACAACCCTGAGGGTCGAGGCGTCCTCGCGTCCGACGTCAACGAGCTGACGGGTGAATGCGACCGAGCGCCCGTCGGGCGACCAGTCGAAGTCGGAAACGTTCGAGACGAGCCGGCGCGGCTGGCCGCCGACCAGCGCCGTCCGGAAGAGATCGTAGCGGCCCGATCCGGACTCGCGCAGAAAACCGACGCTGTTGCCGTCTTGGGTAAAGCGGGGACGGAAGTCCGGTCCTTCGGTCAGCCGCTGCTCGCCGCCCCCCTCCATCTGTTTGAGCCAGATGCGGGAAACGCCGTCACGGCTCGAGGCGAAGGCGACGAAGCGGCCGTCGGGAGAGACCGAGGGCTGCCGGTCGTGGCCCGAGAAGGTCAGCCGCTGGATGCGCACGGGCTCGGGGGGTGGCCGATCCGGACGCGCAGCCAGCACGAGGAGCGCTCCCAGGGCCGCCGCAACCGGCACCGCCGCGACGGCGAGAGCGGTGCGACGGCCGGAGCCCGGGGCGGGGGCGATCGGGGCGGGCTCCTCGCTCCCGCCGGAAAGCACCTCGTCGATCACGATCCGAGCGTCGGCGATGTCATGAAGGCGATTCTTCGGATTGCGCTCGAGGCAGCGGCGCAGTAGACGCCGGACGGGCGGCGGCGTTGCGTCGGGCAGCGCGTCAAGGGGGATCACGGTCGTGAGCACGGCCGCCAGCACGTCGGTCACGGTCTCGCCCTCGAACAGGTCCCGCGCCGTGAGCAGCTCGAAGAGGACCACGCCAAAAGCCCAGACGTCTGTCCTTTTGTCCACCGGCTTGCCTCGGGCCTGCTCGGGAGACATGTACGACGCCGTCCCGAGGACGACGCCGGCCTGCGTCCCTGCCCGGGCGAGCGTCGGCGACTTCGAGAGGTCCTCCGCCGAGCCCGACCCGGGATCGACTGTCCACGCCTTCGCCAGGCCGAAGTCGAGGACCTTCACCTTGCCGTTCGGCGTGAGCTTGATGTTGGCGGGCTTCAGGTCCCGGTGAACGATACCCTTCTCATGCGCCTCCTCGAGCCCCTCCGCCACCTGCCTCGCGATCTCGAGGGCCTCTTCCAGGGGAACCCTGCCCCGCTCGAGGCGTTCGGCCAGGTCCTCGCCCTCGACAAGCTCGAGGGCCAGGAAGGGCACACCCTCGGACTCCTCGAGGCCATAGATGGCGGCGATGTTGGGATGGTTGAGAGAGGCCAGAAGCTGGGCTTCACGCTCGAAACGGTCCAGGCGTCCGGCGTCGTGCGCCACCTCAGCTGGGAGCACCTTGATGGCAACCTCCCGGCCGAGCTTCGTGTCCGTAGCGCGATAGACCTTGCCCATACCACCCGCGCCTAGCGGGGCGTTGATCTCGTAATGAGCCAGCCTGCTGCCTGCTTGCAGGGTCATTGAATGTGGGAACCGCCCGGCCTTCGTTTCTATTGCACGGCCGCCTGGAGTCGTCGATTCGGGAACGTTACAATGTCGCCGGACACAGTTGATCACTCAATGCTCGCATTTTGTCTCGATTCGGGTTAGGGAGTCTTTCAATGAGTGAAACCATCAACATGGTTCGACATTCAATCCGACATTTCCGATACACGAGAGGCCGTTATCCGCAGCCCCTCGACGAGTACTATGAAATCGCGTGGCACGTAAAAAGAGCCCTGCTGATCAAAGAAACGATCGCAGATTTGGAAGAGCCGGCCGAGCGAGCCGATGACAACAACACGATGGAGCGGCTCCCTCTTTCGCCGGTCGAGGTGCTGACCCTGATCGCCTCTCTGGTCGACGACCTCGAGCGAGCCGAGCGCGACGAAAGGATGGCCTTTGCCACCGTCGGCATCAACTTCGACGGAATACGATAGGCGTCGTCGAGTTCAGCCGGCGAAACACCCCAGACACTGACCACAGCCTCAGAACGCGACAGTGGCCTGGGTGACGCCCACAACACCCCCGCCATGCATGATGCAGTGATCACAATTCAACATTTGTGAACGTGGCACCCATGGGCGGTCGCTGAAGTATGAAAGCGTGTATCTCCACGAACTGACAACCGGCTCTCACGCGCGAGAGGTGATCGGGCGCTGGATCAGCCGCTACAACGACAAAAGGCCGCATTCCTCGCTGGACGACCGAACACCAACCGAGGCGTACTTCAATCTCGAACTCGGGTCATCTCTGGGCAGCTGCCCAGAGATGACCCG
>CAYRFI010000142.1:6422-9768 GCA_964423595.1 uncultured Thermoanaerobaculia bacterium | reverse complement strand
TCAATGACGAACCGTTGCCGTTCCAGGACCACGCGACGATCATGGAGATGATGCGCTCGGCTCGTGTTGTCAGCCGAGAGAAGGTTGGGCGGGGAGTCGCGGGCGTTGAGAAGCTCGTGCTCGAGAATGGGGACATTCAGTTTCACGCCGCGTTCCGGAGCGTCGATCTGACCGCACGAAAATCAGCGTCGAGGGGTGTGGAAAAACCGACGAAGAAGTATCGGGACGCCGCGATCTTCGAGAGCGCAGCCTACGAGCTCAGCGAGCTGCTCGGCATCGGCCGCGTGCCGCCGGTCGTCGAACGAAGCATTGATAGCCAGAACGGCACGGTGCAGATCTGGATGGAAGAAATCCGACCCGAGGTCGTGCTGATACAGACCGACCAATTGCGGCCGCCCGATGCCGTGAGGTGGATGCAACAGAAGCAGATCATGTACGTCTTCGACAACCTGATCTGCAACTCCGACCGCAACCAGGGCAATCTGCTGATCGACCGTAGCTGGAATATCTGGTTCATCGACCACACCCGCGCCTTCAAGCGGTCATCCAAGCTCATCTATCTCGACAAGTTGACCGGGTGCGAGCGTCATTTGTGGAACTCGCTGCGCGCGATCGACGACGAGACGCTTCGTCAGCGGTTGAGACCCTATCTGGAGAGCCAGGAGATTTCGAAACTGCTGACCAGGCGACGCACTCTGATCCGTTACATCCAGTCGATGATCAAGAAGAAGGGTGAGGAGCAGGTGCTCTTTGATCTTCGCCCACCGGGGAGCACTCTGGCGAACTGGGTTGACTGACACAGGCCGGAGCTCGCGGAAGCGACGGATTTCGAGCACCGTGTCCGAGGGGCGGGTGGAGTCTTTCGAGAAATTCTCATATGCCGACGGATGTTTTGACGCATAGTGAACCAGCGGTCATGGTATTCGGAGTCGAACGAATTGAACATTGGACCGGAGGTGAGATCGTGAAAAAAATAACGTTTTTGTTGGTGTGTGGAGTCCTCATGGCAGGGTTCCTCCATGCGCAGGAGGAGCCGGTCGAAAAGGCAACGGGCGCCGACGAACTGGTCAAGGCGAAGGGCCGTTTCCAGGAAACCTGGGTTCGTCCCGAAGCCGACATGAGCCGATATGCCAAGCTCTACCTGTGGCAGCCGGAGTTCCAGTTCCGCGAGGGTGGCGCGACGAGCGCCGGATCGACCGCCCGGATGCTGCGCGGCGACGCGGGGCCGTACGCGGTCCGTGCGGAGGATAGGGAGCGGTTCGGGAAGCTGGTAAGCGACACCTTCGTCGCCGAGCTCGAGCGCAGCAAGATGTTCGAGGTGGTTGACAAGCCGGGTCCGGGCACTCTCATCGTGCGGGCCGGATTTCTGGACATCACCTCCGACGTGCCGCCCGATCCGAACAGCTTCGCTAATGTCTACCTGGCCGCGGTCGGCGAGGCAACGATCGTCTTCGAACTGATCGACGCCGAGACCGGGGTGATCCAGGCGCGCGCGGCCGAGCGACGGTTGATCCAGCCCGAGCAGCGGATGCGTGGTGTCAACTCGGTGCCGGCCAATTCCGCCAGCGTGTGGGCCGACGTCGAGCGCTGGGCGCGCCAGGAGGCGCAGACGCTCCGCAGGGCGCTCGAAAAGGCAAAGAAAAAGGCGGAATAACTTCGCAAGCGGGCCGAACCGCTGGGTGCGATGCATCGGCGCCCGCAGCAGGAAGTTGGTGAGATATGCAGGCTGGGCATGGTGCACAAAAAAAGCGGTCCCTCCGGGGAGGGACCGCGATTGTTAGATGATGACCCTTGGCCTAGAAGTCGAAGTGAAGGGCGGCGTGAAGTGTGCGGCCGTAGGGATCGTAGAAGCCATAGAAGCCGGGGCCGTAGTCGTTGTCGTTCAGACCGGGTCCGAGCGGCGGCTCCTCGTCGAAGATATTGTTGCAGCCCGCGACGAGCTGGATGCTCTTGTAGACCTGCCAGGTCCACGCCAGGTCGATGTAGTTGAAGGCCTGGTTCTTGTAGGCGCCGTTGATCTTCCATGCGTCGATGAGGCCCGGGTTCGCGAGGTCCGGGTTCGGGCTGGCGTCATCGATCAGCACCGAACCGATGTAGCGCCAGCCGAGGGAGAACACCATGTTGAAGTTGGTCTCCCAGGAGACGCGGGCGCGATGGCGCCACTCCGGTGTCGGATACGGCGCACACTGGTTGCCGTAGTAGCCGACGCAGTCGTAGTCGTACAGCGGGTTGGCGACCCGCTGGGCGATCGTGTAGGTGCCCTGCAGTGAAGTGTTGAGGAAGCCGGAGTTGCCGAGGCCGATGAGCCAGGAGTAGTTGAGGTCAACGCCCTCGCCGTAGGCCTCGCCGATGTTCTGCTGGGTGGCGACGGTGTAGGCCGTCTGGAAGAGCCACAGCGTGCCGGCGACGTCGCGGTGGATGAAGCCGCACAGTGTCGGGTCGCCGGTGGCGGCGCACACGCTCACCACGGAGTCCGGGTCGAGGCCCTGGATGAAGTCCGTGATCTTGATGTCGTAGTAGTCGAGGGCGAGTGAGAAGCCCGAGATGCTCTGCGGCGTGAAGACGACGCCGGCGGTGAGGGTGGTCGCCGTTTCGGGTTGCAGGTCGGGGTTGCCACCCTCGAGGGTGTTGTACTGGTCGGCCGGGTTGGAGAGCACGTGGCCGTACTGCGCGGCGGTCATGCCGGTGCGCTGGCACTCTGCGAGGCTGAGCGACGGGACGCCGGTGTCCGGATCGTTGGCGCACGGGTCCTCACTGCCGCCGAGCCCCAGTCCCTGGGGCCGGAAGAGCTCGCGCACGTTGGGCGCGCGCACCGCCTGGGCATAACCGAGACGGAACTTGATGTCATCGGTGGGCGCCCACGCTCCCTGCGCCTTCCAGGTGTTCTGACCACCCGAGGTGCTGTAGTCGGAGTACCGGTAGCCGAGCTCGAGGCTGAGGTCCCGGGACAGGGGGGCGTCCTGGATGAGCGGAACCAGCGCCTCGACGAAGAACTCGGTCACGTCGTAGGCCCCGTCGACGCGGACGGTGGGACCGCCGGCGCCGGAGCCGAGACCACCCTCGAACGCCTCGTCCGGATGGACGTATAGCGACTCCTCGCGGTAATCGGCGCCGACCGCTACCTGGATGCCTTCGGTGGCGCTGGGGAACTTCACGCCCCAGCCCTCGAGGTCGCCGTTGAGGGTGCCGCTGATCATCTGGGTCTTGGTGCCGGAGATCAGCACCTCGTTGAGCGCGATGTAGTCAGCGGCCGCCTGGGTCACGCCGCCCTCCTGGAAGACGTTCCAGGGTGCGCAGCCGGGATTGCCGGAGCGGCACTCCCAGGTGCTCGGGTCGTCGGGGTCGC
>CAYRFI010000142.1:0-6322 GCA_964423595.1 uncultured Thermoanaerobaculia bacterium | reverse complement strand
GCGCAGCCGGGATTGCCGGAGCGGCACTCCCAGGTGCTCGGGTCGTCGGGGTCGCCGATGACGTCCAACGCATCAACGATCCGGGGTACGAAGAGATCGCCGACGTACTCCTGCGGGCTCAACACCTCGGCGTAGAGGCCGTAGACATCGTAGCTCCAGTAGTCGTTGATGTCACCGCGCATGCCGGCGACCAGGCGCCAGTCGGTGTGGCGCATGATGCTGGTGCGGGGGCCGGTCTCGACGCTGCGGCGCAGAATGACCACGTTGGCGTAGTCATCGGGCCCGAAGCCGGCCTGGGTGCAGATGAGGTCGCGCTGCTGGTCCGACAGCATGGGGTTATCGCAGTTGAGGGTGTCAGTGCTGCCGAAGTCGGCCGAGGGCGCGATCTGCGCCTTCGAGTAGTCGTCCATGAACATGACTTCGGTGTAGACGTCGAAGTGCTCGTTGATCTCGTAGTCGGCGAAGCCGCCGGCGGTCCACTTGGTGTCGGGCCGCTGCATGTGGTTGTAGGGACCGTAGTTGAAGACGTCACCTGCGCGCGGCAGGAAGGAGTGGCTGTCGCCGCCCCTACCCCAGGCCCCGACGTAGTCGCCGACGCCGAGCCAATCCGGGTCGTAGACGATGAACCGTCCGTACGGGATGGTGGACGAGCCGCTGCAGGTGGGCCCGTCCGAACCGCGGCCAATCGAGCAGTTGGTGTAGTCGCGCTCGGACTTGGTCAGCGCGTCGACGTTGAGGTATTCGATGTAGGCGGTGGCGTGGCCCTTGCCGTCGGCGAACTTGCCGCCCACCGCGATGTTGGCGTCGTATATCTGTCCGTCGAGGGTGGTGCCGCTCGGATAGGGGAAGCCGGCCGCCTCGTTCATGGCCTGTGCCGTGGCGTTGTTGTTGTCGTGCTGGTAGCCGCCCCATGAGATCCCGCCCCGCACGCCCTCGAAGGTCGTGTCGAGCACGAAGTTGACGACGCCGGTGACCGCGTCCGCGCCGTAGGTGGACGACGCGCCGCCGGTGAGGACATCCACCCGCTTGACGAGAAACGACGGGATGAAGTTCAGGTCGGCCGAAGACCCCGTGTACGCATCACCGGGGGCGTTGCGGCGACCGTTGATCAGCACCAGGGTGCGGTTCGCGCCCAGGTTGCGCAGGTCGATCGTCGCCGTACCGGTGGAGCCGTTGGAGATGGTGGAGTTCTGCTGCGAGAAGACCTGCGGCATCTGCCGGACGATGTCCTCCATGCGGCTCACACCCGAGTAGATAATCTCCTCGGGGTCCATGGTCGTCACCGGGCTCATGGCCTCGAGGGTCGGCCGCGGAATCAGCGAACCGGTGACGGTGATCTCCTCCTCGAACGACTTCTCCATGGCCTGTTCCATGGCCTGTTGTTGCTCTGGCGACATCTCCTCTTCATTCTCGATCGGCGACTCCTGTGCGATCGCAGGAAGCCCGTAACCGATCATCGCCAGGCAGGCGATAAGGACAAACGCTCGAAAATAACGAGTGCGTCCAACACACTTATTCATATCACTCCTCCTTTGGTTTTTCTGACTGCGAAAATCGCGTTTCCCCCATACGTACCAATAAATCCTCGCCGATCACGGGATCAGCTCGGTTGGTGCGCATCCCTGACATTTCCCTCCTTTCGTGGGCTCCAGCGCGGCATCGAGCGCTGATGTGTTTGGGATTGTACTTTGTTGCCCCGTGAACACAAACAAAACATCCGTGACAAGTAATGCAAAAATCACACCATTTTCGGGTTCAACCGCTGTGTGCCCGCCGCACCTCTTCGTGAGAGATTTCGAGGCACAGTCATGATAACGATTCCCAGTTCTCTCGGTTTCGTTAATATAATAAAATCAGTTTGTTATTGTCGTCATTGCCGAACTCATGATCGTCTGGCGGGGCGATTTCCGATGAGCGGCACGACCCGGCAAGGTCCGCTGTCCGGGTTGCCCACGACTGAATTCTGTCCGGATTATCGCACGCAATGACCGAGATCTCGTAGTCTGTATTGAGACCTATTATCTAGATTTTCAGACCTCATTTACCATCAGCCGTCACATCCGGCCGCCGCGATGATCTGCGGGTTCGGGACGAGCCCGCTGTTCTCCCGACCTTCGGCGTCCATCGCAGCTGCGTGGAGGACCCTTCCGGCTACGACTCGCCTTTTTTCATATACGTGACGAGATCTCGCGCGGAGGGGGTCTCCGGATCGTTCGGCGCGAGCTGGATGAAGCGCTCGAGATAGCTTATCGCTTCCTCCTTGTCGCCCTCGTCCATCACGACAAGACCCAGGAGGTAGTTGGCCCACGGGTAATTGGGGTCGACCTCGAGGACCTTTCGGAATCGCTTGGCGGCCTCGGTCATGTCACCGCCATCGTAGGACTCGAGGGCCAGTTTCCAGAGGCCGTCGCGTGCGAGCTCGGGTTCGTACGCGGCCAATCCCAGCAGGGCGTCGATCAACTGCGCGTCATCTCCCAGCGCCAGGCACGCGTTGTAGCGAATCCGTATCGCCTCTTCGTCCTGCGGGTTTTCGTCCAGGATGGCCTGTGCGGCTGCTGCTGCCTCCGCGTTGTGGCCGACCTTGAGAGCCGTCGTGGCGACCGCGAGCTGAGCCTCCCGGAGGTTCGCGTCGAACGCGACGGCCTCCTGGAACTTCGCGTACGCGCCCTCCTCGTCCCCGGCCTTCAAGAGCCCGACTCCTTCGTTGTAGACCCGCTTCGCTTCCTCGGCCAGGATACCTGTCTCCTCGAGATCCTTCTGCGCCTCCGCGGCCTTGGCCTCGTCACCGAGGTTGCGATACGCTTCCCACCGGGTTTGCAGGACTATCACACTGGTGGAACCGAGGGCTATGGCCTTTTCGGCGGCCTCCGCCGCCTGCTGGTCACGCCCCAGTTTGAGGCAGACGAGGCTCAGGGCGGCCCAGCCTTGGCGCAGCTTGGGGTCCTGCCCCACGGCTTCCTCGAACTTTGCCGCGGCGGTCGCATAGTCCTTTGCATCGTAGGCGGCGACCCCACTGTTGTACGCCCGGATTGCCGGACTGGATGTCGATGCCGGAGGCATATCTCCTTCCATCATCGCGTTCCCCGGGTTCATCGTGAAATCCTTGCGTTCGGTGCCCTCCAGGCTCCAATCCTGGTGCACTTCGAGGGTCAAATATCCGGCCTTCTCGAACTTGTAGTGGTACGTCACGTCGAGAGTATCGAAATCGACCTTGAAGGTCCCCTTCGCGTCAGTGATCATGACCTCCAAGAAGTCCGGGACGTTCGGCGACGTCGCGGTCACGGTCACCCCACTGATCGGATGACCTTCAGGATCCAACACCCTGCCGACGAGCCTTCCCTTCCTGATCGCGGAGGCCAGTCCCGGGACGGCCAGGATCACAACCAAGAGCCACACGGTCGCGCGTTGTTTCGTCGTCATCATGGTCACCTCTCTTCCGCTTCACATTGTGGTGACGCCCGCATCCCGGCGGCGTGTGTCAGCGCTCGGGCAGCGAGTTCGTCTCAACTCCGACAGGCGGACCTGCCGCGGCCGTGAGTATATCTCGGAAGCGGTCGAATTTCCCCGCCATGACATGAATACGCGCGAGTGCAAATCGAGATTCCCGCCCGTCAGGTTGCCGGATACCGCTTCAGATCCCGCCAAATCTGCGCCATACTGTGGGCATGAGATCCAGTTTGTTCGGACGCGGAGCCGGCACGCTCAGGGTGACACTGGTGTTCGTAGCATGCGTCGCCTGGGGCGCGTCCGTCGGTGCCGATGGATCGCTGTTCGCCGACGACGAAGTTTTCAGCCTCACCCTCCACGCCCCGTTGACGAGATTGATGCGGCAGGCGGCGGGAGCCTCGGATGTCTCCGGCACGATGGAATTGCCGGATGGGACGTCCGTGCCGATTTCACTCAACAAGTACGGTATCAGCCGGCTGCGTGAATGTGATCTGGCCTCTCTCCAGATCACGGTCGAAGCGGGCGACGTCCGCGGCACAGTATTCGAAGGCCGTGAGATTCTCCGTCTCGTGACGCCATGTCGCCTCCGGGGTGCGTACGACAAGTACACCATGCTGGAGTACCTCGTGTACGCGAGCTACGCCGCGATCGCCGACCCGGCGCTACGAGCCCGGCTCGTGCAGGTGAACTTTGACGACAGCGAGAAACCGGGGCGGGAGCAGACTGGCTACGCCTTTTTCATCGAGGACATCGGCCAGGCGGCTGTCCGCCGGGACCAGGTGTGGCTGGACATCCAGTCGCAGCGGACGAGTGATCTCGACCCGGCACAGCTCACCGTCTTAACCCTGTTCCAGTACATGGTGGGGAACACCGACTGGTCGGCGCTCACGGCCCGGCCCAACCACCGGTGCTGCCACAACGTTGCCGTCTTCGGTCAGGAGGGCGTCGACGTCAACACGGTCTTGCCCTTCGACTTCGATCAGACCGGTCTGGTCAACCCGCCTTACGCCGCCCCACCCGACCCCAGTCTCGGGATTCGCCGCGTGACCGAGCGGAGGTACCGCGGACTCTGCGAACACAATGATGAGCTGGCCGGCGCGATCTCCGTCTTCAACTCAAAACGAACCGAGCTTGAGGCCCTGTTCAGCCGCGACGATCTCCCGTACCCAAAAGACCGCCAGCGGGCGCTGCAGTACATCGCAGTGTTCTACGAAACGATCAACGATCCCCGGAAGCTCGAGAAAAACATCATCAACGACTGCCGGTGAATTTTTCCCTCTCCATTTCCGACAGGAGCATCTCGAGCTTGCTGGAGTATCTGCGCTTGAGAGCGTCGGTAGCGGCCACTTGCTCCGCCCGAGCGAGCCAACGCCGAGCAGTCGGTGCGTTTCCTTTCTGGAGATAGCACATGCCGAGCAGAAAGTAGAACTGATCCTCGTTGTTTTTCTTGCCGATGGCGTACCGCAGGTGGCTGATGGCCGCGTTGTAGTTCTGGGCAGCGTACGCCTCGCGGGCGAGGTTGTACCGGTAATAGGGGTTCTGATTGCGGTGGCGCGACACCTTCTTTCGAAATAGGGCTGCCCGTTCCGTATCACCCTCGCGCTCGTACAGGCGGGCCAGATTGCTCATCGCCACAGAGTCATTCTTATCCACTTTCAGGGCTTGCCGATAGGCAGCCTCGGCGTACGCGGGATAGCCCTCTCGCAGGTACAGCGTGCCGAGGTTCGTCCACGCCGGAGAGAATTGGCGGTCGTTGTCGGCAATGGCTCGGCGGAAGTTCGCGAGGGCTTCGGCCGTCTCGCCCCGCTGCATGTGTTCGACGCCAATGTTGTTGAAGTAGTGTGCCCGTGCCCGCGTGTCGGGGATCAAGCGGGTGTCGTAGCTCGACCTGAAGTCGTCGATGTTGAAGTCCACCACGCGGTCGTCCAGTTGACCCATTTCGATGAGCACGTTGACGTGCCGGTTGAGGATGAATACCTCGTTGTCGAGCGTCCAATCGGGCGGGATATCCACCTCCTGGTACGACGCATTCAGGCCCACCGAACGCGCCATGGCGACGAACATGTTGCAAAAAGACAGGCAGTTGCCCCGCCGGAGCCTGAACGTCTCGGAGGCCGTGTGGGTCGCTCCTTCGAACTCCAGCCCGAACGTTTTTGCGTTGATGATGGCGTCGATCAACTCTTGCAGTTTGACCTGGTCGAGGGCTTTGCGGTGCACGTTGGCGCTCAGAAACTCCTGCATTTCGGGGCTGACGGCGAGCACCTCCTCCTCCTCAACGGGTGCAGGTGAGTCCTGCACGCCGCCGAGAGGGGCCCCTTCCAACAGGGCGTTGGGCGCGATCTCGACCGCATCGACGCTCGTCGACCCGCTCGCACATCCAAGCGCGAGGCTCATGACACCGACGAGAGAGGCGCGAACCCAGGTCATCTCACTCCCAGCCAATTCTAGCCCGCATATCTCACCAACTTTCTGCTGCGGGTGCCGATGCACCGCACCCAGCGGTGTTTTCTCGCCTCGGGGTGCTCGACGTACTGCAAGTACGCGCTCCGCGCCCTGCGAGGTCCGGCCGGGGTCCCCAGCACTGTCCGTTGTGTGCGCCATGGGTCCGGATTCTAGGCGCTGCGACGACGGCGATGTCCTTCATCGCCAAGGAGCGGCAACGACGAAGCCGGGCCCATGGCGCCGACAACCCGGTAATGGAAGCGAGCGGTGGCCGTACGCCGGCATATGCCGGCAACGGCCACTCGCTTCCGAGGTCGGGACACAAGCCGCGAAGCGGCGCTGTAACCCTTCGGGCCGATGGGGGTCGTGGCCGATCTCTTCGTTGCTCGTCGTCGACGATGCTCGGGCATCGACTTCCTCCTCGCGCCTTGAC
>CAYRFI010000141.1:0-9817 GCA_964423595.1 uncultured Thermoanaerobaculia bacterium | reverse complement strand
GGTGGTCGGTCTGTGGATCCCCAACTTCTTCTACTGGGGCCTCAACCAGTACATCACGCAGCGGACGCTGGGTTCGAAATCACTCGCAGAAGGTCAGCGGGGCGTGGTCTTTGCCGCCTTCTTGAAGCTCCTGATCCCGTTTGTCGTCGTCGTCCCCGGCATCCTCGCCTACAATCTCTTCACCTCGGATCTGGAGACGGCGGCCGCGGTCAAGAACGCCAAGGCCATCGCCACCTTCGCCCCGGATCTGTACGCCGCGCTTTCAGACGACGTCAAACCGGACCCCGACGAGCCGCTCTTCGTCAACGACATCAAGTCCATCAACAAGCGCCTCGAGTCTGTCAGGACAAACCCACCAGAGGCGATCACGGTATTCCGGTTCACCGATACATTTGCCGCCAGCCACACCGTCAATGCTATGCGCATCCTGAGCTACAACGCAGATCGGTTGGGTGCCGCCGAACCGTCCACGACTATCGACCCCCTGAGCATCGTCGAGGCCAACGCTTCCCTTCTGAGCCCGTCAAGCGAAGGCGCGAGAATCGGCGCGGTCCATGAGCTGGTTCTGCGCGACTACGACGCCGCCTTCCCCGTCCTCATCAAGAATCTGCTGCTGGCGGGATCCGGCCTCAAGGGCTTTGTCCTTGCGGCCATCTTCGGAGCCGTCGTGAGCTCGCTGGCGTCGATGTTGAACTCCTCGTCAACAATCTTTGCAATGGACATTTACCGGAAGATCAAGAAGAAGCCTTCCCAGTTCGAGCTCGTGTCGGTCGGTCGGTTTTGCGTGGTGACCTTCGTCGTCATCGCCATGCTGATCGCACCGAGGCTCGACAACCCGAAGTTCGGCGGCATCTTCACTTTCATCCAGGAGTTCCAGGGCTTCATCAGCCCCGGCATCCTGTCGATCTTCCTCTTCGGGGTGCTCGTCCACCGCGCGCCGCGTGCGTGCGGCACCGTCGGTCTGATCATCAATCCGATCCTCTACGGGGCGCTCAAATACTTCGCACCGAATATCGCCTTTTTGAACCGCATGGCGATCTGCTTCTTCGTGATTCTCGCGGTGCTGGCGATCATGACCGTGCTCAAGCCATTGCCCGAACCGGTCACGTTGCCCGTCAACCAGAATATGGACATGCGGACCGATCCGAGGACCAAGATCTTCGGTGTCGTGGTAATCCTCCTCACTCTGACCCTGTACGCGATCTTCTGGTAGGCGGTCGGAGATATCAGATGGCCCATACAACGGACGACCACCGGGCGATCGCCGAACTCCGTCGGCTCGCGTCCGACGCGGGTTTGGACGTGGCCGGGGGCACCATCCGTCGCTCTTCCTCCCGGATCTGCTTCGGATTCGTGGACGGTATCACCACCTTCAATAAGGATCTCTGAAGGCAGGCCGACCAGATATCAACCAGATGACTACAGTTTCCGGGATACTATCTTGCCATGAGGTTCGAGGGCACAGTCTACAGGCCGCCGTCCGAAGTCGGATCTTTGATCATTCAGGCGTCCATCGGCTGCCCCCACAACCGCTGCGCCTTCTGCGCCATGTACAGCGACAAGAAATTCAAGAGACGGCCGGTGGACGAGGTTGTCGAAGATCTCGACATGGCGCTGGAAACCTACGGTCCGGGTGTCCGAACCATCTTCCTGGCTGACGGCAACACCGCAGCCCTCCCAACCGACACCCTGATTGCCATCGGCGAAGCGGCCCGAGACCGGTTTCCGTACCTCGAGCGGATCACCATGTACGGCTCGGCCAGATTTCTGGTCAAGAAGAACCACGACGAGTGGGATCGGATCGGCCGCGCGGGGATCACCCGCATCCACTCCGGCCTCGAGTCCGGTGATCCCGTGACGCTGGAGCAGATCCGCAAGGGGGTGGATCCCGAGGCCGCCGCCCGCTCCTTCAACCACGTCATGGACGCCGGCATCGAGCTCTCGGTTTACCTGATGGTGGGGGTGGCAGGCCTCGAACGCTGGCGCGAGCATGCCGAGGGCAGCGCTGCAGTTCTCAACCAGGCCAGCCCCGATTTCATTCGCTTGAGAACCTTCGTGCCAGTGCTGGGCACCGAGTGGTGCGACCGCTGGCAGCGCGGAGACCTGACCCTGCTCAACGCCCATCAGGCGCTCGAAGAAACCAGGCTTCTGGTAGAGCTCTTGCAGGGACCGACCGTCCTGCTGTCGGACCACATCTCGAACTTCCTCGATGTCCGGGGGCAGATCCCCGATGACAGGCCAATGATGCTCGAGGCGATCGAAGAGGCGCTCGAGTGGCCGCGAGAGCGCTTCAGACGGCCCACTGAGCAGATGATCGGTCTCGGGTTGTAAAGCCCAAAAAGGAGCCCGCACGGCAAGCCTCGGTCATGTTTGTTGGACAGGGCCAGAAACGCGTCAACCCTGCCTGTTATGATCTCGTTTTCAATCGCCGACGATGGAGGACACTCATGACCGCCCCGATCAGCTTTTTCGATCAGGTCAACGCGAACTTCGATCGAGCCGCAGCGTTGACCGATCATTCGCCCGGCCTTCTCAGCCAGATCAAAGAAATCAACAGCGTCATCCACTTCACCTTTCCGATCAAACGGGACGGCGGCGAAATCGAGGTGCTCCACGCCTGGAGGGCAGAGCACAGCCACCACATGCTGCCGACCAAGGGCGGCATCCGCTACGCTGCGATGGTCAACGAGGACGAGGTGATGGCGCTGGCCGCTCTCATGACCTACAAGTGCGCGATCGTCGACGTCCCCTTCGGCGGCGCCAAAGGCGGGGTCAAGATCTCGGCCCACGAGTACTCCGAGCGCGAGCTCGAGCGGATCACCCGTCGCTTCACGTTCGAGCTCTTCAAGAAAAACTTCATCGGCCCGGCTCTCGACGTGCCGGCGCCGGACTTTGCCACCGGCCCCCGCGAAATGGGCTGGATCGCCGACACCTATGCCACCCTCGCTCCCCAGGACATCAACGGGCTCGGTTGTGTGACCGCAAAGCCGATCCAGCAGGGAGGAATTCAGGGGCGAACCGAAGCCACCGGGCGGGGCGTGTTCTACGCCCTGCGTGAGGTCTGCAGTCTCGGTCGCGATATGCGGCCTCTCGGTTTGATCCCCGGCCTCGAGGGCAAACGAGTGGTGGTGCAGGGCCTCGGCAACGTCGGCTACCATGCCGCAAAATTCCTCGAGGAGGAGGGAGGCGCGACCATCGTCGGTCTCGTCGAGTACGAGGGGGCCGTCTCCTCAGCAAACGGATTGCACGTCGAAGACGTGATGACTCACCGGCGCGAAACCGGCTCCTTGCTCGATTTTCCGGGCGCTCGAAATCTCGAAAAGCGTGACGCCGGACTCGAGCTCGATTGCGACATCCTGGTGCCGGCGGCGCTGGAAAACGCCATCACGATGGCAAACGCGCCACGCCTCCAGGCCAAGATCATCGCCGAGGCCGCCAACGGCCCGGTTTCGGCCGAGGCCAGCGAATGCCTCCACCAGCGTGGCGTCATGGTCGTACCGGACGCATTCATCAACGCCGGCGGGGTCACGGTCTCTTATTTTGAATGGCTCAAGAACCTCCAGCATGTCCGTTTCGGCCGTATGGAGAAACGGTTCGAGGAAAAGGCGGCACGACAGATCCTCAACGCCATCGAACAGGCCACAGGGACCTCGTTCAGCGACAGTGAAATCAATGACTTCGCGCGTGGGGCCGACGAAATCGACCTCGTCAATTCCGGTCTCGAGGAGACCATGATCAGGGCCTACAACGAGATCCGGGAAATCAAACGGCGACACGAAGGCATCGACCTCCGCACCGCCTCGATGATCAGCGCGATCGACAAGATTGCAAGTGTGTACCTGCATCGGGGGCTGTTCCCCTAGTTTTTCTCACCGCCCCCAATTTCGGCCTATGTACGGTTTTGGCCGGCGAAAGAAAGGCGCGGGGAGAAAAACAAGCTACTCCCCTAGCTCGAACGGAATCCGGATCTCGCTTTCGGGCAGGTCGATCCCAAATACCCAGCGACCCGGTTGGATGCCGCCCGGAACCTTGAAATAGAATCGGCCCACACAAGCCCGTCGATCGTTCAAAACAACCTCGTCAAAGACAACCCCGGCACCCGGTGTCACGAAGAACCGGATGTCGCAGGGTTCCCGGTCATGCGGGAAGTAATTCAACGGATCACGATCGATATCGGCCCTGGCGATTGTCGAGCGCAGCGAACCGTAGGCCTCGCTGAACTCCTTCTGGGTCGGCAGGGGCAGCCTGTTGCCATCCGGGGTGCGGAGGAAGACATTTTCGCGGGTGACTTTGGCGGTCTGACCGCCGGGTGAGCTCAGAGCCACCTCGAGAATCATCCACTCCTCGCCGACCTGGGAGGTCGCGAATCGGTAGCCGAGCACCGTCCAAAGCTCCGGACCGTATTGCCTGAGAACGGTGCGACCTACACGTTCGACACCGGGTGTTTCGGTCGGCGTGGCGGACGAGCAGCTGACGAGGGACATGGCGAGACCAGCCAAAGATAAGACGGCGATGATCGAAGCACGTTTTGTAGTGTTCATGGGTTCTCCCTTCCTAGCATCAACAATAGGTTTGCAAACTCTATGCCAGAAATTCCGAGATTTCATCTCCAACCTCAGCGCCTGGATGTCTCCTGACGATGACACATCGCCGCCGATTTGGCACTCATGTTCCCTCAGCCCGCATGTGACCTCAAGTGGCGCAAAGGGGTCGGGACCGGTTATCCTGTCCCCCCGGGTGTCGTCGCCTGGCGAATGCGTCAAATTCTCGGGACGCTTCAAGTCGACCACCCGGACGCCCCGTAGAAAGGAGTATTGAATGAGCAAACCGCGGTACTACTTCCCGGGAGAGCGTAAGACCGCCGCCCTTGACTTCCCAAATCTGGGTTTCGATTACATCGCCTGCCCATATCGTTTCGAGGCGATTTTCGAACACGGCGTGTGGCGTGTGCGGGGAATCGTCGAGGACAATACCATGCATCTCTCCGAGGGAAGCCAGTGCCTGCATTACGGCCAACAGCTCTTCGAAGGCATGAAGGTGCAGCGCGCCGCCGATGGCAAAGTGTACGCGTTCCGTCCCATCGACAACTCTCGTCGGCTCAACGAAGGCGCGCGCTACCTCCAAGGACCGGAGGTTCCCGAGGAGCTCTTTCTCCGTGGCATCGAGGAAGTTGTCGCGGCCAATCACCCCTACATCCCGCCTCATCGCAGCGGCGCCGCCCTCTACCTGCGGCCGATGTACGTCGGCGTCGGCGACAACGTGGGTGTCAAACCGGCGAATAGATACGTTTTCCGGATCTTCGTGACTCCCGTCGGACCCTACTACAAGGGCGGCTTCGGCCCCGACCAGGGAAAGTCCTTTATGGTCAGTCGCTTCGATCGCGCAGCTCCACATGGAACCGGCCACGTAAAGGCGGGGGGTAACTACGCCGCCTCATTTCATCCGGGAGCCGAGGCCAAGGACGCGGGCTTCATTGACGCCATCTACCTCGACCCAGTGGAACATCGTTATATCGAGGAAATCGGCGCCGCCAACTTTCTGGCTTTCAAGAGCGACGCCCTCATCACGCCCGACTCTCCGAGCATCTTGCGCTCGGTCACTCGCGTGTCGTTACTCGAAATCGCAGACGGAATCTTCCATTGGCCGACCGAGGAACGGAAGATCGCGGTCGACGAGCTCGACGATATCTCGGCCGCCGCCTGCTGTGGTACAGCCGCTGTGCTGTGCTGGGTGTCGCGAATCGTCGATCGCGACCGGAGCTGGGATTTCGCCTTCGACGACCGCTGGCAGCAGCTTTACGATGCACTGGTGAATATCCAGACAGGGGTGCAGGACGATCCTTTCGGGTGGAGGTACGAAATCTCAGTCTGACGACTGAAGCGCCTCGATGGCTTCGCTGCGCTCTTCAAAGATCGAAAAGATCTCATTCAGGCGAGTCAGGCGCAAAAGGCTGAGAATCCGCTGGTGCGGCCGAAACAAGGCCAGGCGCCGCCCTTCTTTTTCGAACCGTTGCAGGTAACCCACCAACTCGCCGAGGCCCGTGGAATCGACGTGGTCGATCCCCGACATGTCGATCAGGACTGACGGCACCCCGGAATCCAGCAGATCAGCAAGGTACGAAGAGAACTGGCGAGCCGATTCGCCGAAGTTGATGACGCCGCGCACCGCAACGACGGTAACGCCCTTCTCCTCCAACCGTTCGATCTCCATCTTTTTCTCCTCGTTGTGCCGGCGCCCATTGTACGAGCGGTCTGGCACTCAAGGCAAGCGCCGGGGTGCCAGGTCCGTAGTTCCGTGCCTCCGATGCCTGGTATGACGAGCCCAGGCCCGTTCAGGTGACAAGGAAACACGTCTGAACTATGGACCTTCTATGAGTAGGCCGGTTTCGTCAAGTGGTTGCGATGATCGTCGAGTGTGGACCTCCTTGAGTTTTCGGTAGCTCTCGCGCTGACCCTGCCGTCATGCTTCTATTCGCACTCTGATGGTCGCTCTGCGACCGGTGCATTATGGTTTCCGACAGAGGGGGGCGCTCCCATCTGGCACGCGGACTGCCGGCGATGCGGCGGGAAGCCGCGTCGCTCGTCCAAGGTCCGAACGGAGTCGCCCGTATCTGTGCGACGAGATCATCGAGAGCTTCCAACTGATCATGATTGCGGTTTCGGTTTTCTCCTTTTGGTGATTTCACGCAGCCTTTTGTTTTGGAAACGCTTCGAAGTCTTCACCAGTGACCCAAAGGTGGTGCATCAGCACCGCGAGCTTTCGAGCCAAAGCGACGGATTTCTTTCCTTTTCCGCGTCGTCCTTCGATCTCTTTCGCCCATTGTTTGAGCGCGCAGTCCGCGCGGGTGATCATCATCGCGTGCGCCGCCTGGACCAAGAGGCGCCGCATCTCTGAATCCCCCTCTTTGGTGATCCGTCCGTAGTGCGACGTGTCTCCTGTTTCCCGCATCACGGGTCTGAGACCGAGGAAGGCAGCGACATCACGACTTCTTCGAAAACGATGGGGATCGTCGATCGAAAGCACGAAATAGAGTGAGGTGATCGGGCCCACTCCTGGGATCTGCTGCAGGCGATCCACCGCCGGGATCTCCCGAGCCATGCCGGCGAGCTCTTCGTCTCGCCGCGCGATCTCACCGCTCACGAGATCCAGCTGCTCCAGCAGCGGCTCGATCACCTCGAGAAGCTCGTCAGGCAGATTCATCCGATCCACACGCCCGGTAAAGGTGTGTGATGCGTTCCCCGACACCCGGTAGCCGAAGGCGCGCAGCAGGCCACGCACGGTATTGATCCATTTCGACCGTGCCTCTCCCAGGCTCCGCCTGACAAGGAGCTTCGAACGCATCAGCTGCGCCTTCTCACTTCGGTGGCGCACCGGGGTCAGAAAGACTGGATCGATCCGCAGTAGCCGCGCTAACACCTCGGCGTCGACCTTGTCGTTTTTGAGGGTGCTCTCTGCGATCAGACGCACCCGCCGTGGGCTGCATACGATCACCTCGTGTCCCAGCCTCTCCAGCAACCGCGATACCCACGGAGACGACCCACCCGCTTCAACAACGATCCGCATCTGATCCCGGCAGGCAAAGAACTTTGTCAGCGCTGGGCGCGACGTCCTCACCCGCGAGGTCTCCATTACCTCGCCCTCTTCGTCCAAAACACAAATCTGACTGTACGAAACGTGGAGGTCGATGCCACAATACTCCATGCCGGTCTCCTTATCTTGGGCCTCGAGCCCGTATTAGATTTGGCGAGCATTGTGCTACGCCGTTTAGGAGACCGGCCTACTCATTCCATCTGGCACCCTTAGGTAGCGTCGTCAAGAACCGCAGCTAACACACGCTGCCGCTCATCAGGATGCGGTTCGGCAAACAGGCACCCGGCCCGCTCAACGTCAGCCAGCAACTCGGGCGCCGAATTGAGGATCACAACGTCGAGAAAACGGTCCCCGGGCAGCGTTTTCGCGACGGTTTCGGAAACCAGGTTGAGGGCCGCACGCATCGACCTCATCGCGGTCGGCTCGAGCCACACGAACAGCACCATACCCGGACCCTCACCCTGTTCGCAGACTTCGACGTCGACGAGGTAGGCAAAGGCCAGGTCGGGGCATACCTCGAGGCCCGCGCGGAGCCTTTTCTCGACCTCGTTTCCGAGCGGTTGGCCGGGCGGAGTGATGCGGAGCTGCTGATGCGGCGACATAGACCAATAGTAGACTACACGCTTACCGCTCGAATTCGGCCCAAATATGAGGTCAGTCATGGACGCCATCGAGGATTCGAGATACGGTTCCCCTGTGAAGATCCTGACCGCCATGTTGACTTTGCTGCTCACAGCCTTAGCCGGCGTTTGCCAGGCGGCAGTCGGCTTCGAAAGTGCACTCGAAAGCGCCCGCGAAGCCGGGCTCAACCATCGCTACAACGAAGTCATTGAGATTCTCACACCGTTCAACGCCAGTGATGATCCGGAAATCCGTTACATCACAGCGGCTGAGATCGGCAGGGCATACTTCCACCTCGGGCGCTACGGGGAAGCGCATCACGCCTTCCGTGAGGCGGTTCGCCTGCGGCCCGAACGGGCCGAAACCGCGATATATCTCGAGGCAACCTCCTATCTCATGGGCGATTCGGGGCAGGCTTACGCTATCCTGCGCGAGATTCTCAAAAGTGGCGCGCGCGATCTCTACTTCGCAGTCACCCTGCCTGGAGAGAGGCGGTTTCTGACCGATCCCACGGTCCACGAGATTATCGAGGAGTTCTCCGTCGATCTCTTGATAGACATCGAGAGGGCACGCGTTCTCGGTGTCGGTCTGGGAGATAGCCGGAGCGACGCGGTCGCCAGACTCGATGCACGATCATCTGACCCGGAAGCACCCGCCCTGACTGCCAGCGCTGGACCGGCCCTCATCTGGGCTTTCGGTTTTGACACCGAGCAACAACTCGATGACATCCTGCTCCAGGCCGAAAACATCATCCGATATACTCCGTACCGGATCCGATTCGGCGACACTCTGGACTGGCGCCTGACACCAGCCGCCGCCATCGCCGCCTGGGGGCCGCCCAGCCAGACTGCCGCCTCGGATGACGATGGCTTCGTCATCAGCTGGGATCTTCCCGGTCACCGCCTGACGCTCGATTTCGGCCGACCGCGACCCCCGAGACCGCTCGGGATTCAGGAGGGCGCAGCGATGCTCCGAACAGTTCAGTTGACACGTCAGACGTCGCAAGCTGCTGATAGGATGACCGAATGAAGACCACGCCGCAGTCACTGGCAGGCCACTTGCTGATCGCAATGCCGAACCTGGCCGATCCGAATTTCTGGCAGGCGGTCGTGCTTCTCGGTGTTCACTCCGACGATGAGGGGGCCTTCGGGCTGATCATCAACCGCACTCTCGCTGTCGATCTCCGCGAGGTTTTGCAGGAGCTCGGCGAAGAGGCCGTGCCAGGAGACTTCCCGGAAGTATTCGGGGGTGGCCCGGTGCAACCGAGCCACGGTTTCGTCCTTTTCGAACGCGGCCACCACCGGGTTGCAGACGATGAAATCGCCATTGCGGAATCGATCGTGGTTTCCGGCAGCACTGAGACCCTTACGCGGCTGACCAGGCAGGTTGGCGACACGCGGTACTTCCTGTTGCTCGGCTACGCGGGCTGGTATCCGGGGCAGCTGGAGCGGGAAATCGAGGAGAACTCCTGGGTGATCGCTCCGCTCGACACATCGATCATCTTCGACGTGCCCGTCGAAGAGCGTTGGAGCGCGGCGCTGAGATCGATCGGTATCGATCCCGGAACGCTGGTGGACGCAGGATCGACAGAGCCGAGCTAGCTAGC
>CAYRFI010000140.1:0-9845 GCA_964423595.1 uncultured Thermoanaerobaculia bacterium | reverse complement strand
GCACCCCGATGGGAGCAAACGCCGCAGATTGCTGCAGATTTCCGGCCGCAGCAGAGAGCTGGTGAGACATGTAGGCTAGGGTGGATGAGTACTCTGAAACGTCGAGGAGGACGAGCCATGGCTGGCAAGGCTGAAATCGTGGACCGGGTTGCCGAACTCACCGGATACCCCAAAACCCAGGTGGCGATGACCTACGATCTCCTCTTCGAGCTCGTGAGTGAGGCGTTGACGAAAAACGACAAGGTGACAGTTCCCAACTTCGGTACCTTCCAGATTTCGGAGCGGCCGGCGCGGGCAGGCAGAAACCCTGCGACGGGCGAGGCGATTACGATTTCTGCGTCGAAAAGTGTTCGCTTCAAAGTTTCCAAGAATCTCAAGGCGATGCTCTAAGCATTGCTTTCAGCCTTCAGCTATCAGCAATCAGCTCATCACAAAGGGTGAGGGACAGGGTGCACCCCCGAAACCTCCGCCGGCTCTGGGAAATTGGTCAATCCAGCACGGTTTTTTGGGGTGGGTGGAGAAGCTGAAGGCTGAGAGCTGACAGCATCTCTACCGAGGCACCAAGCGGCGGCTGAGCAATTCAGCCAGCCGCTCCTCGAGCGGCATCGCGGCGAGCTCCTCATTGCTGACCTTTCGCGGGCCGAACCAGACCAGGTTTTGGTGCGCCACATCCAGGTTGCCCTGGATGGTCGCGGCAACCAGGTTGAGGGGAAGGCCGTTCTGGGCCTTGACCCGAACCGCAACTCCGCTGTCACGTTCGCTGCCCGGCATGGTGCCGCCCATGATCCACGCCTGCTGTTGGTTGAAGTGGTACAACATGCGCCCCATCGGATCGTTCCATTCGGCGAGTCGGGCCTTGGTGCGGGCATCCTGGTGAGGCGTCCATTTGAAAGCGTCGAGGTTGAGGGAGAACTTGACCTCACCAGCGTCGGCGGCAATTGCCGCCAACATGACAATCACAATCAAAAGGACGCGTCGCATCAAAATTCTGCTTTCCGGGGCAACCGATCCAGTCCGATGGTCCGGCTCGGAGTAAACTCCCTATATGGTTTTACGAATCACGAGCGGCTGCGGTTTATTCCTGGCCGCCCTCATGGTTGCAGGCAGCGCGTGGCCAACAACCCTGCCGGCCGATGCGAACACCGTGGATTACTCAATCGACGTAGCCCTCGATCCCGAAGCCCATCGCCTCGAGGGCGTCGAGACTATCCGCTGGACGAACCGCACCGATGCCGCCACCGACGAGCTCTTTTTCCACCTCTACCTGAATGCCTTCGCCGGCTCTCGGACCACTTTCATGCGCGAGCTCCAAGGGCGGTCGTTGCGAAATCGAGCCGAATCAAAGGGGAATTGGGGATGGATCCGAATCGGTCGACTGCTACTCGATGATGGCAGCGACCTTCGGCCGGCGATCGAGTTCGTGCGACCGGACGACGACAATCCGAATGACTTCACCGTTGCCCGTGTTGCGCTGCCGAAGGTGGTGGAGCCGGGCGGCGTGATCGAGCTTGAGGTCGAATTCGAGGCTCAGCTGCCGCGGATCATCGCTCGCACCGGTTTCGTGGGAGATTTCCACCTCGTCGGCCAGTGGTTCCCAAAGCTCGCGGTCTTCGAGGGTGAGCTGGGCTGGAACTGCCACCAGTTCCACGCCGCATCGGAGTTCTTCGCCGACTTTGGGAGCTACGAGGTATCGATGACCGTTCCCGAGGACTGGGTTGTCGGCGCCACCGGGTTCGAGGTGCGAAACGGCACGCCGGGCGCGGGTCAACGGACTCTCACCTACCGCGCCGAGCGGGTCCACGATTTTGCCTGGTGCACGGCGCCGCCCGATCTCATGGAGGTCGTGGAAACCGATTTCGAGCCCGGGCGCGACGTCCCGATGCGGTGGCTGGAGCGGGCGCGCACCCTGCTCGATCGGGGCGCCGCCGATCTCGAACTCCCGCCCATGCGGTTGCGTCTTATTGTGCCGCGGGAGCAGAGGCAGATGGTGCCGCGGATGGTGCGCGCTGCCCGTCTTTCGGTTGCATGGTTCGGTCTCTTCTACGGCGCCTACCCGTATCCCCAGCTGACCATCGTGTCGCCCCCGGCGGGTGCCGAGGAGGCCGGAGGGATGGAGTACCCGAACTTCATCGCCACCGGCGCCGACCGTCTCGATGCCTTCCCTCCCTTCTCATGGTCGTCGGACATCGAGGCTTTGACGGTCCACGAGTACGGCCACCAGTATTTCCAGGGTCTGCTCGCCTCGAACGAGTTCGAGGAGGGTTGGCTCGACGAGGGCGTTACCAGCTACGCGGAGGTCTCGTGCATGGCCGCGATCGCCGCCGACCGCCTCGTGCCGGAGATTGTCGCCTTTGACTTTTGGGGCGCCGAACGGCTGTCGCTCGGAGTCCCGCGCCTGCCTGTGACCGTGGCCAGGAAAGCATGGGAGTATCGCCGCCAGCAGGACTACGTCCTCGCCTCGTACACCAAGATGGCCCTCGCGCTTCGAACCGTCGAGGGCCTGATCGGTCCCGAGGCAATGGCCAGGGGCATACGGACATACGTCGAGCGCTTCAGTTTCAGGCACCCGGCCGGGAGCGACCTCGTCGAGGTCCTGAGCGAGACCTCCGGATGGGACCTCGGGCCGTTCTTCGACCAGGCGGTCTATGGCGATGCCGTGCCCGACTGGTCGGTGCTTGCCGTGCGCCACCGGCGGTCGCAACCGGCCGAAGGCTTCAGTTGGGACGGTGAAGGATGGCGTGAAGTAGGGGAGGGGGAATCCTCCGAGGAATCTGCCGGTGACTCACGGCTCGTGGATCTTCAGCTCGCGCGGCGCGGAGACTTTGTCGGACCTGTGGATGTCGAGCTGAGGTGGTCGGACGGCACCGTCGAGCGCAGGATCTGGGACAGCCAGACGCGCTGGGTTCGGTGGCGGCTGCGGGGCTCGAGCCGGCTCGAGCAGGTCGTCATCGACCCCGACGTGGTATGGGTGCTCGAGACCAACCGCGCCGACAACTACTGGCGGGACAAGGTGGCTGCAATTGATCACCCGCTGTGGTGGATCCGTGAGGGATTCAGGTTGGCGGGTTACATGTTTCTGAGGTTCAGCTGACCATGGCCGGCACGCCGTCGGTCGTTGCCGGCCTTCGCCTTGCCGCGCGCCTTCACAGGTTGGTGGTTGGTGTGTGGCTCGTGTCGATCGTTGTGCTGATACCAGCTCAGATCATCGTGCAGGTGACCGCGGGTCCGGCTCGCGCACATCTGCCGGCCGGGGGGCTCGGCGCCGGCGAAGATCTGGTCGTATTCTTCGAAATCATGCGCCCCGTCGCGGCGCCACTTGCGGTGGCTCTCGCGTGTGGGTGCTTTCTCGTGATCGCATGGTGGGTCCTGTGGCATGCGGGAACGGTGCGCTGGTGGCTGGACCCTCAAACGGAAGCAGCTCGTCTCGCACAGATTCTCGGCCACGGTCTGGCGGCGTGGTGGCGATATGCGCGTCTCGCTCTGCTGGCGCTCGTCCTGCAGGTGATCGTCGCGACTGCTCCCTGGCTGCCGTTGCTGGCCCAAGTCGAGGAACGATTCCTGCTGCCGTTACTGATTTTCGGATCCGTCGTGACCGTCGTCGCGACAGTTCTCGTCTGGATCGCTGCCCTGCGCGGGGCGTGGCTTGTGGGCGAGCCCGGTCGACGCTCGGCCATGGCGGCGTGGGCGCGCGGAATGGCGGCGGCACTGCGACAGCCTGTGCGTTCGTTCGTACCGTTCATTTTCTGGGTTCTTCCCGGGCTCGCGCTGCTCGTGCTGCCGCTGTTCTACGATGGACCGGCGGCGGCTGTCTTTCTCCTCATCGCCTGGTTGCTGAGTGCCTTTTGTTGGGTGGCGCTCCACCTGTCCTACGCGCCGGCGAAGCCTGCCCCGGCTCGACCGGTCTCGCCGCTCCAACCACCGGGACCATTTGTGACGACCCGCTTCCCGACCCTGCACGACAACCGCTGAGAATTAGGAATGCGGAATAAGGAATTCCCATTCCACCCCCCCATGACGTTGAACGCGTCGGGTGGGCGGACGGAAAATCCGAAATCCGAAATCCGAAATTTACTTCGTGTCCTTCAGCCTTTTCGGTCCCGCCGCCAGGACCTCCGGCGTGCAGCCGTCGGCATAGAGCTTGAAGTTCTCGATGTAGCGCGCGGCGAGCGCGTCGTATCGTTTCCAGTACTCATTCTTGTTGCCCCATGAGGTGGAAGGGTCGAGGACGTCTTCGGGCACATCGGGACAGGACTGCGGCACCTCGAATCCGAAGAGCTTGTCCTTGCGATACTTCACATCATCGAGCTTACCCTCGAGGGCGGCGTTGAGCAGATTGCGGGTGTGGCGGATCGAGATCCGCTTGCCGACCCCCCAACCGCCGCCGACCCACCCGGTGTTGACCAGCCAGCAGGTGGCGCCGTGCTTCAGCATCTTGGCCCGCAACATGTCCGCGTACGTGAACGGATGGTGGACCATGAACGGCGCGCCGAAGCAGGCCGAGAAGGCGATCTCGGGCTCGATGCCGAGACCGATCTCGGTGCCGGCGATCTTCGAGGTGTAGCCGGAGATGAAGTGGTAGACCGCGTGCTCGGGGTCAAGCCTGGCGATCGGTGGTAGCACCCCCTGCGCATCGCAGGTCAGCAGAATGACGTTCTTCGGGTGCGACCGGACCATTCCCTCGGGCACGACGTTGGGGATGAACTCGAGGGGGTAGGCGGCGCGGGTGTTCTCGGTGAAACGGTCATCATCGAGATCGAGCCGACGGGATGTCATGTCCTGGACCACGTTTTCGAGGATGGTGCCGAAGCGACGGGTGGTGGCGTAGATCTCGGGCTCATTTTCGGCCGACAGCCGGATGACCTTGGCGTAGCAGCCGCCCTCGAAATTGAAGACGCCGTCGTCGGACCAGCCGTGCTCGTCGTCGCCGATGAGCCGGCGTTTAGGGTCGGCCGACAAGGTGGTCTTGCCGGTGCCCGAAAGGCCGAAGAAGAGCGCCGCGTCGCCGCCGTCGCCGACGTTGGCCGAGCAGTGCATGGCCAGGACTTCCCGGAGAGGCAGCAAATAGTTCATGACCGTGAACATGCTCTTCTTGATCTCGCCGCCGTAGCTCGAGTTGCAGATCAGGGCCATACGCTCGGCGAAGTTGAGGACAATGGCGGTATCGGACCGTGTGCCGTCGATCCTCGGGTCGACCTTGAAGGACGGCGCGGCGATAACCGTGAACTCGGGCACGTGGTTCTGGTACTCCTCCTGAGTCCTGGGAGTGATGAACATGTTGCGGGCGAATATCGACTGCCACGCGTCCTCGGTGATCACCCGGATGGGCATCCGGAATTCGGGATCGGCGCCAATGAAACAGTCCTGGACGAAAAGTTCCTCGTCCTGGAGGTACGACTGCACCCGGGAGTAGAGAGTCGAGAACTTTTCGGGTTCGTAGGGCCGGTTGTACTCGCCCCACCAGATCTTGTCCTTGGTCGACGGCTCGCGAACGACGAACTTGTCCTGGGCAGCACGGGCCGACCACTTACCGGTGTTGACCACCAACGGGCCACCGTGAGCGACGAAACCCTCATTACGGAACGTCGCTTCTTCGTAGAGAGCCGCCACCGGCAGGTTCCAATACACGCGATCGAGGTGGACGAGACCGTGGTTCTTCAGACCGTAACGACTCTTGAGGTCTCCGGCCTGGTCAGTGGCGGGTGTCTTGAACTTCAGGTATTTGCTCATGACCAGTCCCTCACCAGCTTGCGTTCACCGATGTAAAGCTCGTTGGGGGCGTTGGGGTCGAGGGCCCACTTGATGCGTTCGATACCGTCGGTGATGTCTTTGATCGAGCCGCAGAAGCTGAGTCTGAGGTGGCCTTCCTTGCCGAACTCGATGCCGGGGACGGTCACCACCTGGACTTTCTCGAGCAGAAAATTTGAGAGTCTGACCGAGTCCTTGCCGTAGTGGCTGAAATCGGGGAAGGAGTAGAAGGTGCCGCCGGGCTCCTCGAGGCGCACTCCGTCGAACGCCTTGAGCTCCTGGATCAGCACGTTGCGGTTGTTCTCGAGGGTCGTGCACAAGCTGTCCACCGATGACTGGACGCCGTTGATCGCGGCCGCTGCGGCGTGCTGGAGCACGGCCGACGGGCCCGAGGTCTCGTGTCCCTGAATGATGGTCATGACCTCGATCAGCTTGGTGTTGGCCACTGCCCAACCGATGCGGAAACCGGTCATGGCGTACTGCTTGGAGACGCCGTTGATGATGATGAGCTTGGAGTTATCGGTGCGGTCGGAAGCGAAGTCGTATGGATTGATTGGCTTGCGGCCGTCGTAGATCAGGCGGTGGTAGATGTCGTCCATGATCAGCCACAGGCCGCGCTTCTCGCACAGCTCGACGACAGCCTTGACGAACTCGGCCGGGTAGACCGCGCCGGATGGGTTGTTCGGGCTGTTGATGATCACCGCTTTGGTGTAGGAGCCGATCACCTGCTCGATGTCCTGGATGCGCGGGATGAAGCTGCCGTCCTCGGGGTGAACCGGGACCGGCACCGCACCGACCAACTTGACCATCTCCGGATAGGACACCCAGTATGGCGCCGGGAAAATGACCTCTTCCTGCGGGTCGAGGATGGCGTGCAGGGCCGACATGATGGCCTGCTTGGCGCCGCCCGAAGCCATCACGTTTTCCGGCGCCGGACGCCAACCGTAGAAGTCCTCGGTGTAGCGGATGATGGCCTGTTTGAGCGCGGGAATGCCATCCGGCGGCGTGTAGCGGACTTCGCCCGAGTTGATCAATGCGGTGGCCGCGAGGATCGCGTCGATCGGCGCCCTGCCCTTCGGCTCACCACCACCGAGGTGGATCACCGGGTCACCTTTGGCGCGCAATATCGCAGCGACTTCGTTCAGTCTGAGGGTTGCGGATTCGCCAATTGACTTGGCGATCAAGGAGAGGCTCATGGCCGCCACTTCCCTTCTGCCGCCGCATCCTGCGACGGAAGCCGGATTATCTCAAATGATTGTGAAAATATCCACTTGCAATTCGCTGCGCGAATTGCTGAATCCGCGTCCGAGTCCGCGTCCAAATGCCCGCCCACCACGGGCAAGGCCCGCGGCACGCGTCCTCGGTCGTCGCGCCCTCCGAGCGCGCGCTCGTCGGTCGCTCCGACCTCGTCCGCTGCGCGCCTACGGCGCGCGGGCGGGCATCCTATTCATCGATGTCATTCGCTTTGAACCCGCCCCCACCCCCCGCCCACCCACCCTCGGAAAGCCACGTTGGGCTGCGCCCACCGCGCCTTTCCGAGGGGAGGACGTGAGTCACCGTTCGTACCGGAGTCTCCTCCGCTTCTTTCATATCACGTCATTTCTTTGTGAATACTTGGTGTCCTTGGTGTCTTCGTGGTTAGACTGGAATAGGCGGGTTCACATGGCCGATCAAGAAGACATCGAAAGGCTCGGGCGGCACAGCAGGCGTGTGAAGGAGCTGCGCAAGCGGGTCAAGCACCGTCGAGACGGCGAGGTCGTGGTCGATGGGCGCCGGTTGGTCTCCGATCTGGTGCGCTGGAGCGTTCCCATTCGCGAGCTTTATCTGGTGCCCGAGATCAGCGGCGAGTTCGAGGCGGTGGGGTGGCGGCAGTCGGCCGAGGAGGTCTTCGAGCTCGAAGCCTCTGTGCTCGCTGATGTGGCACCAACCCGAAATCCACAGGGAGTGCTCGCAATCGCCGAGGAGCCGCGTTGGCCCGAGTGGTCGGCGGAAGGCGGCGTTGCCCTGTGGTTGGACCGCATTCAGGATCCGGGCAATGTCGGCGCCATCATCCGGTCGGCGGCCGGTCTCGGAGCGGAAGCCGTGCTGCTTTCCCCGGACTGCGCCGACCCCTTCGGAGCGAGCGCCGTTCGCGGCGCCGCGGGATCGGTCTTCCGCATTCCCGTCGGTCACGATGTCGGTTTGGCCGGAGTGATGGTACGGGTGAGAGACTCCGGCGGCGAGGTCTGGGCCACCGATTCCCTGGGCGAGAAGATTGATGGCTGGCGGCCGTCGAAGCCCTGTCTCCTCCTGTTCGGCGCCGAGGGTGTGGGGCTCGATCCGGATATCGCCGAGCTCGCCGATGGAACGGTGGCCATCCCCATGTCGCGCGGCATCGAAAGCCTCAACGTCGCCGTCGCCACCGGCATACTGTTGCAGCACATCAGGACCGACTAACCACGAAGACGCCAAGGACACAAAGGTCTTCACAAAGAAGACGAATCAAATCCGAGAACGAGTTACCCTGTGCCCTTCCGGGCGCCGTTTCATCGTGCCCGGGATACACTCGAAACCCCAGACCCAATAGAATTCCTTGGTGTTTTCTTCGTGCTCTTGGTGTCTTTGTGGTTAATCCGAATGGACGAGTTTCACCGTTCCCGGTGGGCCCTCGGTAACCCGGCCGACGATCGCGGAGCCGGGGAGGCGGCGCACCAGGGCCTCGGCCTGCTCGGGTGAAACGGCAGCCAGCAGCCCGCCCGAGGTCTGGGGGTCGAGGCAGAGGTCGACCCGAAGCTCATCGGCGCCCTCGTCGATTTCGAGCACGGCGGCGACACTGGTCCGGTTCTTGCCCGCGCCGGCGGGAACCAGACCGGTCGCTGCGGCCTCGAGGGCGCCCGGCAACAGGGGCAGGGACCCGAGGTCGATCTCGACCGCGGTACCGGACGCCGCGGCCATCTCCGCCACGTGGCCGGCGAGCCCGAAACCCGTAACGTCAGTGACCGCGTGCGGCTCGACCTCGTGCAGGGCCTGGGCGGCTTCGCGATTGAGGGTCGACATCCAGCGCAGAGCGGTCGAGAGATCGGCGGGGTCGGCCATCTCGGCCTTGGCCGCGGTGGTGATGACGCCGGTACCGAGGGGTTTGGTGAGCACGAGGACGTCTCCCGGTTCGGCGCCCGCGTTGCGCCAGATCTTTTCTGGGTGGACGGTGCCGGTGACGGCCAGGCCGTAGAGCAGCTCCTGCCCCTCGACCGTGTGGCCGCCGGCCAGAACCGCGCCCGCTTCAGCCATCGCCGCCAGGCCGCCGCGGAGGATTTCCTTCAAGGCCTCACCGCCGAGCTCGGCGAGCGGGTAGCTGACCAGATTCATCCCGGCCAGCGGTTTGCCGCCCATCGCCCACACGTCTGACAGGGCGTTGACCGCGGCGATACGGCCGAAGGTGTAGGGATCGTCGACCATTGGCGGGAAGAAGTCGGTGGTGTGGATGATCGCGATCTCGTCGGAGACCCGAATCACTCCCGCGTCGTCGGCGTACTCGATACCCACCAGAACATCCTCGGACTCGAGCCGGGGCAGACCGCAGAGGATCTTCTCCAGCAGGCCCTTGGCCAGCTTGGCGCCGCAACCGCCATAGGCCGAGCCCTTCGTCAGCTTGACGACGTCGTGGATGACGACCGCATCGAGGGCGCTGGGAGTCCAGCCGTCGCCCTGCCGACGCCACACCGATTGTGGTTGGAGGTCGATACCGTCAAGGACTTCTTCAAGGGCACCCGCCTCCTCGGCCACCGCCTTCAGCACCACGCCGCATTGCGAGCTTACCGATCTCGGCGCCGGAACCGCGTCGACATCGAGCCCCGCTTCACGTGCCGCCCTCTCCACGCGCATCACGCGCTGCACGGTACCGAAAACGAGGAGAAGGTCTCGCTGCGCCACTAAAACCTGCCGGCAAAATACCGAATTCGGAATTCGGAATTCGGAATGATCCCCCGCTCACACCCAGAGAATAGGGAGGGAGGGCGGAAATCCGAAATCCGAAATCCGAAATCCGAAATCATGAAATCCCATTCTCGTACGCGTCCCCCACCGCTTCGATCAGTGCATCGACATCAGACTCCGTATTGAAT